>NZ_JBHIQS010000004.1:0-133083 GCF_042196685.1 Bartonella sp. AC329YNZD | reverse complement strand
GACGCGCGAAATTCTTTAGAAAATGGTTTCTTAATTTTGCTCGTCTCATGGAGGCGATAGAGAATGTCTTTGCACATATGAAACAGTGGTTTTCAAAACATTAACAATTTGATCCCCTTAGGTCGCTCCTGTTATAAATGCAGCCCACTGTTCCATAAGGGTATGTCGTTGTTCTAAAAAATCTGTCCGCATATAAGCTTTTGTCACTGAACTCCCAACTGAATGCGCAAGAACAGTTTCAGCAATCTCAAATGGTGTTGACGTTGTTTCTGCTATCCAGTCACGAAGACTAGATCTGAAACCATGGGGTCTATAATCAAAACCTTTGTCTTTCATGAATTTAGAAAGTGTTACATCAGATACAGGCTTTCCAGAACTCCCAGCAAATAAAAAACCATTCTTTTCAAAGGGGAGGGATTTCTCAATCATTTTCAAAGCTTCATGACTTAATGGCACGCGAAAATCTGAAACTTTTCCAACAATACCTTTCATATTTTCTTTTGGTATTGTCCATATATTTTTATCTATTTGTTCAAGACGCAAATATCGCAATGGATATGACCTTACCCCCGTCAAAATAAGCAACTTCAGTGCTAAATTTGAAAGAATCTTATCATCTAAATTCTGATAAAAAGCCGGAACTTCTTGCCATGGCATAGCAGGAATATTTTGAACATTTTGAATAAACTTTCCTAATAAAGCTTTTGCTTTTGGGACCAATTGCATATCCACATCTATGCCACGCGCTGCGGCATGTTTTATAGCAATATTCAAACGTGATAAAGCCTTGCTCGCTGTTTCATTTTTTGTTTTCCAAATAGGCAACAAACACTCTTTTATATCAAATTGCGTCAATTCAGTAATTGCTATATCCCCAAGTTTAGGAAAAACATGCAATGTAAGAGGTGCTAACCACCTTGCTGCTTTACCTTCATTTTTCAATTCGCTTTTTTTAGCTTCAAAAGCACTTAAAACTATTTTTTGTAAAGAAATACTATCAACTGCCTGCCGTAATTTTTCATTTTTCCTTTTACGAATCGGGTCAATACCTTGGTGCAAAAGGTCACGGCAAGCTGTAGCTTTAAGCCTCGCTTCTTTCAAAGATACAACGCTACAAGAGCCTAATCCCATTTCACGACGTTTTTTATTGAAATCAAATCGAAAAACCCAACGCCCTTGATTTTGGGCTGTTTTGATAAGCCATAGCCCAGCTCCATCAGCATATTTTCCTTTAGATAAATTTTTTACAGATAAGACAGATAGTCTATCACGTGTCCTTGTTCTGCTAACCACCTTCTAAACCACCTTTTGAATCGCACTTGGAACGATTTCATTTGATAGCAAGATTATATACAAAAGGCAATTTTATAAATAAAATCAAATAAAAACAGTTAGTTATAAATATATAAAAAAGTAAAACGCGCAATCAGGTGATAGCGTAGAGAATTCTAAAGAAAGAAAAAATAGGTGCCCGCCGTCCGCACCAATTCATGAAAACTTTCTTTATTTTTTAATGTTTAGAAAACTATCTTTAAGTTTACTATTTGCAATAACGATATTATCAGATGATAACTGTAATAATATAAAAGACGAATCATTCCCTCTTTGCAAACAAATATTTCAACCATACCTTGTAAACTAAAGAGTTACATTCTAAACAATAAAGAATCTGAATAACTCTTTAGAATCATTCAAACTTAAAGATTTCTTTCCCACTATAATAAAGGCCCTACCAAAGATAGGACCTCTTAAACTCCTAAGCCGAATTTATTCCTACAAAAACTAGAATTTGTAAGCTATTCCTGCACGAAAATCATTCGTCTTATACTTAACTTCAATCTCGTCTTTAAATTTCTTTTTACCAAAATCTGAGTAACGATATTCCGCACGTAAAACAAGATTATCTGTCATTGCAAAATCAACACCACCACCCAGAGTGTAACCAATCATCATTTTTGTAGCATCCGATGTCCTATTAAAAGGTTCAGATCCCGTAATGACTGTCGACAAAACATCTTGAAATTGTCCATAAGCGATACCACCAGCAATATAAGGCATCACTCGATGAGCAGAAAACCCAACACGCACCCTTGTGGCTCCAGTCCATTTTTGTTTAAAAGTATGATTAAAAGTTAAGCTATCCTTTTCTTCTGTAGTCTCTGTACCAGAGCGAGAAAAGCTAGGCCCCCGCCCTTTGTCAAACTGTGCCCTTTTATAACTTTCTTTCTTTTTACCATTTTCTTCAGTACCAGCATCAGTTCCAGTACCAGTATCAGTTCCTTCAGGACTCGAACCACCAGCACTCGATTCATCAGCATGAAATTTTGTTTTTGTATCCTTTTTTTCCGTTAAAAGGATATCCGTATCAATCCCCACGATAAAATTATTACCAAGATCAAAATTAACACCCGCATAAAGGCCACCTACGAAGCCAGAAAGTTCAGGCATATACTGTTTCTCGATGGGTATCCATGATTTACTTTTACTCTCCTCATCAGGATAGAGAGGAATATCAACATAAGGCGTTTTTGCAGAAATTTTACTTGAAAAGCCTCCAACTTGCCCCCCAAAATAAAAACCTGACCAAGAAAAAAGTGAAGAAGAAGCAACTTCTGAAGCAACATGTACAGACTCTTCAGGAACTACGACATCTGCAGCCTGTACTATAGAAGATGAAACCAAATAAAAAACAGATGCTGTTATAAATTTTGTATTCATAAAATTATACCCCATTGCTAAATTTAAATATAATTAAAAATCACATTTAGAAAAACAAAGTTTTATAAAATTTTATACCAAAAAACCGCATGCACTCCTTTATATTTACATTTAAATATACCACTACTAAATACATCATTACATCAAAATTGAATTTTATCAAATAAATTTTAATAACTATTAAAATAGTATAATAATGAATACTTTAAATGACAAATCTTTAATAAAAATGTCTATTATATTTTTAAAAATGAGAAAATATAACACATTTTTTATCCAAATTACCGCATAAAAAATCATAAAATAGAATATTTCAAAGCATTTTTTCATGAAAAAATTCTGAAATGATGTAATTATTGTTAGCACATTGATATTTAATTAAAAATATTATAAATATAAAATAGTATAAAAATACCTCTATATGCTTACATATAAGTAGATTCTATGTATATAAAAAACTACATCTATCTTACACTGAAATCATACTACTACTTTTAAAGTATGAGATTATTAACAGGCGCAATATCGTTATCTTTCTAGAGACTATCTCAAAAAAGTCCTCAATCACTTTATTTAAAAATTGCTCTTCCCCTACTGATTTCTATATTATCATCTGCTTTTATTGCAAAACGGTCTTTATTAGGAAAAGTTATAAAACATCCTTTCATACAAATTGTAATTGTTTGATGCGTATTTAAAGAAATTTTTAAAGGTACACTTCCTTCAACAATAATGAGAGAGTGTATCTTTAAATCAGTATTTTTCACTGTTGCGGAAAAAGCTGTTATGGTAAAAATATTCAACAAAATAACGGTAATAAAAGCATAAATACATTTCAGCATTCTAAGATTCCTTCCTCAGCAAAACGCTTATATAAGTCAAATCGAAGAGCATTGGTTATATGAGAAGATGAGGTAATATTAGGCACATAAATAGCCAAATTAAAGGAAAAATGCTTACAATCAAATGCAGTAAAACTCACCTGTGGGATAGGATTTTTTAAAACTCCTTCTGTCGCAGAAGCAATCTCTAATAAAATTTCAGCAACATGCTCTGGTGCAACCTTAGATGATACAGTAACTGGAATATCAATTCGTCCTACTTTATTACGTCTAGTCCAATTACTCACATTATTATTAATAAGGCTTGAATTGGGAATAATAATCGTCTTACGCTGAATTGTCTCAAGCTCCGTTGCACGCACACTAATACGCTTAACAACACCACCTACTGATCCAGATTCTATATAGTCTCCTATTTTAAATGGTCTTCCAACTAAAATAATAAGTCCAGAGACAAAGTTTTGGACAATATTCTGCAAACCAAAACCGATACCAAGTGAAAGTCCTCCAGCAATAAGAGCAAAATTTCTAAGATCCAAACCTGCCATTGACAATCCTATCAAAGCAGACACCACAACGCCACCATAACTTATAACTGTTTTGATAGAATTACGTACACCAGAATCAAATTCTCCATGATCCAACACCACATTATCTAACCAACCAATAAATCGGCGAATAAGAAACCAGCAGACACAAAAAGAAATAATTCCTGTTACAAGAGAAACCAAAGAAAGAGTAATATTTCCAATTTGAAAACCAGTAACCAATTGCCACAACACTACTTTCAAATCAGAATAGGAAAATCCAAACCGTACAGCAATGGGCATTGCACAAAATACCACAACAAACAAATTGAGAAAAACGCTCACAACAATTCCCAATTGGTTCATCGTTTTTTCTTCTAAATGAAACCTCTGCATCAAAAGATGACCAACTGTTGTTTTCATAAATTGACCTTTAGTTCCAAGTGCTTGAGCGCTTTGTATTCCTAAATACATGAGAACTAAAAATACTCCACCAATCATAATCTGCTGCATAATAAAACGTGCGAGACCAACATAACCTAAAAAATTCAACACAAGCAGCAATAATCCCAAACCAATAAGAGGAATGCGTATATAAAATGGCCAAAAATACGGTTCTTTTTTTTCTCCTTGAAAATTCCTACGTCTAAACTGCACAGGTACAAATGATATTATAAACAGTAATATCGCTACAAGAAAAACAGCAATAAAACTTTTAGCAATTGTCAAAGATAGAGGAGCTGAAATGATTTGATAAATACTATCAAGAACAGCATCAAATGCCAAAACACCTCCTAAAGAAGTGAGCAAAATCACCAATTGAAAAGCAGACGATGGTGCAATATTGAGAAGACGCACATGGGGCCTATTCGACGAGAAAAGAACAACCGCTAATCGATTGATTAAAAACACTAAAATAATTTGACAACCAATCATATCAAAAACTGTTGTAAGCTTACCTGGATCTAAGTTAAAACTACGAAATAAAAACAACACAAGATAAACACAAAGAATACAGATAAGTGAAGGTAAGAGAACTGAAATAAAGGCGATTAATAAGCGCTGTAAATACGATATTTCCTCATTAGACTTCGTAAAGTGGCAATACACATGAACAAGAACTTTATGACAAAAATATGAGAGACCAAACGTAATAAAAAGTGGAATTAAAAAGGAAAGAAATAGTTCTAATAACTTGAAATAAAATATAAAATTAAACCAAGAATCTAACAACAACAAAAAATCTGATGAAGCCTCTTTTGTTTTTTGGACAAGATGCTTAACCATCGGGATCGAAAACTCAAGCCTGTAGGTAAGTGTATGTTTAAAAAGCTCGCGAGATTGAGAGATAGAAAGTTCAGCTATTCTATTCGTCGCCAAAAAAACCGCTTCAAATTGAAGCATGATACTATTAATTTTAGCTTTTTGCTCTATCAAGTAAGAGTATTCTTTCACTGAACTGTTCAGTTTTTTTACGTCATGATAGAGCTCGGTTAATTGATCAAGAAGTGCATTAATTTCATTAAGAGGAGAACGCAAAACAAATGCTGCCTCAATAGCACGCTTACTGATATCTTGGGCCCGTAATCGCAGTTCTTCCAAAGCACGTTCATCTTCTGATTTTCTGTCAAAGTCTCTTTTTAAAGCTTTAGTATCTTCTTCAAGAGTCTTAATAATCAATTGTTGCTGTTGAATAATTTCATCAACTGAATAAGAAGCTATTGTTTGTTCGACAATTGTATTTTGGTCCTCCCTATTTCCCCATGCACCAGAATTTAAAGCAACGATAATCGCTAAAAGAAGGAAAAGTTTGTGGATATTTTTTTTACAAAACGAATACATATATACCTTAGATGCACAAAAAGGATTTTATCTTCTTCTTAGATATAGTACAAGGAAGATATTTTCAACTTTTGTAGAATAATCTTATAAAAGCTTTTCCTTATCCCATAATACTGATAATAAGAGAAAAGGAAATAGTAAGTTAAACTCAATAAGATTAAAGAAGGCACTCTAGCATGCTTTTTTTGTACCTATATTACAAAAAAGAAAATTTTCTTCCTTTGATAACTTGGATTTTTCTATCCAGTTTGGGTGTATTCTTGACAGATAACCTAGGAATGCGTGCTTACTTAATCAAACAATCACACACCAATAATATTATTAAAATGAATAAGTTTGATTTACAAAATAAGTGTGATCAATTAAATGTTACAACAACTGAAAACAAAAAAACTGCACCACTCCATACAGAATCTATTTTTATCAGGACCTTTCAAACAATCCTAACACTGGATTTCTTTTTAATAAAGATTCCAGCTATTGTCACACAACCTTGTAACTTTCAAACACAATATTTCTCAAATAAACGCGCTCCTCCCAATGAACACACCTAATCTTCTTCCTTGAATTATAAAAAGATTACCTTATTTTATTTGTGCTTTTAACTTTGAATAACTGTTAGATTGCCTATTAGCGGAATATATCATGCGTACACCTGGTTGGTTAACTACCCTTTATTGCTTTATCCTTTTAAGCAGCATTTATGTTGCCTTACCCAATTTATTTTCACACGAACAAGTTAACAACTCGAAATTTTTACCCAATACCCGTGTGGCACTTGGTCTTGATCTTCAAGGAGGCTCTTCTCTTCTGCTCGAGGTTGATAGCAAAACGTTAAAACGCGATCAATTACACATCGTTTTAAGCAATGTGCGCAATGTATTGCGTGAAAAACAAATCCGTACATCAAATGTGCGTATTGTTGAAGATAGCGTTGTCGCGCTTATTTCTGATCCCTCACAAACTGAAAAAGCACTCTCTGCTTTGAAAACATTAATAATCCCCATACACAATAGCTTTGGCACGACAGAACATAACATCACGATCAATGCTCAAAATGAAATGTTTCGTATCACATTAACGGAAGCTGGTATAAAAGATCGTATAAGCAATGCTATTGAACAAAGCTTAGAAATCATCCGGCGCCGTATAGATCAAGTTGGTGTTTCAGAACCAGCCATCCAAAAGGTCGGAAATGACCGTATTATGGTCCAATTGCCTGGTTTACAAGATCCAAAACAATTACGTGATCTTTTAGGAACAACTGCCAAAATGAGTTTTCATCTTGTTCCTTCTAATGTGGATCCCAATAATCCACCGATAGGTGTTTCAATTCTTCCTGGATATACTGATGAAACGCAACGCTATGCAATTTATGATCAAATTGCTTTAGATGGAAATGTCCTGAAAGATGCCCGTGCTGGTTTTGATCCACAATTGCCAGGACGTTCTATGATTTCATTTACTCTAGATTCGGCTGGTGCAAAAATATTTGCCGATATAACACGACAAAATATTAACCGTCCTTTTGCCATTGTTCTTGATAATAAGGTTTTAACCGCTCCTACCATCAATAGTGTTATTCCCAATGGACAAGGTCAAATTACAGGAAACTTTGACCCCAAAGAAGCCTCAACTCTGGCTGCTCTGCTCCGCGCTGGTTCCCTCCCCGCACCACTCAACGTCATTGAAGAAAGAACCGTAGGTCCAAATCTTGGCGCTGATGCCATCCAAATGGGGCTTTATACCGGCATAATTGGCTTTATTCTCGTTGCAATTTTTATTTTTCTTCTCTACCGCATTTGGGGACTCATTGCGAATATAGCACTAGCCCTCCATACGATTTTAACATTTGCTGCACTAAGTCTCCTTGGAGCTACGCTTACGCTGCCCGGTATTGCTGGTATTATCTTAGGTATCGGTATTGCCGTTGATGCCAATATTCTCATCAATGAACGTATTCGTGAAGAAAGTCGAAAAGGCGTGAGTGCTTTTGCAGCTCTAGATCGTGGATTTAAACAAGCTTTTGCAACCATTGTTGATGCAAATGTTACAGCCATTATAGCCACTGTTTTACTATTTTGGTTTGGCACAGGTCCAGTTCGTGGTTTTGCTGTAACAATGTTACTTGGTATTATTATCTCCATGTTTACAAATATCACCATTGTCCGCATCATCATGATTTGGATTGTTCGTAAATGGAAAATTAAAAAACTGCATATTCATTCTGCTTTCAACATTCTCCCACAAAACACAACTTTCCACTTTATGAAAGCACGCTTCATTGGTATTGGCGTCTCAATTATTTTATCAATGGCTTCAGTTTTTCTCTTTTTTAAGCCTGGCTTAAATTTCGGAATTGATTTCATTGGCGGCAGCCAAATGAGTATTACCACGAAAACACCAGCAGACTTAGCCACTCTGCGTTCTAAGCTTTCTACTCTTAATATTGGTGAAATTACCTTGCAAAATATTGATAACGAAAACAGCGTATTAATTCGCATGCAGAAACAAAGTGGTAGCGAAGCACAACAAACCATCGCCATTGATAAAGTCAAAACAGTTGTACAAAATATCTATCCCGATACCATATTCGATCAAATAGAAGTTGTTGGCCCCAAAATTTCAGGCGAGCTTGCCACAGCTGCTTTTACTGCCGTTATTCTTGCGGCTATTGCCATGTCTCTCTACATATGGTTCCGCTTCGAATGGTTCTTTGCCATTGGAGCCATTGTCACACTCATTCTAGACACCACAAAAATGATTGGCTTTTTTGCTTTATTTCAATTTGATTTTAATTTAACAGCCATTGCTGCGCTCTTAACAATTGTTGGATATTCCATAAATGATAAGGTTGTCGTCTATGATAGGATGCGTGAAAATATGCGTCTTTATAAAAAAATGCCTTTGCGCGAACTGATTGATATGTCGATTAATCAGGTTCTTGTACGGTGTCTTTTTACATCAACTACAACGATTCTTGCTATGCTTCCCATGGCGATATGGGGTGGAAATGCTGTTCATAATTTTGCATTACCCATGGTCTTTGGAATTATTATTGCAACATCATCCTCTATTTTTATTGCTGCTCCTATTTTACTCCTACTAGGAAATTGGTGGCATAAACGAAATAACCGTGCCAATATTAAAGTGAAATGAGAATGCCTTTAATACATATGATACATTACACTTCTCTTCTCATAGAAATATAGTCATTTTCATTCATTCGCTTTTTGATCAAGAATAGTAAATAATCCATGCTCCACGACACACCACTTATCACAACTATTGTTGCAGGCTTATGTTTAGCATTTCTCTTGGGAATGATTGCTAGCCGTTTGCGTATTTCACCACTTGTAGGCTATTTATTAGCGGGTGTTATTGTGGGGCCCAATACAGGTGGATTTAAAATAGATTCCGTTATTATTAATCAACTGGCTGAAATTGGTATTATTTTGCTAATGTTTGGTGTTGGGCTACACTTTTCATTAAAAGACCTTTTATCTGTCAAAGCTATTGCTGTCCCCGCTGCTATTGCACAAATGGCATTTTCTACTTTTCTAGGCTTGTGCCTTGGTCTGATTATGGGATGGGGCTTCAGCGGTAGTTTGATCTTTGGTCTTGCTTTATCCATAGCAAGTACGGTTATCCTTCTACGTGCTTTGCAAGAGCGTCATCTTATTGAAACAGAAAAAGGACGCATTGCCGTTGGATGGTTGATTATTGAGGATTTAGCAATGGTCCTTATACTTGTTCTCATACCTTCCTTGGCAAGTGCCCTCAGCAATACAAAAAAAGAAGCGTTGGATCCTCTTGTTCAATGGTTAGATTTAAGTATTTGGGGTATTTTTGGTCTTACCATCCTGAAAGTAATTGTATTTATCGCACTTATGCTTGTCATTGGACGACGCGTTATCCCATGGCTTCTAAAAATGAGTGCACAATCGGGATCACGTGAATTATTTCGTCTTAGCGTCTTTGCTATTGCATTAGGAGTAGCTTTTGGAGCCGCTCATTTATTTGGTGTTTCTCTTTCTCTTGGTGCTTTTTTTGCTGGTATGGTTATGAGCGAATCAGAGTTAAGTCACCGTGCTGCTGAAGAATCTTTACCACTGCGCGATGCTTTTTCTGTTCTCTTTTTTGTTTCTGTAGGTATGTTATTTGACCCAGAGAAACTCTTGACTCATTTTTTTCAACTCTTAGCAACCTTATTCATTATTGTAATCGGAAAATCTGCTGTTACCTTTTTTATCGTTAAAGCTTTTCGCTATTCTAATGCAACGGCTTTGACTATTTCTGCAAGCCTTGCCCAAATCGGAGAATTTTCCTTTATCCTTGCTGGTTTAAGTTTAAGCTTAGGACTTTTAAACAATGACGCCCATGATTTAATTCTTGGAGGAGCAATTTTTTCTATTTTACTCAATCCTCTTGTTTTCATGGTCTGTAACAAAATTAAAAAGCATCTAGAAAAATTGTCTGCATCTTCACAAAATACCCAAACAATTATTGATATTGATCCCAAAGATCCTGACCAAGATTTTTTACCGATAACCTTAAAAAACAACCATATCGTAATTATTGGCTATAGTCGTATCGGTAAGTGTGTTGCATTATCTTTAATAAACAGAGGGAAACCTATAGTGATCGTAGAAGAATCAAAACGCCTCTCTGATAAAGCAATTGCAGATGGCTTTGAGGCTATTTGTGGCAATATCATTCAACAAGAAACAATGACCGCAGCAAATATAAATAGCGCACACAAAGTTGTTATTACAATGCGAAGTACCATTGAAGTAGGAGAATGTATAGTGAATATACGTGATATGAAGAAGGATATCCAGATAATTACGCATGCATTATCCGATACAGAAACAGCTTATCTCGTTGATTTAGGTGCTGATGTTGTAGTAACGGATGATGAAGAAATTGCAAATGGCATTATAGAGCATATAACGGAACAAAGCTCTGTAAAGAATGTGCTCAATCATGAAAATTTATAAAAAACAGAAAATGGATAAAGACGCGTGAAAATAAAGCAATTTATATGGCCATTAATTGGTATCTTAGCAATGCTGATATCTATTCGGATTCTTTATATAAAGCTCTCTGCCATTTCGTTTGGAGATGTATTGGAACGCTTGAGCAATTTAAATGCACAGCATTGGTTATTAGCCTGTTTATGTTCTCTCCTAGCTTATGCTGCTCTTGCTGGATATGATCGGATTGCCTTACAACATCTGGGCCATAAAATTTCTTGGATTTTTATCGCTATATGTTCATTTACGACCTATGCACTTTCACATAATATTGGCGCTTCAGTTTTTTCTGGTGCTGTCGTGCGCTATCGTGCCTATAAAATGAAAGGATTAAATGGAACAGAAATCGCAATATTAGTAGGTTTTTGCTCTTTTACTTTTGTCATCGGCACAATCTTACTTTTGGGAATCGTTTTAGTTTTGCAACCCGAAATTATCACCCTTATTCATGAAGAACTTCCTGAATGGTTGGGAACAACGGTTGGAGCAATTTTACTCAGCTGTATAGCACTTTATACGTTTGGCAGCTGGCTTCAGTTGAAACCCTTACGCTTAAGCAAAAAAATTCAACTTTCCTATCCACGGCTAAAAATTGTTATTCAACAACTTCTCATTAGCCCCTTAGAGCTTTTAGGAGCAGCAGGAATTATATATGCTGTTCTTCCAAACAATGCAGATATCCATTTTATCTCTGTTCTTGGTGTTTTTCTAGCATCTTTTACGATCACTCTTCTCTCCAATGCTCCCGCAGGAGGAGTAGGCGTTCTTGAAGCTCTCTTCATAACAGGCATGCCCAATATAAATCCAACCGATGTTATCGCAGCCCTTATTGTCTTCAGAATACTTTATTTGATCATACCGCTCATCATTTCATTATTTGTGGTTGCCATTTTTGAAGTGCAACAATACTGGAAAAGTCCCCCTAAAAACACCACCTGAATAAATAAAAACTATCAATGATTTTTTTTGCTGTTCATATCAATGATATAGTCATGCTAAGTTCAATTGTATATGTGGATTAAACAGTCATTATTTATATTTATCTTTTTTACATTGAAATTTTGAGTGCATTCTTTATAAGAATCTTGCTCTACGAAAAACATAGAAATATTTTTCTTCAAAAAAGCTCTCATAAACTTAAAAATATATATCCGTATAGAAAAACAATCATTGCTATAACCTTCAATTAACATTTAATCTTGAATATTAAAGCAGCTATTTCATCGTGTAATCGATTTTTATGTTGGGTAAAGCACATGATTGCAAAACTTTTTGCAGAAAAAAATACGCAAAATTAAAAAGCTTTATCTGAAAATAACTTCATTTTATTGTTTGAAAAAGAGAAAGCATGATGAGCAAGAACACTTCAATAACCCTCAATAAGTTCCCCTAAATGATCATACAAAAATCTAGAAAAAATTTTTACGAAATTTTCATCTCTGAAAAATACAGAAATATAATGTGTACACATATCGTATCACACTTTGTATTCATCGCGTTTTTTAATAGAATCACGCCTCTCACAAGGAACAAGATATCATCTCGTTGCCAATTCACACGCTTTTTTTAAGAAACCTCTCTCAGCGCTCATCACCACCATTACATGATCCCCCCCCGTAAATGGCACGATAGTAAAGCCATTATGCACCACCATCTTTATGCTCAATAAAAGAGAAAGCCAGCACAATTATACTATTTCTCACTTCCAATTTTATGGCACCTTTTAACACTTGAAAACCTTAATAAAAGACATTTACATTCTTTTCTTCAATAGTCTTTATCCCTACCCTTATCCCACTTATGAAGTACAAAAAATGAATAATTTTAATTGATTGACTATAAAGAGACTGAAATAAAATAAGCCTACGATATTAAAGTATCTTATTCAAAAGAAGAATAATTAATTATTATAAATCAATGTATTATATAATTTTAGCGGATTTTTCAATATCTATATTTTTAACAATTAAGCTTTAACAGGAGTAACTGAACAGTTTAATATTTTAAAACTTGAAGCCTCATGAAAGCTTATTTTCTGTCGTTTAGCAGATATTACTGTTGATCCGTTAAACTGACCTGATTTTATTCTTGTACTGGACCGCTAAACACTTTGTTGACCTTGATCCGACTATTAGAGTACCAATGATTATTACAGAAATTTTTTGTTTAAGTGCGAGAGTTATCAGACAATATCTACGTTACCTACTTGCACAACTAAAAGAGAAAGATTGTTCTGTTTTTAAACAATAGGCCAGAACTCCAAAAAACTTTTAGTCACTTTATATTAAAAGAAATGAGAACAGTTTTCTTATAATTCTTTAAATAATACAATTGTTGATAAGAAACTTCTCCTCACCAATTGCGATTTCTAAAAAATTAAGACACATCAAAGGATTTTTAAGCTCTCTTTAAAAAAATAAATTGGTCCAAAAGCGAATGTTAAAATATAAAATGATGACAAGCTATATCAACAAACTACCCTTAAACAACTGCATATGGGGAAATCCTACTCTTAAATTTTATTGAATATCCTAAAAAAATACGCAATCAATAAGTTATTTATGGTATAAAACCAAATGGTGGGTGATGAGGGGATCGAACCCACGACCCGCTGATTAAGAGTCAGCTGCTCTACCGACTGAGCTAATCACCCATAAGTTTCTCAAAAAATGAGAATGAGCGTTTCTATAACGCTCCTAAGAGTGGATGTCTAGATATTTTGTTGTTTTTTATATAGCCTCATTGTCCGCAAGATTAAAAATATGATATTCACCACTTGATCTTATATAAAAATAAACCCATTATAAGAAGCTCTATAATAAATGTTCTGATTGTTATACAAAACCTATAGTTGGAGGATCATCGAGCATAATGCCCGAGCAAAATTTAGAGGAACCTTCTTGTGGTTGTAGGCGAGTTGGAGCATCATTTTGTTTTATCAATACTCATATGCATTTAAGCAATAGTTTGCTATTTTTTTCTTTGAGTATCAGTTTTTTTGCATTCAATGTTCATGATTCAATATACAAATAAAAGCCCATGGATTTTTTTTGTCAATCGCGTGCTTTTAAGCTTTTAAAAGGTAAGAAATGATGGAATGGATCGCTGATCCGCATGCGTGGTTTGGTTTGATCACGTTGGTTTTTCTCGAAATTGTTTTAGGAATAGATAACCTTATCTTTATTGCAATTTTAGCTGAAAAATTGCCTCTGCATTTGCGTGACCGTGCACGCTTTATAGGTCTTACTTTAGCATTAATGATGCGGCTTTTCCTTCTTACAGTTATTGGATGGGTTATGAGGCTGGACACGGTAATTCTTTCACTTTCATCTTTTGTCTTTAGTTGGCATAGCTTTATTTTAATTGGTGGTGGAGCTTTTTTGCTGGCAAAGGGAACCTTAGAACTCCATGAAAGATTAGAAGGAGTATCACATGAAAGAAAAACAGGCGTTGCTTATGCTGTTTTTTGGCAAGTAATTATTCAAATAGTAGTGCTGGATGCTGTTTTTTCACTAGATAGTATTATTACCGCAACAGGTATGATTGCAAAAGAGCAGGCAGCAGTTATGTATATCGCAGTGATTGCTGCTATGGCAGTAATGATGTGCGGATCTGGCCCTCTTATGCGTTTTATTAATCGTCATCCCACTATTGTCATCCTTTGCCTTGGTTTTTTGATGATGATTGGTTTTACGCTTATTGTTGAAGGATTCGGTTTTCATATTCCAAAAGGGTATTTGTATGCTGCTATTGGTTTTTCTGTTCTCATCGAAGCTTTTAATCAAATTGGACGTCGTAACCGTGAAAAAATGATTAAAACGAATGATCTACGTAGTAGAACAGCAGATGCTGTTTTGAGGCTCTTAGGAGGAGGAAGCAAAGATAGTAATCTTGCTGAGACTGTAGATGTTATTGCTGAACAGGCCGCAGCTTCTGAGTTATTTAGACCAGAAGAAAAAGAGATGATTCGTGGCGTTCTCGATTTAGCTGATCGTCCTGTTCGCTCTATTATGTCGCCACGTAATGAGATTGAGTGGTTAGATTTAAATGCTGATGAAAATGAAATGCGTGAAGAATTACAAAAAGTTAAACATAGCCGTTTAATTCTCGCGCGTGAAAAAGTGGATGAATTTGTTGGCGTTGCATTGACAAAAGATCTTCTTTTGAATTTGGCTGAGGGAAAAAAGATTAATTGGAAAAAAGCGATGCGAGAGCCCCTTGTTGTTCATGAAAATACAAGTGTTTTACGATTGATGGAGCAATTACGTCATTCTTCGATTCAGCTTGCAATTATTGTTGATGAGCACGGGTCTTTTGAAGGGATTGCAACACCAACCGATATTCTTGAAGCTATTGCAGGTGACTTTCCTGATGACGATGAAGAACTCATGATCGCAGAACAACTTAAAAATGGAAGTCTTCTTGTAGAGGGGTATGCTGATATCCGGCGTTTAAGTGGTTATCTTGGGCGTAATCTTGTTGATGAAGCAGATCGTTATACGACTCTGGCAGGCTTTATGCTTTGGCAATTTGGTCATTTACCGAATGAGGGGGAAAATTTTGAAACGGATGGTTTACGCTTTAAAGTTATCGAAATGGAACGCCGGAACATATCTAAAGTCCTTATTTCTCCACTTGCGTTACCAGAAAAAAACGAATTCTAATTCTTTTAATAAATAAGGTAAATAAAAGGATTTTTCTTATAATTAGAAAGTAAAAAAATAGGCAGTTGATGACTTAATTGTATTGTCATATTTTTTTAAGCGTGAAATAATGAATGTACAAGAGTTAAGTTATCAACGAATTTTCAGTGCAAAAAAGTTTTCATTGATAATTTGGAATGAGAGCTTCTTAAACTATTCAAGATTCCTATTCAGTATGAATAATGCCAAATTATTATTGAAATCAATCTGTTGTATATACAAAGAAAAATGAAAAACTGGGAGATCTGATATGATAAATGACATTTACTGTGTTGGACTCAATTATGTTGAACATGCTCATGAAATGGGCAATCTTGTTGAAGATGAACCTGTTATCTTTAGCAAACCAAATAGTTCTCTCATTTTAGGTCATGAAATTTATCTTCCTAATTTTTCTAAAGAAATCCATTTTGAAACTGAAATTGTGCTCAGAATCTCAAAGGACACTTTCATGGTCACAGAGAAAGAAGCAGAAGAATGCTATGATGCCGTAGCAATAGGTCTTGATATTACCGCAAGAGACTTGCAAACAAAACTGAAAGAAAAAAAGCTTCCTTGGCTTTTATCTAAAGGATTTAAAGGAGCGGCATACGTCTCTGACTTCATAAACAAAGAAAAAATAAACAACCCAATAACCTTTACAATGAAGTTAAATGGCGAAACGAGGCAAGTTGGCAATACGAAAGATATGATCTTTAGCTTTGAGAAAATAATATCATTTTTAAGTCACTACATTCAGCTAAGGCGTGGTGATATCATATACACAGGCACTCCACAGGGCGTAGGAAAACTCTCTAAATTTGACAGAATAGAATTATATCTTGAAGATCAATTACTTTCAAAGCTAAAGGTAGAATGAGTCATCAAATACTAACCTTTTTCATTGTTTCATTTTTTTTAGTCATCTCACCGGGACCAAACATGGCCTTATCATCGACTCATTGTGCAATATCAGTTAGAATATAAGTTTTCATGAATATCACCCTATATAGCTGTAAACCGTGCTAATATCTTAAGCCACTTAAGCTTTATAATACTGTTGCTTAAAACTACAAATATTTTATCATTCAAGATAATAAGATCATGAACTATAAAAATAATAGCTTATTCATAAAAAATGCCTTTATTTGATATAGACTTTTTTAATTATTAAAAGTAATATATAAAGATCTTATTAATATAGAAAAAAAGGGGGAGTATATGTTTATAAACATAGATAAAATCGTTGACGAATTAAAAGAAAATAAATTTTCCCATATACCTTCTGAAAAAATAAATATAAAAGCAAATGAGATAACCGATTTAGCTCGTCTGAAGCAAAGCTGGGATTATTTGCCAATTGATCCTTACATGAAAAAAGGTGACACCTACAGGAGAAGATGCTTCGGCAAATTTATCGTAGATATAACTAATAAAACAGTAGATTTTTTAGATGATAATACTTTTTTTCAGAGTTCTGAAATCAATAGTTATGCAGGTGGGATTGAAAGAAAACTGCCCAAAATGTTAGACATAATATCATCTAATATTATATTACGAAAAATCATTGAAAATACACTGAAAGCTTTTTTGATGTATAAAAATAAAGAAAGCAATATATGGGATGTTTTCGTGCACCAATTCCGCATTGAATCAAAAAAAGGAATACAAGGAAATCCTACACCTGAAGGTATTCATAAAGATGGCCATACATTTATAAGTATGCACATGATCAATAGATATAATATTGAAGGTGGTACATCATATATCTATGATGAAAACAAAAATAAAATAAAAAAGATCGTTTTGAAAGGAAACTTAGAGAGTATACTACTCGATGATATGGAAATGTACCATTCAGCATCTGCAATTTCGTCAATAAATGATGAAGAAGGTTTCAGGGATTTAATGGTTATCGATTATAGAGAAAAACTACAATGAAAATTGCGATAACCGATAGAGTAACTGAAATAAGTGAATTTGAAAAACCGCTGACTGACTTGGGTGCTCAATTTTATTTCTTCAACTCTTTAAATGAAGACGACTTTCCTGATGAAATTCTGGAAGAAATTGATGCCTTATTGATCTGGCATGCAAAAATAACAGAGAAAACAGCCAAGAAATTGCGTAAATGTAAAATAGCAGTACGATTTGGTATCGGTTATGACCAAGTAGATTACGAAGAGCTGAGAAAGCACGGTGTTGAATTTGCTAACAACCCGTCTTATTGTATAGATGAAGTAGCTGATACTGCGTTAACAATGATTTTGGAAGGATGCAGGCAAATATCCAGACATAATGATTTAGCAAAAAAATATGATAAAACATGGCAAGAAAACAATCTTAAAACATTCCGTCCAAAGCATAAAACCATTGGATTGATTGGGCTAGGTAAAATAGGAAAAGCAACACTAGAACGGTTAAGGCCTTTTGGATTCAAGGTAATTGTCTATGATCCATACATTGATGAAGGTCTTGCTAAATCACTCAACTTCAAACTTTTAGAAGATATAAATACCCTTCTAGAAAAATCTGATGTGGTATCACTACACTGTCCTCTTACAAACAAAACAATAGGAATGATTAATTCAGAATTCCTTAAAAAGATGAAGAAAAACGCTATTTTAGTGAACACCGCAAGAGGAAAAATCCTCAGCGATTTTGATTGCTTAGAAAAGCATTTAAAGGAAAATCCTGAGTTTCATGCATTCCTTGATGTTCTTCCCGTGGAACCACCAAATGACCATCCTCTTATTAAAGCTTGGAGAGACAACGCTAGCTGGTTATCCTCAAGATTGGTCATTAATCCACACAATGCGTATTTTTCAGAAAGCTCACACATCGATATGAGAAAAGATATTGTTTCAACAGTTGTATCTTGCCTATACAAAAAGAAAATGAAAAACTTGGTAATTTCCTATGATTAACAATATTTACTGCGTTGGGCGCAATTATGTGGAACATGCCCATGAACTTGGCAATGTTGTTGAAGATGAACCTGTTATCTTTAGCAAACCAAATAGTTCTCTCATTTTAGGTCATGAAATTTATCTTCCTAATTTTTCTAAAGAAATCCATTTTGAAACTGAAATTGTGCTCAGAATCTCAAAGGACACTTTCATGGTCACAGAGAAAGAAGCAGAAGAATGCTATGATGCCGTAGCAATAGGTCTTGATATTACCGCAAGAGACTTGCAAACAAAACTGAAAGAAAAAAAGCTTCCTTGGCTTTTATCTAAAGGATTTAAAGGAGCGGCATACGTCTCTGACTTCATAAACAAAGAAAAAATAAACAACCCAATAACCTTTACAATGAAGTTAAATGGCGAAACGAGGCAAGTTGGCAATACGAAAGATATGATCTTTAGCTTTGAGAAAATAATATCATTTTTAAGTCACTACATTCAGCTAAGGCGTGGTGATATCATATACACAGGCACTCCACAGGGCGTAGGAAAACTCTCTAAATTTGACAGAATAGAATTATATCTTGAAGCTCAATTAATCTCAGAGCTAAAAGTAGAATGAGTCATCAAATACTAACCTTTTTCATTGTTTCATTTTTTTTAGTCATCTCCCCAGGACCGAACATGGCCCTTATCATCGATAATGCAACGAGATTGGGGAAAAAGAACGCATTTATGAACGTTTTAGGGTTATGTACAGCAACATATGCGCATGGAGCATTTTCCATATTAGGGGTATCAGCACTCATTCTCAACAACAAAACGCTCTTTCTTTTAGTAAAACTCATGGGAAGCTGCTATCTATTATATATGGGCTTTAAATCGATTAAATCTGGAATACACAGCTTAAATTCAAAAGAAAAAATATCAACAGATGAAAAAAGCATTGTCGGTACAACAAAGCTTTTTACCAGCTATATGGATGGTTTTTTGACACAAATACTAAATCCCAAAGTATCAATATTTTACATAGCAGCCTTTCCAAAATTCTTAGCTTCTGGCGGTAGCATTAAAAAAGGCTTTGAACTTGTAACGATACATTCCTTCAACATCTTTACATGGTTTACTTTAATGACCATTTTTATATCATTCGCAAGCGCCACTTTAAAAAAGAAAAAAATAAAAGGATACATTAATATTGCGACAGGAACAGTTTTATCTCTATTTTCTTTTTTCATTTTCTTTGGATAATGTTATTTCGATAACAAATTGCAAAGCTAACAGATCAATCTTTTTATGATTCTCTTTATCGCTATTAATATTCCAATCTCTAACAGAACTTATAGAACCACCAGTTCTTTCTCATTTTCTCTGAAGAATTGAATTACGCTGCATTTCAGTATCATAGCATAAAGACGTTTTGTATAAAGAATGCGAATTTCTCGCAACATTTTTCAAGTGTTATCAATATCTAAAGGAACATCTCATTCACCACTTTAAAAGAAAGAACTATGATATTCTTCTTTTCCTTTGTAAAACAAAAGTAATTCCTTCTCACTTATGATAGCATCATAAAAATAGAAAAATGATTTTAGAAATCATTTAAATTTTCTATCATTAAAGACTTTTTCCTAAACTCAAATGACAACTGTCTAGCGCTATTTGAGCAAAAATTAAAACTCCCCTTATCCCAATAAAAACAAATAACATACTGATTAAAATAATAAATTTTAGAAAACCATAAAAACTTCTGATAACTTTCTGAAATAGTTTTAAAAATCATCTATAATTTGTTATCAAAATAGCAAAAAACTCCATATTCAAATATCTGTTACTTTATTTAAGATGAAAATATTCTCTTTTTTCAAAACTATATTCTTTTCTTTATCCACACAAAATCATAAAAAACGTTTTTTTCCTTTACACCTCATTTATATCATGCTTCGATACAAAATAATGTTTTTTCAGTGTAATTTAATCTCAAAATAATTAAAGGGAACTCCCAAAAAATGGACTACAAACAAAATTTAAAAGATAATTCTCACGATGGATTGCAACGTGGGCTACACAACCGACATGTACAACTTATAGCCATTGGAGGGGCGATTGGAACAGGTCTCTTCATGGGATCAGGAAAAACAATTAGTGTAGCAGGTCCTTCCATCATACTCGTTTATGCTATTATCGGTTTTGCTCTATACTTTGTCATGCGCGCTATGGGAGAATTATTGCTTTCTAATTCTCAATACCGATCTCTTATTGATTTTTCAACCGATATGCTAGGACCGGGAATCGCTTTCTTTGTTGGCTGGAGCTATTGGTTAAGCTGGGTTGTAACGGGAGCTGCTGATATTATTGCCATCATCACTTATATGAACTTTTGGTGGCCAACACTCAATCCATGGTTTACTGTTTTTGCTTGTATTAGTGTCTTTTTAATCTTTAACCTCTTTGCCGTAAAACTATTTGGTGAGCTTGAGTTTTGGTTTGGTCTTATTAAAGTCGTAGCAATTTTAGCATTAATTATTGTTGGTTTTTATATGATCGCTACAGGATTTACTTCTCCCAATGGTACGGTTGCTTCACTCAATCACGTATGGAACGATGGAAATATCTTCCCACGAGGAATGACAGGATTTTTTGCTGGATTTCAAATTGCCATTTTTTCTTTTGTTGGCATAGAAATTGCTGGAACAACTGCTGCTGAAGTCAAAGAACCTAGAAAAGTTCTCCCCAAAGCAATTAATGCAATACCAGTCCGTATTGTACTCTTTTACATTTTTTCTCTCGCTGTAATTATGTCTGTCACACCTTGGGATCAAATTGTTCCAGATAAAAGCCCCTTTGTCTCGATGTTTTGGCTTGCAGGCATTCCAATAGCTGCTGGCTTGGTAAATTTTGTTGTTCTCACCTCAGCTGCCTCTTCAGCAAATAGTGGTATTTTTTCTACCAGCCGTATGATATATGGACTTGCAACACAAAAAGGTGCTCCTCCAATTTTAGGTAAACTTTCTAAATACCATGTTCCAGCCAACGCTCTATTCTTTTCTTGCTTATGTATTTTAATAGGATATACAATTGCCTCACTCTCTCCAAGCCTTATAAGTGCTTTTACAATTGTAACGAGCATTTCGGCTATTGCATTTTTATTTGTATGGTCTGTCATTTTGATTAGCTATATTGTGTATCGTCGCAATCGCCCTCATCTACACGCTGAATCCATCTATAAGATGCCAGGAGGTGTTATCATGTGTGGGATCATTTTAGTTTTCTTTGCTTTCATGCTTTATTTATTGACATTAGAACCTGATACTCTAATAGCCTTTAAATATAGTATAGTCTGGTTTATTTTCTTAGGTATAATGTATTTCATGTTCGTAAGAAAATACGCATCTAAAAATAATAAATAAAATTTGTACATAAAAAACATCTCAAAAAAGGGTAACTAAAGTTATCCTTTTTTCGCGCTTGACCTCCTCCCCACACCTCAAAGGAGGAGGATTCCCACCAGCCTCTGGTCTGTCAACAGTCCAGCTTCTCTCGGCGGATTTCACCTGATAACCACTCATGCAGTTTACTTCATAGGATCCACGGGCAAGCCCTACCCTGAATACGGGTCACAATATCTAAAAACACTTAATATCTAAAGCTTATCATGCCTCATATCACCACTCTAAACAACGGTGTTTTACGGCATAATAAGGATAAGACGTAAGCGATTTGCAAAGAATTCTCTATAAACTTCACTTACATTGTTTATTCCCCAAGCATTTAAACTTTATCTAAAACATCAGAAAAACAAAGTTTGCATTCAACTTTTTCTCAAAATTAAAAATACAGCTTTAAATAGAATATATCCCAACAATTATCTACAATAAAAAAGATTATATGAAAATATTTTTTATGTAGAATAACTTTTAATTATTATTTTTCAAATTTATTATACAGATATATTTAATTTTATTAAAAAAGTTAAAGTATTTTAAAATAACTATATTTTTATTTAAAATAAAAATTTTATAAATAATTAATTTAAATATAAAATATATAAATCATTAATATATTATTTAATATAAATAAATTAAATTAATAATATAAAAATAATTATTTCATAATATATTATAATATATAATATCTTTTACTATGTATAAATCATCAAAAATTAAAATTTTATACTAAATTTATATTATGTTAATGATTTTATAAAATAATTATATCATTAATTTGTAATATTTTTTCTTTATTCACATGGAATTGCAAAAAATATTCCTTTACTCCCTAGCTATATCATGTTTCGATAGAAGGGATTACCTTTTTTAGGGTAATTTTATCTTAAAATAACTAAAGGGAACCTCCCAAAAATGAATAAACAAAATTTAGAAAAAAAACCTAAGAAGAAATTGCAACGTGGACTACATAACCGACACATACAACTTATAGCCCTTGGTGGAGCGATTGGAACAGGTCTCTTCATGGGATCAGGAAAAACAATCAGTGTAGCAGGGCCTTCGATTCTACTCGTTTATGCAATTATTGGTTGTGCTCTATACTTTGTCATGCGTGCTATGGGAGAGTTATTGCTTTCTAATACACAATACCGATCTTTTATTGATTTCTCAACCGATCTTCTAGGGCCATGTGCCGGATTCTTTATCGGCTGGACATATTGGTTGTGTTGGATTGTCACTGGAACTGCTGAAATTATTGCTATTGTCACTTATACACACTTTTGGTGGCCTGAACTCAATCCGTGGATTCCTGTTATAATTGGTCTTATGTCCTTTTTAATTCTTAACCTCGTCGCAGTAAAACTATTTGGCGAACTTGAGTTTTGGTTTGGTTTTATCAAAATCGTAGCAATTCTAGTCCTAATCGTTGTAGGATTTTATATGATCTTTACCGGTTTTGTCTCTCCAAACGGTACGGTTGCTTCTCTTAGCCATATATGGAACGGTGGGAATATTTTTCCGCGAGGAATTACAGGCTTTTTTGCTGGATTTCAAATTGTTATTTTTGCTTTTGTTGGCATTGAACTCGCTGGAACAGCTGCTGCTGAAGTAAAAGAGCCTCAAAAAGCTTTACCACAGGCTGTTAATTCAATACCAATCCGCATTGTATTCTTTTATATATTCTCTCTTCTTGTGATTATGTCTGTGACGCCGTGGGATCAAATCAGTCCAGAAAAAAGCCCATTTGTAACAATGTATGCACTTATTGGTATTCCAACTGCTGCAGGTTTGATGAACTTTGTTGTCCTCACAGCAGCCGCATCTTCAGCAAATAGTGGAATTTTTTCTACCAGCCGTATGATATATGGGCTAGCAACACAAAAAGGTGCTCCTAAGTTTTTAGGAAAACTTTCTCGTAACCACGTTCCAGCCAATGCATTATTCTTTTCATGTTTATGCATCTTATTTGGTTATGCCGTTGTATCGTTATCTCAAACACTCATAGCTGCTTTTACAATTGTTACGACAATTGCCGCAACTTTGTTTATATTTGTATGGTCTATCATTTTGATCAGCTATATCGTCTATCGTCGCAATCGTCCTCTCCAACATACTGTCTCTCCTTATAAAATGCCAGGAGGTGTTGTTATGTGTTGGGCGCTTCTTATTTTCTTTGCATTCATTATTTATTTATTGTCATTAGAAGCTGACACTGCCATAGCTTTAAAATATACTCCAGCGTGGTTTATATTTTTAGGGATTGTATACTTTCTTTTTGGAAGAAAGAATTATGCAAAAAATTAAAAAATAAAGCTTATGTTGCCAAAAACATATAAAAAAGGGTAACTAAAGTTACCCTTTTTTTTGATATTTATCTATAAAATTATAAAAGCTATTGATCAAATATCTCTGTAGAAGCTTCAATTACGCTCTTTATCAACCAAAGCGTTAGATTTTATCCAAGGCATCATAGAACGAAGTTTTTTACCAACTTCTTCAATAGGATGATTATCATTTAAACGCCGCATACTTTTAAAATGAGCAGCACCAGCCTTATATTCTTGAATCCAATTCGATGTAAATTTACCCGTTTGAATATCTTTCAATATACGTTTCATTTCTGCTCTGGTTTTATCCGTAATCACACGTGGACCAGAGATATATTCACCCCATTCAGCTGTATTAGAGATCGAATAATTCATATTTGCAATGCCCCCTTCATACATGAGATCAACAATCAGTTTCACTTCATGTAAACACTCAAAATAAGCCATTTCTGGTGCATAACCTGCTTCCGTTAATGTTTCATAACCAGCTCGAATCAATTCAACAAGACCTCCACAGAGAACCGCTTGTTCACCAAAAAGATCAGTTTCGCACTCTTCTTTAAAAGTTGTTTCAATCACCCCAGCACGTCCACCACCAAGACCACATGCATAAGATAATGCTACATTATGAGCATGCCCTGAAGCATCTTGCGCCACCGCTATTAAGCAAGGAACACCACAACCCCGTTGGTATTCATGACGAACTGTATGCCCTGGACCTTTAGGAGCAATCATCACAATATCAACGTTTTTTTTAGGTTCAATCAAGCCAAAATGAATGCTCAAACCATGCGCAAAAGCAATCGCTGCCCCATCGTGTAAATGATCATGAATATGTTCCTTATAAATATCAGCTTGCAATTCATCTGGCGTTGCCATCATGATGAGATCTGCCCATTTTGCTGCTTCAGCAACACTCACCACTTCAAAACCATCAGCCATGGCTTTTTTAACTGTTTCCGACCCTGGACGCAAAGCTATTTGCACATTTTGGACACCGGAATCTTTCAAATTTAAAGCATGCGCACGCCCTTGAGAACCATAACCAACAATGGCTACTTTTTTCCCTTTAATGAGATTAACATCCGCATCACGATCATAATAAACACGCATAAAAAAATTCCTTCTTTCTCTATTTAAACTGGATTTCAGATTACTTTTATTCAATAAGAAACATTATCTACAGTGCATCACACACTTATAAAGACAAAAAACACCGCTTATAAGAACACAGCAATTGAATAATTTTAAAGTTTACATATTGCATAGAAAAAACTGTAGTCTCCAAACATTCCTAAAACATATACGGATCCCCAAATAAACTTCAACTGCTATTCTACAAAAACAATAATTACACAAAATAAGATTTCTAAAGAAAATTTAGCTAATATTCTACTCTTTTATCGTGCAACAAAACGCTATATTCTAAAAATTAAGATACAACACACAATTTTTAACATGAACCAAATCAATATAGATAGCAAGAAAAATTACAAAATAACAAGTATTGTTTTAGTACAACCTTCAAAAGCATACACAGCAATATCTTTAGAATAATAGAGAAGACGCTTTTACTTGTTACATTCTTTAATAACCACGCCTCTCACGCAAAACAGAATGCCATTGTGTTATTCATTCATGCGCTTATTAAAAAATTCTTAATGCGCTCGAACTCTTTTCAATAGTCCTCTATAATAATCTAAGATTTATCGTACACGCCCCCCTTTACTTTATAAAGTTACAAGTTGATAATCATCATTCTATTTTCTCGCTCCCAATATTGCAATAGCTCATATTACATTGAGCCTATTCATAAAAAGCATTTTGTGACTTTAAATCTGTTCGATGAAATCATCCCCCTTGCGCGTCACAAGCAGAATTGCATGTGAATATGTCTTATGAACCATCGCATGGCAAAAGCTGCCGCAACATTAAACGAGCCCAAAAATGAAGACGATAACTTATATCTTTATGACGTAAAATGGTGATGCATAAGAGGTTTTACGTTACACTTTTCACAAGTAACACTGTGAAATAAGCTCAAACATATTAAAAGATATCTCTCAAACACCTTATGACGCTCAATAAATTTTGTGCAC
The DNA here is from genome assembly GCF_042196685.1 of Bartonella sp. AC329YNZD. NCBI lineage: Bacteria > Pseudomonadati > Pseudomonadota > Alphaproteobacteria > Hyphomicrobiales > Bartonellaceae > Bartonella > Bartonella sp. AC329YNZD. Next base: position 106,655 of record NZ_JBHIQS010000004.1, on the reverse strand, counting down.
TGATCCATTTAAATTTCTTCGCCAATCCCTTATAAGAAAAATACTCTAAAAAACTATATTCCTTCGAAAAAATTATAGTAAGTAGATTTGGTAAAATTTCCTCATAATGGATGGTATATAAAAAAGCATTTCATACCCTAAAAAACACAAAAAATAGAAAGCTACTAATAAACAGAGGAAAATAGAATATTTTATAATGTACGCTAATAGTGCTATTTATCTCAACATATATAAAATTGTTTTTTTAGATAAATTGATAAAGCTTTATAAAAATTTTTTCCCAATTTTATAGAGAAACAAAGATTACGATAATAACCGGATAAAACGCTGAACAGTATCATGCATTCCATACTCTAATGCATCAGCAATAAGCCCATGGCCAATAGAAACCTCATCAAGCCAAGGAATACTTTTGACCAGAGCAGGAAGGTTCATAAGTGTCAGATCATGCCCAGCATTCATACCTAACTGCAACTCTTTAGCTCTTCTTGCTGCTAAAACAAGTTTATTGAGCTCTTGATCTTGTTTTGTTTTATCCTGAAATTCACCACCATAAGGTCCCGTGTAAAATTCCACACGATCAGCACCCATTGCTTTAGCAATATCAAGACCATCGACAGCAGGATTAGCAAAAAGGGATACACGAATCTTTCTTTTTTTTAAATTCTGAATAATAGGTGCTAAAAATTCTGCATCATGAGCAAAATTCCACCCATGATCAGACGTTGACTGATCTGGATCATCAGGAACAAGGGTAATCTGGTCCGCATAATTTTCAGCGATATCCAAAAATTGATCACTTGGATAACCTTCAATATTAAACTCAGCCGTAGGAAAATTGTTCTTTATTAAACAGTATATATCTGACAAATCCGCAAAACGAATATGCCTTTCATCAGGGCGTGGATGAACCGTCAAACCTGCTGCTCCAGCAGCAAGCGCTATATGCCCAATATTTGTTATACTTGGCCACGGAAGATTACGTCGATTACGCAAAACAGCAACAGCATTAAGATTAACCGAAAGTTTTACCGCCATGCCCATTTCCATTTTTTTATAGTGTGTAACAAGATAGAAAAAAGGCATTTTCTATCTGAAACTGGGATGATACACACATTTTCTCTATCGAACAATCGTTAAATGCTCTGCTGCGCGGGTAATTCCCGTATAAAGCCAGCGTGCATACATATCACGAAATGCAAAACTTTCATCAAACAAAACGACGTTATTCCATTGAGAACCTTGCGCCTTATGAACCGTTAATGCATACCCATAATCAAAATCATCATATCGCTTTTTTAATTGCCATGAAATTTCTTGATCAGGGTTTTCAAACGCTGCTTTTAAAAGTTTAATCTTTGCTACCCCACGCTCACTTTCTTCTGGTTTCACAAGAAGATTAATACTTGGTTTAACGGTCTCCTTCTGTGAAGTCATCACCTTCCATAAAGAGCCATTCAACAAACCTTTAATGGGATCATTTCGCAAACACACCAGCTTATCTCCCGCTTGCGGATAATCTGCTGTAAATCCCTTTAACACACGCAAACGCTGATTATAAAGGTGGCGTGTACGATTAACCCCTACCAAGACCTGATCAGCATCCAAAACCAATTGTTGATTGACCTCTTTACGTGTAACAACGCGCGCTTCTCCATAGTCACCATAAGCAATATCGCGTCCTTCGCGCACGTCCATAGCAAGACGTATAATCGGATTATCTCGCGCTTGCCGATGAATTTCTGAAAGAAGAAAATCTGGTTCTCCATTAGAAAAAAAGCCTCCACCAGATATAGGAGGCAATTGACCTGGATCACCAAGAACAAGAATTGGCGTTCGAAAACTCATTAAATCACGCGCCAATTTTTCATCGACCATCGAGCACTCATCAACAATAATGAGTTTAGCTTGTGCAGCAGCACTTCTTCGATTTAACGTAAATGTTGGAGCAATAGACTTTTTTCCTGTTATTTCATCGGAAACTTCCTCTTCTCCACGTGGACTATAAATTAGCGAATGAATAGTACAAGCATTGCTTGCACCTTTAGAACGCAAAACCTGCGCCGCCTTCCCTGTAAAAGCAGCAAATTGAACAGAACCATCAACTGTCTCTGCAAAATAGCGTGCAAGCGTCGTCTTACCCGTTCCCGCATAGCCAAAAAGGCGAAAAAGAGGAGAACGCCCTTCCCTCAACCACGCGGCAACAGCCTTCAATGCATTATCCTGTTCCCGTGAAAACTGCATAGTTTACCAATATAAGTTTTGCATAAAAAGAGCAGTATTTTGAAAAAAACCGACTATAAAAAAAAACTTTTTTATTAAGAATTGCTGATACACGCCCATCTAACAACTTTCGTAGCACAATTATCAATTATTTACCCATTACTTTTTCAAGATAGTGTAACAATCTAAATTTTATCTATACATCGATCTTCTTGGTAATACCTTATACTTATCGAATAAAATATCATTTTTTACAATAGTAACACCAACAATGGAATATGCATATCTTAAAGTTAAAATAACACCTAGTATACGCTTTTTATAACCAAAATTTAGAATGAGAAAAAGAGTATTGCCTTTGCAAAACCCTAGCTAGAAAAATGTCCTTAACAGGATAAAAATAATGTAATTTTATGAATACTATTTTACACAAAAAATCAGCTTTCTTGCACATAAAAATAAAGTATATCTACTATTCTGAAATAATAATTAAATATATTAAAAACATTTTGGCAGAAATAAAAATAGCTCTCAACAAAACTACTTAATCCTATGATGATACACCTCTAAAGTTCCTATTTCCCTCTTATCATGATTTTAATAAATTTACTCTTCATGCTACAAATAACGCTTATATGAAGCACGCTTTATCTTGCACAAATATGGAGCTTTTTCTGTTTCAACAATAAAATATGGTTCGTAAATATGTCCTTCTTGATAGTCTATTATAAGAAAACTGGAACATGGTTTCAGTCCAGCGTAGCACTTCAGGTTTGTCCTCTAGAATATGAGAAAAGCGCAATTTTCCATCTACTGAGTCAAACTTTTTCTTTTTGTCGCAATGTTTTAAAGTTTATAAAAACTAACTGATTAATGCTATTCTTATTGCTATAAAATAACAATGAAATCAAGGGGGATAATTTGTTAATAGGCTTGGCGTTATGCCAAAATATCAGCGGTAATATTGCTTTTTGTTTGTTTTAGAAATGAAATAATGAACTCAAATATTGATGAATGAAACAGGAGGTTTAAATTGAAAATATTAATTCCAGACGACTATCAAAAAGCCACCCTAACATTACAGTCTATTACAAAATTAATGAAATCACATGAAGTGCTGGTTATAAATAATTTAGCTAAAGAATGTGATTTAGAAGATAAGCTCAAAGGGATCGATATTCTGATCTTAATCAAAGAACGGACTATAGTTGATAGAAATCTTCTCCTGAAACTGCCAAATTTAAAATTGATCTGCCAAACAGGCCCTATAGGTTCACATATTGATATAGAAGCTTGTAGAGATTTAGGAATTAAAATATTAGACGGTGGTGGAGACCCAACTTCTGCTGCTGAATTTGCATGGCTCTTAATTATGTCTGCGCGTAGGAAACTCTATAAATCTGTATCTGATATGAAAAAAGGACGATGGCAAACAACATTTGGCAACCAAATGAAAGGGGCTACTCTTGGAATATTCGGATTTGGGCGTATTGGTAAAATGGTTGCTCAATATGCTCAAGCTTTTGGCATGTCCATTTTGGTTTATGGGAGCGAGCGTTCAACGCAAGAAGCAAAAAATTTAGGTTATCATTTTACGCATTCAAAAGATGAATTTTTTACACGTCCTGACGTTATATCCGTCCATTTACGTTTAAGCGATAAAACCAGAGAAATCATAAAATTAGATGATCTATTGAGCATGAAAACTCATGCTATTTTTGTCAACACAGCGCGTTCAGCTTTGGTTGAAAAAGGGGCGATAGAAAAAATACTCAGTTTGGAAAATTCAACTTACTTTGCACTGGATGTTTATGACAGCGAACCAGTATATGAGAGCAAATTATTGCAATCAGATAGAGTTCTTTGCACACCGCATCTGGGCTATGTGACTGAAGAAAGCTTTGAGAATTATTTTGAAAAAGCTTGCCAAAATATAGCTTCTTTTATGAAGAGCACTTAATGCCGGCTGAGCCAATGTTTGTAAAATTTATCTTATATCGCTAGCGTATCAAGTTTGCATTACACATAATAGCGTATTTCCTTAAATTAAGCATATTCCTTAGTTTTCATATTCATACCAATCGTATTGACAGATTTTTTATGTAATCAGCATAAAATACCTAATTTATTGTTCCAAGCATTATTAAAAAAGGCTACTTCATTGGAATACACTTTAATTGGAGGGGGGCTGAGTGAGCAATAATAAAATTATAGAAAAAATTATTATAGATGGATTATATCGCTTGTTGCCACGATCGCTCAAGCATCAGCCTGCTTCTTTGTTCAAGGGATTGGTCCTTTAGCTGAATTTTTTAAGAATGATTTTTCGCTTAGCGACTCTCAGATAGGTTTACTGTCTTCATCAGCGCAGTTCCTACCTATTGGGTTACTTGTAGCAAGCTAATTACTAGACAAGTTTAACAATCGCTATATTGTTGGAGTTGGCGCGGTCGGCGTTTCTTTCGCTCTTTTGTTGGGAGCAATTGCAGATAACTCTATTTCCCTTTTGGTCTGTTTACTAATTGTAGAGGGATTTTATAGTTCTGCTCAACCTGGTGGCGCTAAATCCGTTTCGTCATGGTTTCCACAATCGCAGCGCGGATTTGCAATGAGAATAAAGCAGGCGAAGCTACCATTAAGTGTGGGGGGTATTAGCTGGGATAGTTCTTCCTGCGAGTGCGCTTATCTATGGCATACAAGGTGCGTTTTTGGTCGGTGCCATCGTTTCTTTTTTAGGGGGGATGTATATTTATTATTTTTTATCACTCACCAACAAAAGTTGTAGCTATCGCTCCAGAAAGCAAAGCAAAAGTTTCGTTCTATGCAAATGTAAAGTCTCATCTTGCGATGTTAACTGCACCACATATGAAGAATATTATTTTTTCAGGCGTTTCACTTGTGATCGTTCAATATGTTTTAACCATTTTTATAACGATTTATTTTTATAGAATCTATCACCTGTCTTTAGATAAAAGTGCTTATTTGTTTTTTGTTTCACAGGCTTCTGGTGCCTTAGGAAGAATTATTTTAGCAGCGTGGAGTGATCATTGTAGAAAAGGACGATTTTTTCCTGTCTTGTTTTGCATGATTGCAGTCGTTTTTGGATTTTTAATATTAATTTTGGGCATAAGTGGATCGATAATTTATTTAACTATTTTATCTGCTTGGTTAGTTTTTTGGAATGGGATGGTATGGCCCTTGGGTCGCCTATATTGTAGACTCTTCACCGAAAGAAAGCGTTCGCTTTTCTCTGGGTTTAGCAATGTCTGTAAATCAAATCGCAATTATTACTGCTCCACCATTATTTGGATTAATCCAAGATTTTACAGACACTTATTTACTAACATGGCTGATTTTAATTATTGTTTTTTCACTTTTCTTAATAAGAAAGTAGGGAAAGATAATTGGGGAGGAAATTATAATGATCAATGAAAATACTTTTGAGTTGAGCAATGTCGAGAGAGACAAACTTTTGGAGGCTTTAGACCATGTTATTTATGATCCATACGGTGGTATTGAATATTCGATTGAGCTAAAAAAAATAGCATTTTCGCTGCTACCCCATAGAATATTGACAATTCTTATGAATCAAAAGGTATCTATTACCCCTAAACCATATTTAATCTTTGAAAATCTTCCAATTGATAGACAAATTAATACGTCACCTAATCCTTATAATTTAGATGAATCTTGTAAAAGTGGCTATATTAGCGAAAATTTAATTATGATGTTTTCTTTATTGATTGGAGAGCCTTATGCAATTAAGTTTAAAGGCGAACATATAGTAAATAACCTAGTTCCTTTAGAAGATAATAAAAAAGATTATACAGGATTAGGATCTGAAGTTGAGTTAGATTTTCATATAGAAAATGCTGCGCTAAAATTTATAACAGGTTTAAATTTATCTCCTAAAGGGATACTTTTATCTGGTGTTCGCAATGATGTTAATGGTCCGTTAACGAGAATATCTGATGCACGTCTCGCTCTAAAACTTTTAAGTGAGGAGGATTTGAGGAACTTAAGGGATAATTTATATATAATTAATGTTCCCTATAGATGGAGAAGAAATGGAGTAACCTCTACAAGTAAAGTGCCCCTCGTTCAAGGGGACGGTGAATTCCCAGATATCAGCGCTGTTTTTTATCCGGGCATGTTAGAGCCACAGTCAAAAAAAGCCAAGGAAGCTTCAGATCATTTTAAGGCTGTATCTTTTGGAATTGATGTACAACAGGGAAGATTATTATACATTGATAATAGAATGGCTCTACACTCTAGAGATAAATTTTTTGGATCATTTGATAGTTATGAAAATCCAATGCGATAGATTCAAAGAGTGTTTGGTCTGCAGATTTATGGAATCATAGATATGTAGAACAAATAAAAGAAAGAGTATTTAATTTTCAATGTTAATGTCCTGATAATGATATAATGGTGAGTATTATTCTGGTTTATATATATTGACGATACATCTCATATGTATAGATTTTTCCCGCATAATCAGGTGAGGTTACTAGCTAATTATAAGCTATGGTGGCCAATTGATTTTCTATGGCTGCATTCGCTTTTTGTTATTTTCGCCATTCCTTTCAAGCCTCTAGGGGGATTTTCCTATCAAGCCCTTGAAAGAGCTATTTGGAGTAGTTTCATAATGCAAAACCAAAACATAGTGACAAACTTTTCTATTGTTTTCACAAGTATGACGGTTTGCATGGTTGCACCCTTCAAGCATGGTGGCTTTTTTTCTTGCACGATGAAATCTTTCATATATGAGACAACATAATTAATTTATAACAGATAATTCAATGTATTATCTAAAAAATGCAACGATATAGCTATTAATGTGAACATATGAATTTAAAAAAAACAAACATCGCGTACAAATAAATTCAAACATAATTTGGCACACGACTTATAACATTTTTTAGATAAACAAATAATAATACACCCCATGTCTTTAAACACAGAATGAAAATAATAAAATGAGTTCTAAGAATAATAGAAACTCTCCACAAAGAAGAGACAGAGATGAAGCCTCCAAAGACTTCATCATCACCATCCTTCACCATTTTGTTAACATATTCATTTTATACAAGAATCTTTCCCTCGGAAGAAATAGCATTTGCAATAGCTTCTTCGCTTGCTTCATCGGGTAATAACATCTCATTATGGGCACATCCCGATGGAATCATAGGAAAACAGTTTTCTAAATGATAAACACGACAATCAAAAAGAACAGGCTTATCACAATCAATCATCTGCTGAATTTTATCATCAAGTTCATCGGGTTTTGAACAATGAATCCCTACCGCTCCATAAGCTTGTGCCAATTTCACAAAGTCAGGCATAGATTCCGTATAAGAATGAGAAAGACGATTACCATGCAGCAATTGCTGCCACTGGCGGACCATTCCCATATACTGATTATTTAAAATGAAAATTTTCACCGGTGTGTCATGCTGAATAGCTGTTGCAAGCTCTTGAATATTCATCTGAATGGAGGCATCACCAGAAATACATACAACAAGCGCATTAGGATGCGCTATTTGAACACCTATAGCAGCAGGTAAACCATACCCCATCGTTCCAAGACCACCAGAAGTCATCCAGTGTTTTGGTTCATCAAAATGATAATACTGCGCTGCCCACATCTGATGCTGCCCGACATCCGTTGTAATATAAGCATTCGCATCTTTGGTAAGAGCATAAAGTCGTTCAAGAGCATATTGCGGCATAATGACATCTTTTTTCTCCGCATATGCCAATGAATTACGAGCTTTCCAACGGTTAATTTGCGTCCACCACGCCTCACGGACTTCACTGTTAAACGCTGGTTGTTGTATCTTTAAGAGTTGCGTCATATCTCCTAAAACACAAGCCACATCACCAATAATTGGAACTTCTGCTTTTACAATTTTATTGATAGAAGAAGGGTCAATATCAATATGAATAATACGCGCATGAGGTGCAAATGCATCAAGGCGCCCCGTGATACGATCATCAAATCGTGCTCCAACAGCTAACATGACATCACAATCATGCATGGCCATATTAGCCTCATAGGTTCCATGCATTCCAAGCATTCCAAGCCAATTTTTACCGGAAGCAGGATAAGCACCAAGTCCCATTAATGTTGAAGTAATCGGAAAATCCCCCAATTGAACCAAATTACGTAAAAGCTGTATAGCTTTCATCCCTGATGAAATAACACCACCACCAGAATAAATAATAGGGCGTTTTGCCTCAACTAAAAGAGAAACGGCAGATTCAATAGCCTTAGTATTCCCTTTCAACGATGGAAAAGAATGTAAAGACTCCTGAACTTGAGGTGCTCTATAAAATCCTGAAGCAAATTGAACATCCTTAGGAATATCAATCAAAACCGGCCCAGGACGACCTGATTGAGCAAGAGAAAAAGCTTCATGAATAATAGCTGCAAGATCATTGACATTTTTAACCAGCCAATTATGCTTCGTACAAGGCTTTGTAATTCCAACTGTATCTGCCTCTTGAAAAGCATTTGTTCCAATCACCGTTGTTGACACCTGCCCAGAAAAACAAATAAGAGGTATCGAATCCATAAGAGCATCTTGCAAAGGTGTAACAGCATTCGTTGCCCCTGGACCAGAAGTCACAAGCATAACCCCTACCTTCCCTGTGCTACGTGCATAGCCTTCAGCCGCATGCCCTGCAGCTTGTTCATGACGCACCAAAATATGCTGGAGTGTATCTTGGTGATAAAGAACATCAAAAATAGGCAAAACAGCCCCACCAGGATAACCAAAAATATGTTCAACGCCTTGATCTATAAGAGCTTGAACCACTATTTCAGCGCCCGACATTATTTTTCCATCTGCACTCTCTTGCTTTCTTGGATCATTTCTCATTTTTCCCACTCACCTACTTTATAGGACAATAAAAAAAGCCCCTAACGGAGCCCATAAAAAAAGCCCCCAAAGGAGCCTATTACACAACACATACTGTATGATTACCCCCATTATTCCAACGTATAAAATATATAAAAAATTCCTTGTAGAAAGATTTTTAATTCCATTGATACCATTCGTCAATAAAAAATTATATTTTCTAAAAAATTTCTTTTTCACGAATTATCTTTTATCTTTCGATAAGTTTTTTTGCAAAGCTATAACTCTTTTATCAAAAAGTAAGCATCCATTCTTCATCAAATTGATTACGAAACCATGTCATTTGTCTTTTTGCATATCTCCTCGTTTGTATTTTTACCGCTTCAAGAGCATTCTCAAAGCTTCTATATCCATCCAAATAAGCCATAAATTCAGGTACACCAATAGCCTTCATTGCTGGTAATGAAGGGGAAAGTTTAAGTTTTTTCATAGCCACCACTTCTTCTAAAGCTCCTCTTTCAATCATAGAATCCAAGCGTTTATGAATACGTTCATAAAGCAGAGGACGTGGTGGCATGAGAAGAATTTTTTCGGTCAAATTCGGCGCAATGATAGGTGTTGTTTTTTGTTTCTGCCACCAACTGAGCGTCTTACCGGTTGCATCATAAACTTCCAAAGCACGGACAATACGCTGTCTATCGTGCGAAGAAATTTTTTCAGCAACATCAGCATCAATCTGTAACAACTGGCCATAAAGACTTTCAGGTCCTTCTTGATCAAGCAGCAGACGCCATTTCTGCCGCACAACATCTGGAACATGAGGAATTTCCGCAATCCCTTCCAAAAGAGCACGAAAATAAAGTCCTGTTCCGCCAACAAAAATAACTGATCTCAAAGAAAAAGTAGCCAATAGCTTCTCAACATCACACAACCATTGCCCTACTGAGTAATTCAACGTAGGACTCACATGACCATAAAGATAATGGGGAACAATCGCAGTATCAGCCTCTCTCGGCCGTGCTGTTAAAATATTTAAAACATCATAAACCTGCATTGAATCAGTATTAATAATGAGAGCATTTTTTTCTTTAGCCATTTGCAAGGCAAGTTCTGACTTCCCACTTGCCGTTGGCCCCGCTATTAATGTAACTGTTCTCTGTGTCATGAATAGCAATTTCTCCCAATCAATAACTTATTGCAACATGCAGACACCCCCAAAGCCACTGTATTTTCTCTCCATGATCATAGAGTAAATACTTCAAACAAAAATACGAACACAAATTCTCTTTAATACAAAGAAAATCCTATGAAACTTATAAAAAAGAAAAAATGGACTTAATAACAACACCAAAGGAATTTCCAAGCATTTTTTGCTATCATAATTCAATAACAAACCACAGCTATAATAATTCTGTCCGTTAAGGCCATTAAAAACATACTCTTTGTCATCATTTATGAAAATAATACTGAGTTTAATCTATACAATCAAATAGCTTTATTTTTTCCTATAAAAATAGCATGCTACGCCGGTTTATAATCAGAGCCTTATAAAGCATCATATCAATACTATTTACTTGCGCATCACAAGCAGAGATAAAAATGGACTTAAGAAAGGTGTACCAATATCTCTTATGCAGCATTTCAAAGTCTAGGCTGTTACAATATTGATAACTGAAAAATACTATGATGGCACCAATTTATACTTTATATCCAGCATAAAGATATAATGATTTCCTATAGACTTTATATTGCACACCCCATGCTCTCTATCGTGAAATGAGCTTGAGAAACATTGGACATCACATGCCTGACTTGCAAAAGACCCCATATACTAAAGCTGCTAAAAAACAAAAAATAATTTTTCAAACATCAATCCATTAAAATCGTTACGAACCGTAACTCTCCATCTGGACGCGCAACAATAAAGAGAGCATTTTTTCGTCCAGCTTCACGTAATTTATGAATACGTCTCTTAGCCTCATCAATTGTTGTGATAGAACTCTGATTGATATCAACTATCACTTCACCAACGCGAATACGCTTTTTATCCGCTGCACTATTTTGTGCAACAGCTGTCACCACTAGTCCTCGAAGTTTATCTGAAATTGAATAACGATGACGCAAATCCTCTGTCAGTTCAGATAACGTCATGCCCATAAATTGCATTGTCACGTTTTTCGACAGATCTTGATTTTTTTTATCATCAACTTCTTCTGTATCTTCATTTGGATCTGTTTCAATCAAACGTCCAAGCTTAACTTTTACTGTTTCTTCTTGCCCATTGCGTAAAACAGTAACGTCCACCACTTTTCCTTCTGAACTTTCTGCAACTAAACGCGGCAAATCACGTGCATGCTTAATTTTGGAATTACCAAAGGAAAGAATAATATCTCCAGTTTGTAACTGGCTATTATCTACATTATTTTCTTTCGTCTGTTCTATTTTACCAGCCACCAATGCTCCCACAGCATTGTCCAATTTTAAACTTTTTGCAATATCCTCTGTTACCGGCTGAATACGAATAGCCAACCAACCACGCCTTATTTCTCCAAAATCACGCAATTGATTAATAACAGAAAGAGCCATATCCGATGGAATAGCAAATCCAATACCGATAGATCCTCCCGAAGGTGAAACAATTGCTGTATTAATGCCAATGACTTCACCATTTCTATCAAATAACGGACCACCAGAATTGCCACGATTAATTGCTGCATCTGTTTGAATAAAATTATCATAGGGACCAGCATTAAGATCACGGTTACGTGCAGAAATAATGCCAACTGTTACACTTCCACCAAAACCATAAGGATTTCCAATAGCCATAACCCAATCACCAATACGTGCCTTTTCTGAATCACCAAAACGCACAGCTTTTAATTTTTTACTTCCTGCATCGACTTGAAGCAACGCCAAATCAGTTTTGCTATCCTTTCCAAGAAGCTTTGCCTTTAGTTTTGTACCATCCGTAAAATTAACTTCAATATCATCAGCATCAACGATAACATGATAATTTGTAACAATAATCCCTTTTTGCGCATCAATCACAAAACCAGACCCTAAAGAACGCACCTTTTGAAATTGACTATCTTTTTGACCATCTTTAGGTGTAAAGAAATCACTAAAATATTCCTCCAACAATGAATCTTTTGGGATAATGGGTACCGCAGTATTTTCATCCTGTTCTGTTCCTTCAACAGTCTGCGCCGTGGAAATATTCACAACTGTTTCCAAAAGCTCAGAAGCTAAATCAGGAATAGAAAGCAATGCCTTGCTTGTCTCGGCTCCCCAAGACAAACTCACTGATCCAGATAGAAACAAAGTCACACAAAAAACAACTCTTGTGATAAAAAACTTTAAAAACGTATTTTTACTCACGACACTTCTATCCATGACATGCCTTTAATCAAAGATGCAAAGAGCCCTACTAAATTTATCTACGTAAAACCAGCACGGCTCGATACTCTCTACCACTTTTACCATAAAAGAAAATGGTCACAGATCATTCTTTTCATGCAAAATCTCGTATCTGCAATCCATTATTTTATCTATTCTCTCCCGATTTTGGATCAGTTTTACTGAGGCCCGTATTCATTGTCGGTAAGAATGCTTTATTTGCCTGCGGCGGATTACGAAAATAGAAAAAGAAATCCTCATTTGGAGAAATCACCATCGGTGTTCTTTCTAAATTCTTGTATTGTTCCATCGCCAACCAAAAATCGTAAAAAGACGGATTAGCCTCCCTCGCATTCAATAAAAGACGAATACTTTCAGCTTGACCTTCACCACGGGTAATTTCAGCATCACGCTTTGCAGCTGCTACAATTTCTTCATATTCACGATTAGCTTCTGCCACAATACGATCTCGCTCCTGCTGACCACGAGCTCGGATATTTTCCGCAGCAGCTTCACGTTCAGCTGCCATTTGCCGATAGACATCTTCTGAAACAGCATCAGTCAAATCGGTTTTACGAATACGCACATCAACAATGGTAATACCCAACGAACCTGCATCTACAGAAAATTGCTTCTGTACTTCAGCCATCATCGCGCCTCGTTCATCCGATAAGGCTGCTTTAAATTCTCGCTTACCATAAACAGCACGCAAAGCGTCAATAAACCGTGGTGCAAGGTTTTCACGTGCCGCAATTTGTGGACGCCCAGAAGCAATGCGCTGTAAAAACAACTTAGGATCTGTAATACGGTAAATAAAGAACGCATCCACCTCATAATACGCACCACCACGAACCTGTACAGATTGTGTAGGAACATCGTAACGCAATAACCGATTATCAACAATGATCATCTTATCGATAAAGGGCGCCTTGAAATAGATTCCAGGATTAGATTCTACCTGAACAATTTGTCCAAAACGCTTAATTGCTACTTGTTGACGAGGATAGACGATAAAAACGCACATCCACAAAATCATCAAAACAAACACTATAGCACTAAAAACAAACAAAAAGCGAGATTGCTGCATAATTAATCTCCTCCAGCAATACGAGAATCTAAGAGTAACGCAGGACGCGCTGATGTTGCCTTTACTTTTTCTGATGACTTGCTACGCAACAATTCATTCAAAGGTAAATAAGGCACCACTGGAGAATTTGCCTGATCAAGAACCAGCTTATTTGGTGAAGAAAGAATCCGCCCCATCGTCTCCATATAGAGACGATAGCGCGCAGCTTCTGGTGAAATCGCAGCCTCTCGAGCTATTGCCTGAAAACGTTCAGCACGCCCTGTTGCCTCTTCAACCATTTGTGCCTTTTCACCTTTTGCGATTTCCCGTGTGCGTGAAGCTTCACCATTTGCTAAACCAATTTTCGTAAAACGCACACGATTCCCCTCTTCAATCATTCTTCCACGTTCCTGCTCCGCCTGCTGAACAGAATTAAACGCAGCAGCAACCTTTGTTGGAGGAGCAGCTTCACTGATAGACACACGGCTTATTTCGACACCAAGTTGATATTTATCGACAGTCAACTGGATAATCTTTCTAACGTCATTAGCAACTTCTTCTTTCTTGTCACGTAAAACATCATCAACCGGCCGCGAACCAATGACCTCACGCATTGCACTCTCAGCAACTTGGCGGACAGTTCCCTCTTGATCATTCACATTGAATAAAAACTGACTAGGATATGAAATCCGATAGTAAACAGAAAAATTAACATTAACGATATTCTGATCACTCGAAAGCATTAAACCATCACTTTGTTGCGCTTGACCAGGCTTTCCACCAATCGCGATTGTTTTTTCCGTTAAAGGTACTTTCATATAGGTCTCAATTGGCCAAAAATGAAAATGCAAGCCATCACCAATAATGCCTTCTTTAGGGATGCCAAAGCGCAGCTCTACCGCTTGTTCATTTTGCTGAACAATATAAATTGACTGGTATAACCAAAAAAACGCAATAAGCAGAAGGAACAAAACAGAAAGACTACTTCTCCCAAATTGTTTAAACTGATCCTGCCCTTTGCGCAAAATATCATTAAGATTAGGACCATTTTCGCTACCATGATTGCCACCAGAACCAAAGATATTCTTAGCTGGTGTTTTTTTTTCACCACTGTTTTTATCGCCACTCCACGGGCCACCACCATTTTGATTTGTCCAGGGCATTATCACCTCTTTAACTGATTACCACTACTCGAACACCAACCATTTGCTTGATCTTATAGGGTGCCTATTACCTCATTATAATACAACTGATAACCCCTTCCACTTCATATTACAAAAATTATTTCCGCTCATAAACAACAAAACGTGTCGGATGACTATCTTTATCCCCTTTTGGAATATCTTGTGTTTGCACAATAGTCCACTTTTCTTTATCAAAAACAGGAAAAAAACTATCACCTTCTATAGAGGCTAAAACTTCTGTAAGGAATATTTTATCAGCCATAGGCAATCCTTGTTGAAAAATTTCCCCTCCCCCAATAATAAAAATTTCCTTTACATTATTTTGAGAAGCAACGCTTGTTGCAAGAGAGCAAGCTTGCGATAAAGAGTGAGCAACAACAGCCCCTTCAGCGTTGAAGGTACAATCACGCGTAATGACGATATTTGTACGCCCTGGTAAAGGGCGCCCAAGAGAATCCCAAGTTTTTCTTCCCATAATAATGGGCTTACCCAATGTCAAAGCTTTAAAGCGTTGCAAATCCGTTGATAAATGCCAAGGCATGGCACCTTCACGACCGATAACACCATTTTCTGCAACCGCAGCAATGAAACAAATGGAAATCATCATATTGCTACCGGCGCCTTAATATGGGACTGTGCTTCATAATTAAGCAATTCAAAATCCTCAAATTGAAAAGAAAAAAGATCTGTTACCGCTGGATTTATGCGCATACATGGCAAAGCATTTGGTCTACGAGACAATTGATATTTTGCCTGTTCAAAATGATTAGAATAAAGATGAGCATCCCCCAGAGTATGAATAAAGTCGCCTACTTTAAGACCGCTTACTTGCGCAATCATCATCGTTAACAGTGCGTAGGATGCAATATTAAATGGAACACCTAAAAAAATATCCGCCGAACGCTGATAAAGCTGACAGGACAATTTTCCCTCCGCAATGTAAAATTGAAAAAGACAATGGCACGGAGGTAAAGCCATTTCTTCTATTAATGCAGGATTCCAAGCAGATACAATCAAGCGACGAGAATCTGGCATTTCCTTAATCATTGTTAAAAGATTACTAATTTGATCAATATGGCGCCCATCAGGAGCAGGCCAAGAACGCCACTGATAACCATAAACAGGACCAAGATCTCCTTTTTCATCAGCCCACTCGTCCCAAATTGATACACCATGCTCTTTCAACCATGCAATATTTGTATCACCTTTAAGAAACCACAAAAGCTCGTAAATAATTGAACGTAAATGTAGTTTTTTTGTTGTCAACAATGGAAATCCTGCTTGTAAATCAAAGCGCATCTGATACCCAAAGATAGATCGCGTTCCAACGCCCGTCCGATCTGTACGATCAATACCCTGATTTAAAACGTGGGATAAAAGAGCCAGATATAATTTCATGAGGGTTATTATGTCCGATTCTCCTCATTATAGAAAATAAAAACTGTAAAATTCGTACAAACATAATTCAAATCTTTATCCGAAAACATCTTACACAAGAAATTATCGTGATCTGACTAAAATTTTTATGCAAAAGATAAAATACTATAGACAGCTTCTGAAGAAAAGAACATAGAGTGATAATGAACAAAAATGGTGAACGTGAAATGAAGGGATTGACTATGGAAAAACAAGAATCTTTAGCATCACATGATACGCAAAAACGTATCTGGGCTATTGTATCCAGTGCATCAGGTAATCTAGTAGAATGGTATGATTTTTATGTTTATTCTTTTACATCCATTTACTTTGCATCACAATTTTTTCCCTCAGATGGCGATGTCGTTGCACAACTTTTAAAGGCCGCTGGTGTCTTTGCTATTGGTTTTCTTATGCGCCCAATCGGCGGATGGCTCTTTGGCTTCATTGCTGACCGCTATGGACGTAAACGCTCAATGCTTATTTCTGTTGGTATGATGTGTGGTGGTTCTTTCTTAATCGCCATACTTCCTACTTATGAAACTATTGGAATGGCAGCAGCAATTCTTTTACTTTTACTCCGAATGCTTCAAGGACTTTCTGTCGGGGGTGAATATGGTACGACAGCCACTTATATGAGTGAAGTGGCACTCAAAAACCGCCGTGGATTTTTTAGCTCTTTTCAATATACCACACTGATTGGTGGACAACTTCTAGCCAGCCTGGTTATATTCATTCTAGCACTTTATCTCACAGAGGATCAACTAAAAGCATGGGGATGGCGTATTCCATTTGCCATTGGGGGCCTAGGAGCAGTTGTTGCAATTTACCTCCGTCGTACACTTCATGAAACAACCACAGAAGAAAATCGTTCTAAAAAGCAAGCTGGTAGTCTTTTAGAGCTTCTACGCAATCACAGGAAAGCTTTTTTTCTAGTTGTTGGCTTTACAGCTGGGGGATCGCTCACATTTTATACCTATACAACTTATATGCAAAAATATCTGATCACAACCACCGGCTTTGATAAACATACTGCAACAACAATCATGACTGCTGCGCTCTTTGTTTTCATGTTACTTCAACCTGCATTTGGTTTTATGGCTGATAAAATTGGAACAAGAACTTCACTACTTATTTGGAGTGTTTTATCTATTATCTTTACGATTCCTGGACTTCATGTAATTGGTAACACTAATGAAACATGGATTGCTCTATCAGTCATTATTGGAATGCTATGCATTATGAGCTTTTATACATCCATCTCTGGTATTGTAAAGTCAGAAATGTTTCCCGCTTCAGTGCGAGCAACAGGTGTTGGATTCTCTTATGCTATTGCCAATGCAGTGTTTGGCGGCTCTGCTGAATACGTAGCGCTTGAATTAAAAGACCTTGGATACGAATCTGTCTTCTATTTTTATATAACCGGCATGATGATTATTGCATTCATTGCGGTTCTCTTGATGCCCGATGCGCGCAAAAAAGGATATTTACAAGGAGACGATATTCATTAACTTTTGATGTTAACAAAAAAGCCCAGTATTCTGGGCTTTTTGTAATTCTTTCCCATAGAAGCTTAAAGCGCACGATTTTTTATCTCTTCAAACACCTAAAGAAGAAATTTTCTCTCCTGCATATACTGCTTATAAAAATAAACAGCTGCATATTATTATGAATAATATGCTTCTTTTGCTGAAGATAAAAAATTTTTGATTTATTTTAATACCCCCCATTCCCACTCAAAATCGAAGAAAAGTGATTATCTTTCAAGAAATTTTATCAATAATAAAGATTCCACTCATGATTTTGTTTAATACGTTCTTAATGGTACCCCTCATGAAACACAAATCCTTTCATGAAAAGTAGAAAATACAATTATATTATGAATTCGCACACTTTTTTGAGAAACATTTCTCAATATACCCAACTCCATTTCACAACGGCACCCGTGAATGACATAACGTAAAAGCCCCGTAAAATATAAACATGGTCATCACTCTCTTTACACTTAATAAAAGTGCAAGCCGCTATTATTATACTATTGACGAACTCTTAATATTGTACTCCCCCTTAACACTTAAGATCATTTCTAAAAAGTATTTTAACTGATACACCAACCTCGCATGCAATAGTCAATAACATCATTTTACGAAACAACATCAAGCATATAAACTAAAGAGTATCATATCTTCATAAATACTCTGCATATGCAAATAATTCACAATCAAACAAAAAACAATATTTCCTTAAGGATAGATTTACGCAATATAACAACACCATGAGCCCAAAACAGCACTGATAGATCTAGAAAAAATCTTTATGTTTCCCTAAAAATTTATCATGATACAATGGCGTTTTTATAATGCACATCGTAAATAGCTTTAAAAAGAAGAAAAGTTATAAATCTAAAAGGGGAATACTTCATGAATAATCAAACAACTTTAGATCCACATGATACAAGGAAACGTATTTTTGCTATTATATCCAGTGCATCCGGTAATCTGGTAGAATGGTACGACTTTTACGCTTACTCCTTTGCATCGGTTTATTTCGCTTCGCAATTCTTTCCTGAAGATGAAGATATCGTTACACAATTGTTAAAAACGGCAGGAATCTTTTTTATTGGCTTTCTTATGCGTCCAATTGGAGCATGGCTCTTTGGGTTTATTGCTGATCGTTATGGACGTAAACGCTCAATGCTTATTTCTGTTTTTATGATGTGTGGGGGCTCTTTTCTCATTGCCATACTTCCCACTTACAAAACTTTGGGAATAACAGCAGCATTCCTTCTCCTTTTTGTCCGTATGTTTCAAGGGCTTTCCGTTGGCGGTGAATATGGTACAGCCGCAACGTATATGAGTGAAGTTGCGCCCAAAAATCGTCGTGGTCTCTTTGCTTCTTTTCAATATGCAACAACGATCTCAGGTCAACTTCTGGCAAGTTTTATAATATTTATTTTAGCCATTTACCTTAACGAGGATCAGTTAAAAGCATGGGGATGGCGTATTCCCTTTGTCATTGGTGGCTTTGGAGCAATCGTTGCAATTTATCTGCGTAGCTTGCTTCATGAAACAACAACCCTCAAAAGCCGCTCTGAACAACACGCTGGTAGTCTTAAAGAACTTTTTCGTAATCATAAAAAAGCGTTCTTTTTGGTTGTTGGCTTTACAGCTGGCGGATCACTCACATTTTATACATACACCACTTATATGCAAAAATATCTGATCACAACCACTGGCTTTGATAAACAAACCGCAACAACAATAATGACTGCCGCCCTCTTTGTTTTTGTGTTACTCCAACCGCTTTTTGGTTCGCTAGCCGATAAAATTGGAGCAAGAGCTTCACTCATCAGTTGGGGTGTATTATCCATTATCTGCACCATTCCTGTACTTAAAATGATCGGGAATGCCCATAATCCATGGACAGCACTCTTAATCATTATTGGAATACTCTGTGTTATGAGTTTTTATACGTCCATTGCTGGTATCATAAAAGCAGAATTGTTCCCTGCTTCAATCCGAGCAATTGGTGTTGGCTTTGCTTTTGCCATTGGCAACGCACTGTTTGGCGGTTCTGCTGAATATGTAGCGCTTGGATTAAAAAATATGGGATACGAATCTGTTTTCTTTTTTTACATCGTTGGTATGATGGTCATTGCACTCATCTCTATTCTCCTTATGCCCGATATTGATAAAGGGGGCTATCTCGATCAAGACGATAAACTTCATTAAATTCATTTCCTGAATAAAAAAGCCCAACTCTTGGGCTTTTTTTGATCTCTTCTCCACCCTAGTAAAGAACGAAAACCCGCCCCGCATTCGTCTTACAAACAACTCAGTTTCTCTTAAATTATCTATAGTTACTACCCTCTTTATGTAATTTACTTGATAAGATTCTATGGGCAAGCCCTACCCTAAATACTTATCATGTATATCTGAAAAACACCTCATACGGAAAACCTTATCTGAATCCTTCCCCCCCCTAAAAAATAATGTATTATGGCGCAAAACGATAAGTAAGGACTTAAAAGTCCCATTTTATACTATTTAACCCTTATGAAATAACTTAATTTTTGCTATTACTTCTTGTAAAATCCATATATTTTATGACATCAAATTATCATTCAAATAATTAATATAGTATTATTATCATAAGGTTTGAAGATATACTTATATAATTTTCAATGTATATTTGTCATATAAACACAATTAAAATTAATATGATAATTTTTTCTAATAAAAAAGTAAAACTCTTAAAAACAATAACAATATAACTCCAATAAATCATCTTAAAGAATTTCTCTAAGAAATTATCATGATACAATTGGATTTTTCTGGAAATCATAAAAAATTATGTTTAGAAATTATATTTAGAAATAAATATATGGACTATAAATCCAAAAGGGGAACAATTCATGGAAAATGAAACAATTTCAGCATCACAGGATGCAAGAAAACGTGTTTTTGCTATTATAGCAAGCGCATCAGGAAATCTCGTAGAGTGGTATGATTTTTACGTTTACTCATTTGCATCAATTTATTTTGCATCACAATTCTTTCCCTCCGATGGTGATACGATTACGCCACTGTTAAAAACCGCGGGTGTGTTTTTTATTGGCTTTCTTATGCGCCCTATTGGAGCTTGGTTTTTAGGATTTATCGCCGATCGTTATGGACGTAAACGCTCGATGCTTATATCCATTTTTATGATGTGTGGTGGCTCTTTTTTCATCGCCATACTTCCCACCTATGAAACCTTAGGAATAACATCAGCAATCCTTTTACTTTTAGCTCGGATGATGCAAGGACTTTCAGCGGGTGGTGAATATGGTACAGCAGCCACTTATATGAGCGAAGTTGCTCTCAAAAAACATCGAGGGCTTTTTGCTTCTTTCCAATCAGCCACCCTTATTACAGGTCAACTTCTTGCCAGCTTCATTATATTTATTCTAGCATCTTATCTCTCTGAAGATCAATTAAAAGCATGGGGATGGCGCATTCCTTTTGTGATTGGTGGTTTCGGGGCAGTGATTGCGATTTATCTGCGTCGTTCTCTCCACGAAACAACCACGAAAGAAAGCCGCTCTCACAAACACTCTGGCAGTCTTAAGGAACTTCTCACCAAGCATACAAAAGCCGTTGTCGTAATTGCATGCTTTGCATCAGGAGGATCACTCACATTTTACACCTTTACGACTTATATGCAAAAATATCTGATCACAACCACCGGCTTTGATAAACATACCGCAACAACGATTATGACAGCTGTACTATTTATTTTCATCCTATTCCAACCCATAGCTGGTATCATAGCCGATAAAATTGGAACAAAAACTTTACTTATCATTTGGAGTATACTCTCTGTCATCTTTACATTTCCTGGACTCTGGATAATCGGTAATACGCATAGTCTATGGGTTGCCTTATCGGTCATTATTGGCTTGCTCTTCATTATGAGCATGTATACATCCATCTCTGGTGTCGTAAAATCAGCAATGTTTCCCTCTTCAATACGTGGATTAGGCGTTAGTATCTCTCATGCCATTGGTAACGCTTTATTTGGTGGTTCTGCTGAATACGTTGCGCTTGGATTAAAAAAGTACGGTCATGAATCACTCTTTTATTTTTATATAACCGTCGTGATGATCATGGCATTCATTGCTCTTCTCTTTGTCCCGAGTATGCGTAAAGGGGGATACCTCCAAGAAGATGAAAAACATTAACCCTTTTTATAAACGAAAAAAGCCCAAGAGATTGGGCTTTTTTATCATTATCGCAAATTTAATATTGTTTAAATTTTATGAAGTGCATTAAGGTGCTTAGCAACTAGATAATAAAAAGTCAGTCGACTTTTTCTACGCTCTCCAGACATCATCTCAGCCACTTTTGAAACGGCCATTTTAGCACTCTGTTCATCAGCTTCTAAAACATCTTGAACCCATTTTTCAACACGTTCTAACTCTTTTGGATCTGTTGTAGCAACAAGCGCTGCATCCTGTTTTTTCATCACCAAAGCTAAACGATGGCTAAGTCGTTCTACTGCTGCTTCATCAGGATTTGGATCATATAGTTTAATATCTGCTAAATTATTTGTCATTTTTCATCATCTCCTCTCCAAAAACGAGCGGCCTATACTTTAAAACCGCATCATATAGCTCCATAAATAACTAGAGGATTAAAAATATTAACAACCCCCCTTTTCCTGAGACCATTCTTCATCTATATTTAAGAGGCTGGCTTACCAGCTATGGTAATAAATGGACGGTGAAATAAACCTATTGGACCCGGGGGCGGTACCCGGCGCCTCCACCAAAATATAAGAAACCCAAATTATATTTTGCTGGGGGCGAAATAGGATCGACAAGGGTGTAAAGATCGCTCTTTTACTCGGCATTGTACCACCGTTATCGGGCTAAATGAGTAGTTGCAAATGACAACTATGCGGAAGCACGTCTCGCCGCTTAAGGTGGTGTGAATGTTTCAAATTGAGTCTTAAACCGTCGCAGGTTTAAGCGGGGTTCGGAGGCACCTGGCAACAGAAGCCTTCACTTTTTTTAAATGTTATTGATTGATCTTTCAGGCATTATCAGACATTATTTATCTTAGAGTTTCGCGTTTTTTCAATTCATTGAGGTGCATCGTAGATAAAATATTGCTAGTTTTAAAATACATTTCTATTACACAACATCAATATGACCCATTCTGCTACGTGAAATAAAAGGAATAAACTTCGATGGTTAAAGATCAAATCCGTTACGATATTCTCGTTCAGGATGCGCTTCGTGGAGTTATCCGTAAAGTTTTATCGGAAGTTTCTAAAGCTGGTCTTCCGGGAAATCATCATTTTTTTATAACTTTTTTGACGAATTCCCCAGGCGTTAAAATTTCTTCTCGGCTAAAAAATCGCTATCCTGAGCAAATGACAATCGTCTTGCAACATCAGTTTAGAGATCTCAGTGTTTCAGAAACAGCCTTCGAAGTAACCCTCTCTTTCAGGGAAATAACAGAAAAACTGGTGATTCCTTTTACTTCCATTCAGGTCTTTTATGATCCTGTAGCAGCATTTGAAGCAGCATTTGACCTGCCCTCAAGTCTTACCTCTGGAGAAAGTGAAAATTCAGAAAACACCTTACCTGCACCCATTACTCTATCAAACAAACAAAAAAAAGAAAATACGCTCACAGAAGAACAAAATCTCAGTACCAATAAAGAACCTTCAAATAACGATACAAAACAAAGTGCTGATGTTGTCTCTTTAGATTCTTTTCGGAAAAAATAAACTTTCTCATGCCTGAATTAATTAACCTTCGCCAATTTCGAAAACAAAAAAAGCGTACAGAGAAAGCTCTTCATGCTGAGCAAAATCGTTATCGTTTTGGACGAACAAAAACTAAAAAACTTTTTGAGCAACAAAAATCTTTAAAAACGCAAAAATTTCTTGATCAAAATCGTTTACGAAATGACGAATAAAGGTAGAAAAATGCACGAAAATAATTCTATCGATTGGTCAAAAGTCATTCCACGAAAGATATCTGTTCGCGTTGATGGACACGCAACAAGCGTTTCTTTAGAATCACCATTTTTAGATATTCTAAAAGATATAGCCCGCAAAAAAGGACAATCTTTAGCCTTTATTATTACCGATATTGATAGCAAAAGACCACAACAAGTAAATCTTTCGGCCTCGTTACGCGTTTATGCCCTTCAAAGCGTTCTCACCCAACGCCTTTAATGTTTGTGCTTATTTTTTTACGTTCTCTTTCTGTCTGTTCAACTGAAACTGTTGTGACTTTTTAAGAGAAGTTTTTTTAATCTAGAACTTCAATGAAAAAAAGACTACAAAAGAGATACAATGAGTAATTTTTCTGATCACACCATACCTTTCTTTGAAGAAGATTCCCCTCCAGACCATGATAAGGAAAATTCTGGGTTTTCTTCCCCTGTCCTAAAAGAAAAAAAATCATATAATACAAACTATTTAGAACAGCTCAATCCAGAACAGCAACAAGCTGTTATGAATACTGAGGGGCCTCTTTTAGTTCTTGCAGGTGCTGGTACTGGAAAAACACGCGTTTTAACAACCCGTATTTCTCACATTCTGCGCTCTGGACTCGCCTCACCTCAACAAATACTTGCTGTCACTTTCACCAACAAAGCAGCCCGTGAAATGAAAACACGTATTGGTGAACTTATTGGAGAAGTTGTTGAAGGTATGCCTTGGCTTGGAACCTTTCATTCCACTGGAGCTAAAATTTTACGCCGTCACGCAGAGCTTGTTGATTTAAAAAGAAACTTTACAATTCTCGATAGCGATGATGTTCTTCGACTTTTAAAACAACTTATTCAAGCTGAAGGATTAGACGATAAGCGTTGGCCCGCACGAAACCTTGCCATGATGATTGATTCTTGGAAAAATCAAGGACTTTCACCAACACATATCTCAAAAAGTGATGCTCATTCCTTTGGTAACGGCATGGGACGTGAACTTTATCACAGTTATCAAAATCGATTAAAAGATCTTAATGCTTGTGATTTTGGTGACCTTCTACTTCATTCTATCTCTATCTTCCAACATAATCCAGATATTCTTCGCGAATATCATTCTCAATTTCGTTATATTCTTGTCGATGAATATCAGGATACAAATACAGCACAATATCTTTGGCTTCGCCTTTTGGCCCAACATCCTCAAGGTCAACATGTTAATCTTTGTTGTGTTGGCGATGATGATCAATCCATTTATGGATGGCGTGGTGCAAAAGTCGAAAACATATTACGTTTTGAAAAAGATTTTCCTTCTGCTAAAATTATTCGTCTAGAATGCAATTATCGCTCAACATCCCATATTCTTAAAACCGCCTCCCATCTCATTGCTCATAACGAAGAAAGACTGGGAAAAGTCCTTTTTTCTGCTCAAATAAAGAGTGAGGAAGAAAAGGTAAAAATTCATTCAGCATGGGATTCGGCAGAAGAAGCACGAGCAATCGGAGAAGAGATCGAACGCGCACAACAAACCGGTCATGCATTAAATCATATGGCTATATTGGTACGCGCATCATTTCAAATGCGTGAATTTGAAGATCGCTTTGTAACACTTGGCCTTAATTATCGCGTCATTGGTGGTCCTCGTTTTTATGAGCGAATGGAAATACGTGATGCCATGGCTTATTTACGCGTTGTTGTCCAACCTACTGATGATTTAGCTTTTGAGCGTGTTATTAATACACCAAAACGCGGCATAGGAGATGCAACCCTGCGCATTCTTTATGAGAGTGCACGTGCACGTGCTGTTCCTCTCTTTTCTGCTGCCGCTGACATCATTGAAACAGACGAGCTAAAACCTAAAGCACGCACTGCTTTACGAAGCCTCATTGAAAACTTCCGCCGCTGGCAAAATATGCTTCAAGACACTCCTCATAGAGAACTTGCCGAGATCATCCTTGATGATTCTGGTTATACAAACATGTGGTTAGAAGATCGCTCACCAGAGGCTCCTACACGATTAGAAAATCTTAAAGAAATGATTCGTTCCATGGAACAATTTGAAAATCTTCAAAGTTTTTTGGAACATGTTGCACTCGTTATGGAAACGGAAAATAATGAAAATATGGATGCAGTCAACATCATGACCCTTCATTCAGCCAAAGGACTTGAATTTGAAACAGTTTTTCTTCCAGGTTGGGAAGAAGGACTCTTTCCCCACCAGCGCTCATTAGATGAAGGTGGACGTTCAGGATTAGAAGAAGAACGGCGTCTTGCTTACGTAGGTCTAACAAGAGCAAAAAAACATTTGCATATATGGTTTGTATCGAATCGAAGAATTCATGGACTTTGGCAACCTGCTCTCCCCTCCCGTTTTTTAGATGAATTACCAGCAGAACATATAGAAGTTGTAGAAATGGAAACATCCTATGGTGGTTATGGAAAATCTTCCTTTCAACATCACGATTCCTTTTATAATGACTATGCAACACCAAGACAAAAGCGTGCACAAAAAAACAAAAATATTGAAGGGAAAGTTATCTCTCAATCACTCTCTCATGCACCATCAGATTTTTCTGTCAATGATCAGATTTTTCACATAAAATTTGGTTATGGTCATATTACAGCAATAGACGATCATAAATTGACAATAATGTTCGAAAAAGCCGGAGAAAAGCGTGTACTAGATAATTTTGTAAACAAAGCTTAATTACAAGCAAACCACGATCAGTTTTTTCAAGAAACCACTTTATTTTATTCTGAATGTCATTTCCATTTGCGAACAAAGGCTTCAATGGGCAAATTTTGCATATCAGGCAATGCGTTGTGAATTTTATCAAGCGGCCAATCCCACCAAGCCATATCTAAAAGGCATTCTATCACATGATTGGGAAAACGCATCCGCAATTGCTTAGCAGGAACCCCAACAACAATCGTATAAGGCATAACATCTTTTGTTATAACGGCATTTGCTCCAATAATTGCCCCATGTCCAACTGTTACCCCAGGCATAATAACAGCCCCATGCCCAATCCACACATCATGCCCAATAATAACACGTTTTACACAACGCCTTTCACGAAAACCACTATCTAATGCCATATAACGAAAATATTCGTTTGGACGATAGGTTATTTTATGCGTTGAAACGCGCTCCATAGGATGCTCCAACGCATTCATTCGTACATGAGATGCAATAGAACAAAAACGCCCAATATCGCTATAAATAGCCTCACTGTTACGTTCTAAATAAGAAAAATCTCCAATGGTTACATCACGCAAAACTACCCGCTCATTAATTTCCACATAGCGCCCTAATTTGCAACCATGCAGCTGTGCTGTCGTATGGATACGAGGTTTACTTTCATGAAATCGAAGATCGTTTTCAATATTCATTCTTACCTTCCATCAATTGCTTCATCAATAAATATGGAAAGACATACCAACCAAACCAATAAAATCAACCATGAAACAAACATTGCAAAACAAACCTGCCGATGTTACAATTTCTTGATCTATCTAAGAGAGTCAAACTATGAAAAATGTACTCCGCATTTTAGGGCTAACAGTTATATTTCTTACGGGGATTTTTATTTATGATGCATTTATAAATAAGCCTTTAGGTGATAACTTTACGCTCACTGATTCAAATGGAAAAACGATTACCGAAGCTGATATTCGAAGCCAGCCTTCAATAATTTTTTTCGGCTTCACTATGTGTCCTGAAATCTGCCCTACCACACTGATGAATCTTGATCGATGGCTTACAGCACTTGGACCTGAAGCTGATAAGTTAGGAGTATGGTTTGTGACTGTTGACCCCGAACGTGATACACCAGAAGTACTCCATAATTATCTCAGCAATTTTAACAATAAAATCGTTGGTATCAGTGGAGATCCTGATAAAGTTCATAAAATGGTCAATTCTTTCAACATCGTTGCTGAAAAAGTCCCTGAAACAGATGAAAGCTATACTTATAACCATACAGCAGCAATTTTTTTACTCAAAAAAGGTGGAAAATTAGCTGGCGTTATCCGTTATGACACGAAAGAAAGCGATAGCGAATTAAAAGATGAAATCGCCATTGAACGGCTAAAAAAACTCATATCAAACTAAAAAAGCCAATCAAAAGAAAGAACAGCATGTCGCAACAAATTCGCTTCTATTATACTGCTTTCAAAAGTGAAGCAGAGCAATTTTATACCCTTATAGAAAGAGCTTTTGATGAAGAAGGATATCCTCTTGCTCTTATAGAGATAGATGAACAAAATGCTATATATGAGCTTTCTCTATATGTTGATCAAGACAATCAAGAAGACGCATTGAAACGTTTTGCAAGCGTTCTTTCTATAGATTCTGATAAAATTAATATGGAAGTTTTACCCAATATTGATTGGGTACAAAAAAGTCTAGAAGGACTAAAACCTGTACATGCTGGTCCTTTTTTCCTTCATGGAAGTCACAACAGAAACGCCATTCCAGCTAATGTTCTCCCTATTGAAATTGAAGCAAATCAAGCCTTTGGAACAGGACATCATGGGACAACAGCTGGTTGTTTGGAAATGATTGCCAAAGTAATGAAACACGAAAATCCACAAAATGCCCTTGATCTTGGAACTGGTAGTGGAGTCTTAGCCATTGGCATAGCAATGCTCAAGCCCATTAGTATTCTCGCCTCCGATATTGATCCTATTGCTATTCAAGTTGCACAACATAATATCGAGCTTAATGGCGTAAAAGAGTATATTACAGCTGTTACAGCAACAAGTTTTACCCATGAACACATTACAACACGTGCGCCTTTTGATCTCATTGTTGCCAATATTCTTGCCAATCCTCTCATTGAACTTGCGCAAGAAATGGTAAAAGCCCTTAAAAAAGGGGGATCACTTATACTCTCTGGAATTCTTGAAGAGCAACACGCCTACGTTTTAGATACTTATATAAAACAAGGACTCAAGCATATCGAAACATACCACCGTCAAGGATGGGTAACGATACATCTGAAATAAAATAAAAGGACGTTGTTATGTATCAATCTTTTGAGGCAACAACAAATCCCACGCATGCTGCAAAACGCATTGCCTCCCTTCGTAAAGAACTTGATCGCCTTGGGCTCGATGGTTTTCTTGTTCCACGGTGCGATGAACATCAAGGAGAGTACGTCCCTCCTCATGCTCAACGCCTTAGCTGGTTAACCGGCTTTACTGGATCAGCTGGGATTGCACTGATTTTAAAAAACAAAGCCATCATATTTACAGATGGGCGATATAAGCTCCAAGTTCGCCAACAAACTGATCCTGATATTTTTAATTATGAAGATCTCATAACTTGTCCTCCCTCACAATGGCTTGAAAAAAATGGTCAAAAACTTTCTATTGGCTTTGATCCATGGCTCCACACGATTG
This sequence comes from Bartonella sp. AC329YNZD, assembly GCF_042196685.1. Classification (NCBI taxonomy): domain Bacteria; kingdom Pseudomonadati; phylum Pseudomonadota; class Alphaproteobacteria; order Hyphomicrobiales; family Bartonellaceae; genus Bartonella; species Bartonella sp. AC329YNZD. Next base: position 77,617 of record NZ_JBHIQS010000004.1, on the reverse strand, counting down.
CTGCCACCGATGCATTGAGAAACGCATTAGAAATGAAAGCAGGTGGAAAACTTGTAGAAGTTCAACATAATCCCATTGATCTGCTCTGGCATAATCAACCAAAATTACCACAATCTGCCTTATCAATTCATCCTCTCAAATATGCTGGGTGCGATACAGATGAAAAGTTGGCATTGATTTGCAGATATATACAAAAAGCAAATGCAGATGCTTTTATTTTTACAGACCCCTCTTCCATTGCATGGACATTCAATATACGGGGCAATGATGTTTCCAACACGCCTTTTTCCCTTTGTTTTGCTCTCATTCCACTTAACGAAACACCAGCTTTATTCATTGACCGCAAAAAACTTGGTGGAGAACAGAAACAATATCTAGAACGTTATGCAAAATTATATGAACCAGAACAGCTTATTCCCAAGATCAAAGAGTATATTCAAAAAGGGACAGTGTTTGCCTTAGATCCACAGCTAACATGCGAAAAATTACGAACTGTTATTGAAGAAAAAAATAGCTCTTTTATCACACTTACCGATCCTGCCGCTCTACCACGTGCCATTAAAAATGACACAGAACTCAATGGCACACGCAAAGCACACCTACGCGATGGTGTTGCCCTAACCCGTTTTTTTTCTTGGTTAGATAAACAAATACCAGGGTCAATAAGTGAAATTTCTGCTGCTCAAAAATTAGAAGAATTTCGCATAAATACAGCAAACGAAATGGGAGAAAAACTTAAAGATCTTTCTTTTGATACAATCTCAGCCGCAGGGGCAAATGGTGCCATTATTCATTATCGTGTAACAACGCAAACAAATAAACCACTCAATGCTGGTGAACTTTACCTCGTTGATTCAGGTGGACAATATCGTGATGGCACGACTGATGTCACACGCACAGTAGCAATTGGGAATATTGGAGAAGAAGAAAAATGCTGTTTTACGCTTGTCCTCAAAGGCATGATTGCTCTTTCAACTGCAAGATTTCCAAAAAGCACACGCGGACAAGACATTGATGCTCTTGCACGCATTGCATTGTGGAAAGCTGGTTTTGATTATGCCCATGGCACCGGTCATGGTGTTGGATCTTATCTTTCTGTCCATGAAGGACCGCAAAATATTTCTCGCAAAGGGTGCCAAGAACTCATCTCCGGTATGATTCTTTCAAACGAGCCAGGCTATTACCGCGAAGGCGCTTTTGGTATCCGTCTTGAAAATTTGATGATTGTGAAGCCAGCACAAAAAATTGATGGTGGAGATATAGAAATGCTCTCGTTCGAAACACTCACACATTGCCCCATTGATCGACGGTTAATCCTTCCAGAGCTTTTGACACAAGAAGAACGACAATGGCTCAATGATTACCATGCGCGGGTTTATCAGATGAATGCACCTTACTTAAATGAAGAAGATAAAAAATGGGCAAAAGAAGCAACAATGCCCCTTTAAATGAAGCAACGTATAACTTTTACTCTTTCTACAAAACATTACACCCTTCTCTTTTAAAGAGAGAAGTGCGAATTTACCATCAGCAAACACAAAAAATGCTTCTATGAAATACTTCAAGTTTTTTTGCCGATACGACAAAAGCCTTCCAAAATTGAAACAGAACGGGATACACTCGCAAAAGATAATGCTTATCAATTATCCTCCACCATCTCCACATGAGTTATAGCCTTATTCTGCTATATAGAAATTTTCATTATATTTTGTAATCTTCCGCGTTACATTTCTAAAACGCCCATTATAACCAACTTATTACGCCGTTTAGATTCAAAAATTCTGCATATTTATTCAAATAAATTTTACCTTTTTGTTTGCTTCATAATGATAATTTATATTTTTAAATTCTTGAGTTATTTTCAATAGCAGTAATTCCTTATAATATATATTGCTCAATAAAATAGAATCTGTTATGAAATAAAAGTTAAGTATTTAGAATTTAACAGAAAGAGCATGATGATAACATCAGCGGTGAGTTTTTTTATTTATTTGCATAGTTAACAGTACAATATTATTTTCTAGACTATTATTTATTGTTGAAAAACGTTATCCACAATATAGATAGTTTCCAACTGCACAGTATGAAAATGATATATATGGAGGTATATGTTTTTACCTGAACGTATTATTCAGCTAAAAAATTAACAACAACAGAGGATATGAAAAACTACATAACACAAAAACAATCACATAAATAAAGGAGATTCAAGCTCTCTACAAAATTTCACAAATACTTTGAAAAAGACACAATAAAATATGTATCTTACGGCTTATCATAGTAACAAACTTTAAGCACAGATCTTAATAATCTATATCCTTATCCAGTATTTTAGCAATAAAGTGATTATCCTAATGCGTGTAATTTTATTTTGTTCCGTAATATTATTATTTGGATACTATATTGGACCTTCTGTATTGAATGAAATTACTAAATTTAAGCGAGTTCCTATTGCTGTATTTTCTGAAAATCAAGTCATTACTCCAAATCAGTACGATAAATTATACGAAGAGTACGTAAAGACACAATATCCTGATAATATATACGAAGAACGCCTAGAAATTGCGAAAAAATATCTGGATAATAAAAGTTATGGTGTATATCATGTTCTAAGCCCTGGTATGATAGTGCTAATTCCTGAAAATATAAATCTTATCCATGCGAAAGTTGTTTGGTGTGCATGCCTTGTGGACTTATTACAGGGAGAGTATAATAAGAAATTTCCAGCATTATCCCTATCTACCTACATACATAAGCTACGTTCTCAATATAATTGGAAAGAAAGCGATTTCATTTGGGCAAAAAATTTGGTCATGAACTCGACAGATCCAATGTTTGGATATGCACGAATGGTATTTAATTCTGAAATATTCTCAGTCCAAATACTAGCTCTAATAAACGAAATTTCCGATGCTGAGAAATTTGAGAGAGATGAAGGAAGTCAGAAAAAAAATTATGCTGCTAGACGCATTAGCGAATATCCGAAACTTTGTAATGAAATTGGACAAGTGTACCATCTAATAATGCCTGATAAGCATAGATACCAGTAATCTTTTATAAATTCAATATAATAAACAACTCGCAGTTATATCCCTTATTCATTTATAGCGGAATGTTTTATTATATTTTGTAATCTTCCGCGTTACATTTCTATTACGTCATTATAATCGGTTTATTACGGCATTTTGGATTAAATTCTACATATTTGTTCAAAAATTTTACCTTTCTTCACAGTAATAATTTATATCTTTTACTAATAATAACCTTGCATATTCTTCATCATAATAGTTTAAGTTTAATATTTAAGCTCAGCGTTAATCATTTTTAATAACTTAATAAATATCAAAATATATTGGCGTTCTATGTTTGCAAAAAATAGCCCCTTTATCTCCTTTTTGATTTCATCCCCCCCAAAAATGTAAGAGAGATAACCACACAAACAGCATATGCATCTTCTAGAAAACATCCTCTAAACATTATGTTTCTCAATCAGCTGTAGCCAAGCCTCTTCATCGATAACCTCAACACCTAATTCTTCAGCTTTAGCCAATTTGGAGCCCGCTCCAGGTCCTGCAACAAGAAGATCTGTTTTTTTAGAAAGTGAACCAGATGTTTTGGCCCCTAATCGCTCTGCCAATGCTTTTGCTTCATCACGTGACATATGTGCTAAAGTTCCTGTAAAAACAATAATCTTTTCCGCTATTGGTGAAGAAGCTATCATGATAGGTGCTTCATCAAGAGGTGTTACTTCTTCAAGCAAAACAGACAAAACTTCACGGTTATGCACTTCTCTATAAAAATCAACAATTGCGCTCCCTACCTGTGGTCCAATTCCTTCAATATTGGTAAGTTCCATCCAAGCTTCATTGCCTTCTTTGTTTTCCTGCTCACATGGCATAAGTGCTTCCATAGCCGCCGTTTCAAAAGCTGTATAATGTTGATATGCTCGTGCAAGGCGGCGTGCATTCACCTCTCCAACATGACGAATCCCCAATGCAAACAAAAAACGGCTTAAAGGAATTTCGCGGCGTGCATTAATGGCATCATACAGTTTCCGCACTGAAACAGTACCAAAACCTTCCATATTTTCCAAACGGATCAAAGACTTTTCTTGGCGCCGTTCTAAAGTAAAGATATCAACTGGTGTATGAATACAAAGCGCCTCATCTTGAGCATGGAAAAAAAATTCTACCTGCTTTTTACCCAAGCCTTCAATATCAAACGCATTGCGTGAAACAAAATGACGAATACGTTCAATCGCTTGTGCAGGACAAATAAGCCCACCGTTACACCGACGCACCGCTTCTCCTTCTTCACGAACAGCATGACTCCCACAAGCGGGACATAGATGAGGAAAAACAAAAGCAGAAGCATCTTTTGGACGTTTTTCAGCAATAATATCAACAATTTGAGGGATTACATCACCAGCGCGTTGTACAATCACGGTATCGCCTACACGAATATCACGCCCTTCACGAATGGGCTCTCCTTTATGGCCAATTCCCTTAATATAATCCTCATTATGCAAACTGGCATTGGTCACCACCACCCCACCAACAGTAATAGGTGTAAGGCGTGCAACAGGCGTCAAAGCTCCCGTACGACCGACCTGAATATCAATATCTTCCAAAAGCGCCATTGCTTTTTCTGCTGGAAATTTATGGGCTATTGCCCAACGCGGCGAACGAGAAACAAACCCCAAACGCTTTTGGAGCATCAAATCATTAACCTTATAAACAATGCCATCAATGTCATAGCTTAAAGAATGACGGCGTTCTTCTATATCACGATAATAGAAAATAATTTCTTCTACTCTCTTAAAGACTTTTATTAATGGATTGATAACAAAGCCATATTCTTTTAGCTTTTTCATCATCTCTATTTGACTTTCTGCAAATACTTCACTCACTTCACCACAAGCATAAGCAAAAAATTGAAGCTTTCTGCTGGCGGTTATCCGTGAATCAAGCTGACGGAGCGAACCAGCCGCTGCATTTCGAGGATTGGCGAAGGTTAACTTTCCCTTCTCTTGTTGGCTTATATTAAGAGCTTGGAAATCTTCCCGTCCCATATAAACTTCGCCGCGAACCTCGATTACCTCAGGAAAATCACCTTGCAAAACTTGTGGAATATCAGCAATTGTTCGAGCATTTGCCGTCACATTTTCACCGACAGTTCCATCCCCACGCGTTGCCGCACGCACAAGCCGCCCCTTTTCGTAGCGCAAAGACAAAGATAAACCATCAATTTTTGGCTCCGCTGTTATTTCCAACACTTGTGTTTCTGGAAGACGTAAAAAACGACGAATACGCTCAATAAATTCAGTAACATCTTCAGAGCTAAACGCATTATCAAGTGAAAGCATAGGCTGTGCATGAACAGATTTTTCAAACTTTTCAGAAATTGGTGCCCCAATTTTATGTGAAGGAGAATCAACACGAATAAGCTCTGGAAAAAGAGCTTCAATTTCTGCATTACGGCGGCGCAATGCATCGTATTCTGCATCAGAAATTTCAGGCTGATCATCACGATTATAAAGCACATCATGACGCGCAATTTCTTTTGCCAACCACTCTAATTCACTTTCTGCTTCAACAGCTGAGAGATTTTTAACTGCATCTTTGTTCATAAAATCTATTCCAAATTACGAGTTACTGCCATAAGGACTTCCACGCTTCCTCTATAAAGTGAATCGCAAATAAAAATAAGCTTTCCAGTATTTTTATCACTGGCTAATTACCTTTATGCGAGAAGCTTTTGAGCCGCTGCACGCGCTTCTTCAGTAATCTGTTCTCCTGCCAACATACGAGCAATTTCTTCTGCACGTTCATGCTCTTCCATTTTATGAATAGCAGTAACAAAGCGTCCTTTATCATGACTCTCAATTTTCGAAATAAGAAAATGACCATGCGCTTTCGATGCAACCTGTGGTGCATGCGTAATAGCAAAAACCTGAACACGTTCTGATAAGCGTTGCAACCGTTGTCCAATAGCCGCTGCAACAGCCCCCCCAACACCTGTATCAATTTCATCAAAGATCAGCGTCGGTGCTGATCCTCGATCAGACAAAACAACTTTTAATGCCAACAAAAAACGAGACAATTCACCGCCAGAAGCCACACTAAGCATCGGTCCAGCTCGTGTTTCAGGATTTGTTCGCACCCAATATTCAATACGATCACATCCCTCAGCACTCCGCTTTTCCACATCACTTTGCATTTCAACAATAAACTCGGCCCTCTCTAACTTCAATGCCGGCAACTCAGCCATAACACTTTCAGATAAATGCTTTGCTGTCTCCCGACGCTTTATTGTTAAGGCTTGCGCCAATGTATCATAATTTTTCTTTGCCTGCTTTGCCTCATCTTCAAAACGTGTCAATATAGTCTGAGCCTCTTCAAAATCAGCGAGTTCTGCGTCCATTTTATCGCATAACTGAATCAATTCATCCGCAGAAACTTGATATTTACGAGCAAAACCCCGAAGAGAAAAAAGACGCTCTTCTATCCGTTCCAATTCATCAGGTTCAAAATCTAATGCTCGTATTGCCGTCTCAATACCTTCTTGTGCTGTTGCAAGTGCATGCAATGCCTCATCAATAGATTTCACCACTGGTGCAATAAGTTCTTGCGCCTCAGGAATTTTCCGCTCCAAACGCCTCACCAAATTAGAAAGCACTGGAATTGGTGATTTTTGACCCGTTAAAAGATCATCCGCTTCTTTAATATCTGTCGCTATTTTTTCTAATTTAAGCATATCAGCACGACGAAGAGAAAGAGCTTCCTCTTCACCAACTTTAAAATCAAGCTTTTCAAGCTCTTCTACACACGCACGAAGATAATCAACCTCCCGTACAGCACTCTCTACTTTAAGACGCTGCCGTTGCAAACGCTCCTCAAATTCACGCCATGTGTGATAACACTGACACAAATTTTCCACTTCATCTTCAAGACCACCAAAGGCATCTAATAATTGGCGATGTGTAGCAACATCAACAAGCGCACGATCATCATGTTGTCCGTGGATTTCAACCAACAAACGGCCAACACTCCGCATCAATGCAACACTAGACACCTGATCATTGATAAAAACACGGCTACGTCCATCACTTGATTGCACACGTCGTAAAATAATATCACCCTCATCATCAAGACCATTCTCACGAATAAGTTGACGTGCAGGATGTGAAACAGACACATCAAAAACAGCTGTAACCTGCCCGCGGTCAACCCCATGACGCACAAGCGAAGCATCACCCCGCCCCCCTAGAGCAAGTGATAAAGCATCAAGGAGAATAGACTTCCCCGCACCCGTTTCTCCAGTTAAAACCGTCAACCCCGCTGTAAAATGAATATCGAGCGTTTCGATCAAAACAATATTATGAATCGAAAGCTGTACCAACATAGAGAATCAACGTACCCTCTTCTTATCACCACCTAAAGCATTTGAGATCCAAGAAGATTTATGCTCACGTGGCGATATTTTATTCTTCTGCAAGAGATTATAAGAAAATTTATACCACTCACTTTTGGGATAATTACGTCCTAAAATAGCTGCTGCCGTCTGTGCTTCTGCCGTTAAGCCGAGAGCTAAGTTAACTTCCGTTAAGCGGAAAAGTGCTTCTTCAATTTGATTTGTATCAGAATACTCTTCAACCACGGTACGAAACCGTCTACTTGCCGCAAGATAGCGCCGCCCCTCTTCATAATAGCGGCCAATCTGCATTTCTTTACCAGCTAGCTGTTCGCGACCAAAACGGATTTTATCCTTAGCATCCTTGACATACTCAGAATTAGGATAACGCTCTATAAGAAGCTGCATAGCAGCAATAGCACGTTTCGTGTCACGTTGATCACGCGTAACATCAGGAATCCGACGGAAAGAAGAAAGACCAATAATATAGTACGCATAAGCCGAGTCAGTCGACCCTGGATAAAGCGTAATATAGCGTTGAGCCATACTAATTGAATCATCATACTTTCCGAGTCGATAATTAGTAAAAGCACCCATCACAAGAGATTTGCGCCCCCAGTCTGTATAAGCGTACTGTTTTTCAATCTTCAAAAACTTTTTCGATGCGTCCCCAAGCCGCCCACTTTCAAGGCTAGCAAGCGCTTGATTATAGAGAACATCTGGTGGCTCTATTTTCAAAACATAAGCAGATGGATCAAGGGTCTTTTTCTCTTTAAAGAGGCATCCCGCTAACATACAAGTGCTTCCCAAAAGCACCACCCCCAATATCTTGCGTACAATGTTAGATTTTCTATATGTCATATTTCCAATGCACACATGAGATTTTTTCATATTTTTTCCGGCCTCCACAGAATATCACCTTGTAGCAAAAACAATTTATCAAAGGTTTTATACCATATCACTATAAAATCCACATAACCAATTTAGCAGTTCAGGTCAATCATCCCCTTAAAAATCAAATAAATAATAAAAAAATCTTGTCAATTTTTTTACTCTTTCTCTAAAAAGCTTTTTTCATAATATGATTCGTCTGCCAAAACAGCCTTCACCAATTGCGCATTAATTCTATGCCCACTACAATAAGAACGAAATAATCCAATAAAAGGTGCACCAAGCAAAGCAGTATCACCAATCGCATCAAGCATCTTGTGCCGAACACATTCATTCTCCCAATAAGGACCATCGGGATTTAAAATTTTATCATTAAGGTCGATAACAAGAGAATTTTCCAAAGAAGCACCTCTCGCCTTTCCAGAAAGCCTTAATTCTTCCACGTCTTTGATAAAACCAAAAGTGCGCGCACGTGACAAATCATCCCTAAACCCTCGTGTGGTAAGATCAAAACTGAAATGTTGCTTACCAATAGCAGAAGAAGGAAAAGAGATCGTTATATCAAAACGACGTCCATTAAATGGCAAAAGCTCTGCAACACCATGAGCTCCTTCAACCCGCAACGGCTTTTTTATAATGAAATAAGAACGCAAGGCATTTTGCTGTACAATACCAACATCTTCAAAAGCTTGGCAATATAGCCGCGCTGAACCATCCAAAATAGGAATCTCATTATGTGACACTTCAATAATAAGATTATCCAAATTATAAGCAGCAATTGCTGCCATCAAATGTTCAATTGTTTCAACCCTTACATCTCCATCTCCAAGTACTGTTGATAATTCAGTTTTTCCTGTTTGCGATGCATGGGCTTGAAATATTTTCTCTGTTCCGTCTAATCCACAACGCTTAAAAACAATACCGCACCCAACATCCGCTGGACAAACCTTTACCACTGACAAACAGCCACTATGAACGCCAATCCCCTTAAATGTTACTGCTTTTTTAAGAGTAGACTGATATTTTGGTACTAAACTCATCATATCATTTTATTAAATTGCTTGTACATCTTTTAACAAAATTTATAAAACTATAAAAAATATTCATAGTAAATAATAAAAAAAACCGCTTATTGTAAGCGGTTTTTTTTAAACAAAGTATTTTATTCAAAAAACAGTAATATATTTTACTATATAATTTTTGACTGAGCATTAAAGAAATAATAAAATCTCTCACTTTACCTCATTTTTCATCAATTAATTTGCTTGACGACGTAAAAATGCTGGTATTTCCAACTGATCTTCTTCACTTATAAAAGTACGCTGATCTTGTGGTACCTGAGGATGCAGCTCACCAGAACGACGTGGAACATAAACAGAAGCATCTTGAGAAAGCGCCTGAGAGTTTTTATTGTAAACATGAGACTCTTTCTGCTGAGACGATCTAACAGCAGGCTCCAACCTCGCTTCTGGCTCAGCTTCTTCACGATGTGTCAAGCTCTGTTTCAAACGCTGCCAAAGATTACGAGGACCTTGATCAGTCACAAATGTTCTTTGGCTTTGTCCATGAGCAACAGGAGGAAAATCCTTTAACTCAGGCATACGCATTGGAGCGCGCGCTTGCATTTGTTTTGGTTGCACTGGCTTTTCTGTTTGCTTCACAACCCCTGTCATCTCATCAAGAACATGCGCTGTTGCCTCCATACTCACGGGAGCCGCCATCGCCTGTTGAGAACCGCGGCTTACTTGCATACGAGGCACATTTAATTTCTGTTCCTGAACAGCATTTGAGCCATACGCAACAGCACTCGTCGCACTTCGTGTCGTCATTGCTTCTACAGGATGTGCAAAAATTTGACTTTTGGGACGGAACTGTTCTCCGGTTGATTTACCCTTCTCTATTTCAAGTGATTCGATCACTTCTACCATTGACTCAGAACGCAGAGGCGATGATTGAACATGAAAAGAACTGTGTGACGTTCCAGGATCGCTCTTGCGTACTGAAGAAGCAGGCCTTTGAATCTGAGGATGAGAGGACTGAACCACATCACTAACTTCACGATCGATACCGGTCGCAACCACAGAAACACGAATAACACCTTCCAATGACTCATCATCAATAGCGCCAAAAATCACATTCGCATCAGCGTCCACTTCTTCACGAATACGATTAGCAGCTTCATCAACCTCAAAGAGAGTCATATCACGACCACCCGTAATAGAAATCAGTAAACCACGCGCCCCACGCATAGAAGTATCATCCAACAATGGGTTCGCAATAGCAGCTTCAGCAGCAGCCAAAGCACGCCCATCACCAGATGCCTCACCGGTTCCCATCATGGCTCGACCCATTTCGTGCATAACAGAACGAACATCAGCAAAATCAAGGTTAATCAAACCCTCTTTAATCATCAAATCCGTAATGGAAGCAACACCAGAATAAAGCACTTGGTCAGCCATAGCAAAAGCATCAGCAAATGTTGTCTTATCATTTGCAATACGGAAAAGATTTTGATTGGGAATAACAATCAATGTATCGACAGACTTTTGTAATTCTTCAATACCAGCCTCTGCCGTTTTCATACGACGTGCCCCTTCAAACTGAAAAGGCTTTGTCACAACACCAACAGTCAAAATACCTTTTTCACGCGCTGCGCGAGCAACAACGGGAGCAGCTCCTGTTCCAGTTCCTCCCCCCATACCAGCAGTAATGAAAACCATATGAGAGTCTGCAAGATGATCAATAATTTCATCAATACATTCCTCCGCCGCCGCTTGCCCAACTTCCGGTAAAGCACCAGCACCCAAACCTTCTGTCACAGCTGCCCCAAGTTGGATAACACGTTCAGCCTTTGACATAGCCAAAGCCTGTGCATCCGTATTTGCAACAACAAAGTCAACTCCCTGAAGACCAGCATTTATCATATTATTCACGGCATTCCCGCCACCACCTCCAACACCAAAAACGGTAATGCGTGGCTTCAATTCCGCGATATCTGGCCGATGCAGATTAATCGTCATTTTCTTTTCCTTCTCATAAGACACCGCAAGCCAAAGCGATGAAATTTATCCAACTAGACTTAACTAAAAACTCTCACGCAACCACTGACCAACACGCTGAAAATACCCACGCGTGCCCATCGATAAATGATTTCCTGCCGCCTGCATTGTTTTTTCTTCAAAACCCACCAATTGCGGATAAATTAACAACCCAACAGCAGATGTAAACGCCGCCCCTTTTGCAAGAGAAGGAAGCCTCGAAATACCTAAAGGCCGCCCGATACGAACATTTCTTCCTAATATAGTACGTGCCATTTCTGGCAATCCTGTTAACTGGCTTGCTCCCCCAGTCAAAATAACACGTTTACCAATGATGTGACCAAAACCAGAACGATTTAAACAATCACGGACCATTTCTAAAATTTCTTCAACACGCGCACGAATGATACGCCCAAGAACTGCGCGAGGATATTGAGTTTCACGCTGTTCACTCCCAATTTCTGCTACATTAATCATTTGCCGCTCATCAGCACTTGTTAAAAGTGCTGAACCATAAACAACTTTTAAACGTTCCGCCTCTGTTAAAGACATAGAAAATCCGCGCGCAACATCAAGAGTGACATGATGCCCCCCAACAGCAAGAGCATCTGCATGAATAAATTTCCCCTCAAAAAACACTGAAAATGTTGTTGTTCCACCACCAAAATCAATACATGCAGCCCCTAAACGCGCCTCATCATTCATCAAAACAGCAAGACCACTTGCAAAGGGAGTAGCAACCATTGCTTCAACACTCAAATGTGCACGATTAATACAAGTTTCTAAATTACGCAAAGATGCTGTTTCTGCTGTTACCACATGCACATCAACACCAAATGTTTCCCCTGCCATGCCAATAGGATCAAAAATTCCTTTATCTCCATCCAATACATAAGAAACTGGAACTGAGTGCATAACATGACGTTCAGCATCAAAGGCTTTGCGCGAAACATCTGAAAAGGCCATACGCATATCACGCTTGGTGACTTCACGACCATTCAAATGGACCTTTCCATTAATCAAAGCACTTTGTAATCGACTTGAGGAAAAATTCACAATCACTGAATCCACCACCAAACCCGCCATTTTTTCTGCCGCATCAACAGCCAAGCGTATTGATTGCTCTGCTGCAAACATATCCATCACAACACCAGATTTAATACCGCGTGAACGCTGCACTCCAAAGCCCAGAATTTCCGTAGAATGTGTACGACCATGTAAATAGTGCGCATGCTTCAAAGGACGCAAACAAGCAATAAGACAAACAATCTTACTTGAACCGATATCAAGAACCGTTAAATAACGTGTTTTACGTCCCCCCAGATGATGTGATCTGAGCAATGTCATAGGCTTCCTGCCTTTCGCGCTTTTAAAATACGTTCTTCTTCTACTACAGTAGCATTATAACGCTCCAACGTTTCATCTGATAAAGAAACAGTAATCCGATCAGCAAGGCGTAAATCAACACTGAGAATATCGCGAGATAAAAGATCTTGCATTGTACCGGACGAAACAAGAGAAGAAAGCCTTTCAAGCGCACCACTTTCAGGCAACATAACGCGCATTCCGTTATCCAAAACAAGATCCCAACGCCGATCCCCTACCCGCACGAAAGCACGAACACGATTATATATTTCCGGATAAACTAACAGCGCTTGAATAAACACTTTAGCAGCATTTTGCGCTCCCTGCCCAACCACAAGCGGCAAATTCCAAACATTTTTCCCTTTAAAGGGCACAATGACACGACCTGTATAATCAACGATATCGACCAAGCCATCGTGTTGCCAAATGGCATAAGGTTCACGCTCCACGATGGAAATCCGCATTCTATTAGGATAAATCTTCTGAACATTAGCGGATTGAACCCAAGGCTGTTTTTCCAAAAGAGAGCGTGCTCTTTCAACATCAAAAGTGAATATAGAGGATGCAACATCAAGTTTTAAAATTTTCAAAATATCCTGCTTTGCTAAGCGGTTATTCCCTCTTATATCGACATCTACAACCACAAAACCAATATCTGATATTATCGTTTTTACAATCACACCCATCTGACCACTGGATGACAATCCATAAAAGGCCGTCACCAAGAAAAACCATACAACAGCAAAAGAGCCATAATGGCGTGGAATATGAATATTGACAAAAACAAACTCAAACATAAACCGAAGAAAACGACGATAAAGACGTGGCAAAGCCGGCACTGAAAGCACCTCCATCGGAATATTCGTTTTATTAATACTCAACGCATGCATGATGCGTCCTCCACTATCCATTGAACAATATCGCCATAAGTACGACCGCTCGCTTTTGCAATATCAGGAAGAAGAGACGTCGAGGTCATACCGGGTTGCGTATTAATTTCAAGCCAAACCAATTCTCCTGTTTTCTCATCAAAACGAAAATCAGAACGGCTAACACCTCGACACCCTATCGCCTGATGGGCTGCTAAAGACATTCTTTGCACACTTTGGTAAATATTTAGTGAAAGTTGTGCAGGACAAATGTGAAGAGAACCACCCGTTTTATATTTTGAGTCATAATCGTAGAATGGAAAGTGTTTATCGGGAAGAATTTCACACACATCCAGCACTTCGTTCCCCAAAACAGCACAAGTCAATTCACGACCAGGAATATATTTTTCAATCATTACCTCATCCGCATATCCCCACTCAGCTCCCCCAATATTATGCGGCGGTGCAGCTTCATTTCCTTGAACAATGACAACACCAAAACTTGATCCTTCACACACAGGTTTAATTACATAAGGAGGCTCCATGGGATGTGTTCGACCCAAAGCAAAGCGGCTCATGATACGAGAAGGAGCAACACAAACCCCAACATTTGCAACGATAATTTTTGCACGTCCCTTATCCATTGCCAAAGCAGATGCCATCACGCCAGAATGAGTATAAGGAATTTTTAAATATTCAAGAATCCCTTGAATCCGGCCATCTTCACCAAATGGACCATGCAATGCATTGAAGGCAATATCAGGCTGCAACTGTTCAAGAACAGAAGCAATATGAGCGTCAACATCCACGCGGCTCACGCGATACCCCTGCATTTCAAGAACATCAGCACAAGCCGCCCCTGAAGATAAACTTACAGACCGTTCAGAAGAAAAACCTCCCATTAATACAGCTATATGTTTATCTTTCATAATAAATCACCCTCTTTCGCATACTATATGTAGTCTATATAGAATACATCAGCACCACATACAGGAAAAAACAAAGTTTATCCTTGCGAATCAATAACCTAGCATTTTGCATAATGAATCAGACTCAAAAGCTTGATGCAAGAGATTCTTTGTTAATTTATTGATTCTTAATAGAAATTTTTTATTATCTCTTTGAAATGACTCAATTTTTTATTTTCACTTTTTTAGTGAACAATAAATCAATGAAATGGATCAAAAGGAGGAACACTTCGACCACGCTCAAATTGACCAATACGCTCTATTTCCCATTGTAAAAGGTGGGCTGAATGTGCAAAAACACGTGCACGCACTGTTTCTCCCAATGCTTCAAGATCATATCCTGTTGCTTGCCCTGTATTGATCATAAAATTACAGTGCATTTCGCTCATCTGAGCACCACCAATCCGTAAACCACGACACCCTGCCTCATCAATCACGCGCCACGCAGATATATTCTCAGGATTTCTAAAAGTTGATCCACCGGTCTTTTCACGAATAGGTTGCACTGTTTCCCTATGGAGGGCAACTTCATCCATAGCAGCACGAATATCATCTTTATTACCGGTTTGTCCTTCTAATAAAGCAGCAGTAAAAATAAACCCTTCAGGAATATCACAATGGCGATAGGAATAATGCATATCTTTCAAACTCAAAATATGACGTTTTCCTTTACGATCCAGCGCATAAACCTCAACAACACGTGCTGCGGTTTCAACACCATTTGCACCCGCATTCATTTTGAGTGCCCCTCCAAGACCACCAGGAATACCGTGATAAAAATGAAAACCCGCGATTTCTGCCTTTAAAGCAGCGGTAGCTAAATGTTTATCGGCCGTACCTGCACCAACTAAAAAACGTTTTGGAGAAACTTGTTGCACTTGCCCAAAACCTTTTGGTGAAAGACGAATCACAACACCAGGAACACCCCCATCACGCACCAGCAGATTAGAACCTATTCCTACAATTGTTACAGGAATAAATTCAGGCAAATTTTGAAGGAAAAGAGCTAAATCTTCCTCATCAACAGGCTGATAAAAAAGTTCTGCCAACCCACCAGTGCGAAACCACGTCACCTTACGCATCTCAACGTTAGGTGTAAGCTTGCCTCTTATACCCCCCAACAGTGGTTGCAATTGCGCCAATAACGCCTCACCATCAATGTGCTGAAAATTTATCATGACCATCAAATACCGACAACTGATGAGGCAATGCACACGCCCATTGTGTGATATTGCCAGCACCAAGAAAAACCACATAATCCTCTGCCTGAGCAAATGTTGAGACAAGAGACACAACATCTTCCAGACCATGTATTAAGCGCACATCACGATGACCAGCCATTTTAATATGCTCTACCAATTCTTGAGAACCAAATCCTACAATAGGTTCTTCACCAGCCGCATAAACGGGCGTAATCAACACTGTATCTGCATCATTAAAACAAGCAGCAAAATCATCAAATAAATGATACAAACGCGAATACCGATGGGGTTGTGCAATCGCAATAACACGCCCTTTTGCACTCTCACGTGCAGCACGCAAAACTGCCTTTATTTCAACAGGATGATGTCCATAATCATCAAATATTTCAATGCCACGCCAACTTCCTATTCGCGTAAAACGCCGTTTTACTCCGCCAAATTCTGCTAAGCCCCTTTTTATAGCTTCATTTGAAATGCCAAGTTCATGCGCAATAGCAATCGCCGCCGTTGCATTGGCAACATTATGCTGCCCTGCCATGGGCAAAAGCAAATTTTTTAACTCAATCTTTCTTCCTGTTTTGCGTGAGCGAACAAGAACATCAAAATGCGTTTTTTGACCATCCATCGAAAGATTAAGAAAACGAACATCCGCTTGTGGATTTTTACCATAAGTGATCACCCAACGATCATCAATACGGCCCGCCAATGACTGAACCTCTGGATGATCAAGACACAAAACAGCAAAACCATAAAAAGGAACATTTTCTACGAATTGCCGAAAAGCCTCACGCACAGCATCAAAACTTCCATAATGATCCAAATGCTCAGCGTCAATATTAGTAATAACAGCAATATCAGCAGGCAGCTTTAAAAATGTACCATCACTTTCATCAGCTTCAACAATCATCCAATCGCCATCTCCTGTACGAGAATTCGTACCATAAGCATTAATAATACCGCCATTAATCACCACTGGATCAAAATGACCAGCATCAAGAAGGGCTGCGACCATTGATGTGGTTGTTGTTTTACCATGTGTACCACCCACTGCAATTGCACGCCGAAACCGCATCAGCTCCGCCAGCATTTCTGCACGTCTGACAAGCGGCAAATGTCTTTCCTTTGCAGCAATATACTCAGGATTTGTTTTTTTAACGGCAGTAGAAAAAACAACAACCTCTGCATTCCCTAAGTTTTCAGCACAATGACCTATATGAACGTTAATTCCTTTTTTCCGTAAACGTTCAACATTTGCACTTTCAACTTGATCTGACCCTTGAACTTTATAGCCAAGATTATAAAAAACCTCCGCAATTCCACTCATACCGATCCCCCCGATTCCGATAAAATGGATAACGCCTATATCAAGTGGCATTTTCATTAAAAAGCTCCTCTTTTATATCTGACAACAATCGCCCTGCAATTAAGGATTCAGCCATATCAGCAAGGCAACGGGTTGCATGAGGTTGCCCAACTTTTTTTGCAGCAAGCGCTTGTTTTTCTAATAAATGGGGCGCACAACAAGCGTGCATTAAAAGAGAAGAAAGCTTTTGTGCATTTAAATCTTTTTCTGATACAATTTGCGCACCACCTACACGAGCAAGCAGAGCTGCATTGGCAGCCTGATCATGATCTAAAGCATGGGGATAGGGAACAAGCAAAGCAGGTCTACCAATCACCGCTATCTCACAAACGGATGAAGCCCCAGCGCGCGACAAAATAAAATGAGCATGTGCCATACGTTCAGCCATATCATCAAAGAAAGGAGCAACCTCTGCTTGTACGCCCATATCACGATAGATTTTGATCAACCCTCCTGCTTCACCGCGAACTTGCTGTACAATTCGCAAGCGTTTACGGTTCTTATCATCGAGTAACGCAATGGCTTCTGGAACAATATGTGAAAAAGCAGAAGCCCCTTGGCTACCACCAAAAATCAAAAAATTAAATGGCGTTTCCCCCTCTGAAGAATGATAAGGAATTTCGGCCGCCTTCAGCACAGCCTCACGGACAGGATTCCCCGTTAAAAGCATTTTATGGGCATAAGCGCCATTTGGCGACAACAAACCACCAGCGATTGCACGCACAAAAATTGCCAACATCCGATTGGCACGCCCCATAACAGCATTTTGTTCATGAATAAATGTCACACGCTTTGTTAAAGCCGCAATAAAAAGAGGAGGAAAGCTCGGATATCCCCCAAATCCTCCAACAAGAACAGGACGTAATTTATAAAACAACGCCAACGATTGCCCCATTCCCCTTAGTAAAGACCAAAACGTCTTTATCAGAGCAAAAGGATGGCGGCGTATAAATGTTGCCGATGAAACGATATGTGTATGCTCTTCATCAAAGCACCGAACAAAAGGGCGTGCTCTTTCATCTGTTATTAAATGAACATCATATCCACGCTCCCTTAATTCAACACCAAGGGACTCAGCAGGAAAAAGATGTCCACCTGTACCACCAGCCACCAAAACAATAACTTTTTTATCATTCATAAGGCGTATCCAAGACAGAAGAGGAAGAAAAAGCTGAAAGGCGTGCTTCTGGCCAACGACGTGTTAAACTGAGCAAAATGCCCATTGAAAACGCAATCGCCACCATCGAAGAACCACCATAAGAAATAAAAGGCAATGTCATGCCTTTTGGAGGAATTAAGTGAAGATTAACGGCCATATTAATAGCTGATTGAAAGCCAATCATCATTGCTATGCCAGTAATACCAAGACGTATAAAGCAATCACGTGTATTCATTGCTATATACAATGAACGCATAACGATAAAACCAAAAAGCATCATAATTAATAAACAAAGAATAATACCATATTCTTCAGCAGCAACGGAAAATACAAAATCTGTATGGCTATCAGGAATAATACGTTTTACTGTTCCCTCCCCAGGACCTTGCCCAAACCAACCACCATTCAAAATAGCCTCACGTCCAACATCTACTTGAAAGGTATCTCCTTCACCTGTCAAAAAACCATTGATACGCTCACGCACATGATACAGAAAAAGATAAGCTAAAACAATTCCTCCAGCACCTAAAATGAGAAAGAGAAAAATAACGGCTAGAGGCACACCAGCAATAAAAAACAAACCACCCCATGTTGCACTTATTAAAAGTGTTTGTCCAATATCAGGCTGCAAAACCAGAAGCACACAACAAATGCCATAAAGTACAATCGCTAACGTATAACCTAGAATTCCCCTCCTGCGTATCTGTTCCGAAAAAAGCCAAGCGGACATAACCACAAAAGCTGGCTTCATAAACTCTGAAGCCTGTACAGAAAAACCAAAGAGCACAATCCACCGCCGTGCTCCCTTTAATTCTGGACCCCAAAATAAGGTTGCAACCATAAGAGCAAGCGTTACAATAAGCAAAAGAGCACATAAACGACGAATATTAGGAATTGAAAAAAAAGAAATGGTCACCATCGTAAAAAATGCTGAAATGCTGAAAATGATATGCCACCGAACAAAATAAAAACTATCAGCAATTCCGATTTTTTTTGCAATCGTGGGGCTGGCAGCAAAAGACAACATAATGCCAATCCCCATTAAAATTAAACAAGCTGCAAAGACAGAGCGGTCAATCGTCCACCACCAATTAGCAATTGGGTCTCTATCTGCACGCGTAACCATGATATCCGCCTTATCCGTTTTATAAATTGTTTCAAAGTGATATGGTTCCCCGCCTGTTTAACAAACACTTTAAAAACTAAATTACACAAAAAAAGATTCTGGAGTCTTAACGCAAAAATATTTTTTTATAACTGATGCTTTTTATTGTAACTGCATCACAAAAGAGACAAATGCTTCGCCCCGTTCTTCATAATTTTTAAATTGGTCATAACTTGCACAAGCAGGTGACAAAAGAACCGTCACCTCTTTTGCCTTACAACCTATTGCGTCAACAGCTGCTTCACGCACCGCATTTTTCAAAGTTAAGCTCATAGAAAAGGGAAAAGCAGATCCAATAATGCGAGCAAATTCTTCCGCCGCACTCCCAATCAAATAGGCTTTACGAATTTTAGGAAAAAATTCTCTAAGAGACTCTATTCCTCCCTTTTTCGCCTGTCCCCCAACAATCCAAAAAATATCATTAAAGGTGGAAAGAGCAGGAGCTGTTGCATCTGCATTAGTCGCCTTGCTATCATTGATAAACAAAACCGCCCCCATTTTACGCACCTGCTGCATACGATGATCCAACCCTTTATAACTTGCTAAATGCTTTTTTATAGAGGGATCTGTTATTTTTAAAGCCTGCAATGTTGCCAATGCCATAAGAGCATTTTGCGCATTATGACTCCCACGTAACACCGCCATAGGAGCAAGATCTGCAAGCATATGACGCTGTCCTTGACGAACAGAAAAAAGCTTGGTTCCATCTGCATAAAAACCATTTTCAACAAAATGATTCTTGGAAATTGCCTCAATTTGCTTCCCATCATGAAGTAACTGTTGATATAAAACCTGACAAGCTGCATCATCAACTGAAATAAAAGCCTGAGAAGCCTGAGCAATCAGATGCCTTTTGGTTTGCACATAACAGGCAAAACTTCCATGTCGATCAATATGATCAGATGTCAAATTCAATAAAAGTCCAATGGTTGGCTGAAGAGAGGGAGTAAGATCAATTTGAAATGATGAACATTCAATCACATAAATACGTTTTTTAACAAATGGCTTAAGCGTCAATATTGCCTTTCCAATATTTCCCCCCATCTGCACATCATAGCCCATTTTTTCCAATAAATGCGTAAGCAAAGCCGTTGTTGTCGACTTTCCATTCGTCCCCGTAATCGCAATAAACGGAACATCTTGGTCACAAAAACCATAATGCTGTAAAAAATCATGGCGTGCACGAACAAACAATTCAATATCACCAATAATTTCTATATTTTTTTTTCGTGCCTTTTCAACAACCCAATGCGGTTGAGGATAATTTAAAGGAACTCCAGGAGCGAGAACCAATGCAACAAATTCTGACCAGTCCTCATCGTGGAGATCTCTTGTTGGAATATTTTGCCGACAAGCCATCTGCACGCTTGAAGGACTATCATCCCACGCCACCACTTCTGCACCACCACACATTAATGCTTGTGCCGTTGCTAGTCCAGACTGCCCCAATCCAAACAGAGCAACTTTTTGACCTTTATAACACGTAACAGAAATCACATTCTCACCGCAATTTAAGTGTTGAAAGACCTATGAGAGCGAGAACAATCGAAATAATCCAAAAGCGTATCACCACTTGGCTTTCAGTCCAACCTTTTTTCTCAAAATGATGATGTATCGGTGCCATAAGAAACACGCGTTTTCTTGTTAATTTGAAATAACCAACCTGAATAACGACCGAAAAAGCTTCCACAACAAAAAGTCCACCAATAAGAACCAAAACAATTTCGTGCTTCGTAGCAACCGCAACAGTCCCTAAGAGTCCTCCAAGAGCCAACGATCCAGTATCTCCCATAAAAATAGCTGCAGGTGGTGCATTAAACCATAAAAATCCAAGCCCTGCCCCAACAACAGCTCCCAATAAAACAGCCAATTCACCTGTTCCCGATACATAATGGATTTGGAGATAATCAGCAAAATTCATATTACCAGAAAGATAAGCAATCAGAGCAAAAGATAAGGCTGCAACCATCACAGGAACAATAGCAAGCCCATCGAGTCCATCCGTCAAATTAACCGCATTACCCGTCGCGACAATGACGAAAGCAGAAAAAGGAATAAAAAACCAGCCCAAATTGATAAGATAATCTTTCAAAAAAGGCAAAGCTAATCCAGATGAGCCAATTTGCAGAATGGCAAAAGCAGCAATCGCCGCAACACAAAACTCCAAGCTTAACCGTGCTTTCCCAGAAAATCCTTTGTCTGTTTGTTTTGTGACCTTAAGATAATCATCATAAAACCCAATTACCCCAAAAGAAAGCATAACCAATAGCGATACCCAAAAGTAAATATTCGATAAATTACCCCATAAAAATGCCGATACCACAATGCCGATTAAAATCATTAATCCACCCATTGTAGGTGTTCCAGCCTTTTTAAAATGTGTTTGAGGTCCATTAGCACGAATCGGTTGCCCCTTACCTTGCCGCAATTTAAGAGAAGCAATGATGCTAGGTCCAAACAAAAAGACGATAAGCCCCGAAGTAAGCATAGCTGCTATCGTGCGAAAAGTAATATAACGAAAAACATTTACACCCGGAAGCCAATCACTAAACGAAGAAAAAAACAGCATCATGGAACAAAAAACCTCTTAAAACTATGAAGAAACTGCTTTATAGCGATCAAGCAATGCAGTCACAATATTTGATGAACAAAGGCTATTGGATGATTTAATCATAAGTAGGTCGCCAGGAGAAATTTCTGCTAAAAGAAGCGGTAAAATTTTCTCAATATTTTCAGCATAATGAACCTTAACACCAGCAGACAAATCACTGACTAAAGATTTCATCGCCTCACCAAATAGAAAAACCGGATTAGCACCGGAAAGACGTATTGGTTTTATTAAATCACGATGAAGCTTTTCACTATACTCCCCTAACTCTAGCATATCCCCTAAAATAGCAATTCGCCGCCCCCCTTTTCCTACAGGTCCTGTAGCAAGAAGCTCAAGTGCAGCACGCATAGAAGCAGGATTTGCATTATAGCTTTCATCAATGAGATAAAATTCACCCCCATTTGATAAAGACAGTCGATAACGAACACCTCGCCCCTTTTGAGAAGAAAAATGGCGAAAAGAAAGAAAAACAGGCTCTAACTCAACCCCCATAGCATCACAAGCAGCAATAACCCCTAAACTATTTTGCACAATATGGCGTCCCGGAGCCCCAATTTGAACCTCCTTATCCCGCCCCCCAATACGCACAATCATAGAAGAACTATCGGTTAGAAGACGTATATCTCGCGCTTGATAATCAGCATCTTTAGTCCCACCAAAGCTTAAGATCTTCTTTACACCGCATTTCTTTGCTTTTTGAACGAGATAAGAAAAAAAATCACTATCCGCATTTAAAATGGCAATGCCTTCTTCATCCAATCCTTCAAAAATTTCAGCTTTTGCCTTTGCTATTTCTTCAAGATCTTTGAAAAATCCCATATGTCCTGCACAAATATGCGTAATGAGAGCAATATGCGGACAAACCAGCTTGACCAGAGGGCGAATTTCATCTCTATGATTCATGCCAATTTCAAAGATACCATAATCACTCTCCATAGGCATCCGCGCTAAAGTGAGTGGAACCCCCCAGCAATTGTTTAAAGAAGCGAGATTCGCATGAACATTCCCAGCCGTTGCAAGTGCTTGTTTCAAAGCTTCTTTTGTCGTCGTTTTTCCCACCGATCCTGTTATCGCGATAATCTTAGCTCTTGAACGTTTGCGTGCAGCTTGTGCAAGTTGTTCTAAGGCTTGCAAAACATCAGGAACGACAATGAGTGGAGCCAATATCTTTTTCATATCCCTCAAACGGTGTTCCGCAACGATAAGAACGCCTGCACCTCGTTCATAAGCTTGCGCAGCAAAATCATGACCATCAAGATGGTGCCCTTTAATGCAGAAAAAAACATCCCCTTCCGCAAGAGTACGACTATCAATGGAAACCCCAGAAAAAGTTTCTGGCAAGCTTCCCATTACAACACCATTAACTGCAGCAACAAGTGCTTGCTTATCCCATAAAGCTGTCATTTCTTTCGGTCCTCTAAAGCTTCTATCGCTTTCAGACGATCTGAAAAAGGATAAGTTGTCTGCCCTATAATTTGGCCATCCTCATGACCTTTTCCAGCAATGATGAGTGTATCACCAGCTTTCAAAAGCTCCACCGCGTAAGAAATAGCTTCACCACGATCTGCTATCTCTATTGCTGTTGGCACCGCCTGTAAAATATCTTTACGTATTTTTTCTGGCATTTCTGTTCGAGGATTATCATCTGTTACAATAACAATGTCCGCTTTATCTGCCGCAATTTTTCCCATCAAAGGTCTTTTTCCTTGATCACGATCTCCTCCACAACCAAAAACAACGATCAAGCGTCCTTGCGTAAAGGGACGAACAGAAAGCAAAACCTGCTCCAAAGCTTCTGGTTTATGAGCATAATCAATATAAACAAGCGCATTATTTTCTGTCTTTCCCACAAACTCTAACCGCCCAGGAGCCCCCTGCAAAGTTTCAAGCGCAGGAAAAACCTTACGAGGTGAAACGCCCGTTGCAATGGCTAACCCCGCTGCCATAAGCGCATTAGCTACCTGAAAATCTCCAGCTAAAGGCAAATCAAATGTATAAATATTGTTTTCCACACGACACTCAATACACTGTTTGGAGCGTTGATGTTCGACACGATTAATCGTGATAAATTGCCCCTTACGTCCAATTGTCAAGACACGGCGGCGGGCTTGTGTAACAACATCAATAACCTTTTGTGAATAAACATCATCAGCAAAAATCAAAGCAGGAGCAGATACAGGCAAAAGTGTATCAAACAACCTCATTTTAGCCCGCAAATAATCCTCTACCCCCGTGTGATAATCCATGTGATCTCGCCCTAAATTAGTAAAGGCACCAGCCGTTAAACGGACTCCATCAAGTCGTCCTTGATCAAGCCCATGCGAAGAAGCTTCAAGAGCGGCATGCGTCACACCTTCATGAGAAATTTCACAAAGAAGACGGTGCAAGACGACCGGATCAGGTGTTGTGAGAGAACCATAAACATTCCGTTTAGGAGAAACAACACCAACCGTTCCTATACTCGCTGCACAAAATCCAACATGAGTCCAAATTTGCCGAAGAAAAGAGACAACAGATGTTTTACCACTTGTACCAGTCACAGCAACAACTGTTTCCGGCTGAGAACCGTAAAAACGTGCAGCTGCCAACGCTAAACTATGACGAACATTAGAAACACGTAAAATGGGAACAGATAAATCCTCAAGAACAGCATGACAGTCTGTAACGATTGCTCGTGCGCCACGCTTTATCGCGTCATCTATATAGTGTCTTCCATCACTTTTTTTCCCTTGAACAGCAACAAAAACATAGCCCGGCAAAACTTGCCGAGAATCCACACTTATTCCTGTTATTGCTATTGAAGAAAGACTTTCATCTTCAACACATTCTGTAAAAACTGTTCCCAACAACATGATAACGCACCTTTATATTTATTTTACCGTTGTTTAACGAAACTTGAATTGCTCTTTTTACTTAAAAGAGACTCATATTCTTTTTTAAAATCGGGTTTTACACCAAGAAAACTAGCTGTGCGACGAACAATATTAGCAAGCATTGGTCCAGCATTCATCGCCGCTGTTGATGAACGCTGTCCCTCTGCAGGCTTTGGTTCATCGATAATTGTTAAAACAACATAAGCAGGATCATCAATAGGAAAAGCAGCAAGAAAACTATTGAAATTTTTTGTTTTAGAATATTTTCCATTTTCAACTTTCTCAGCTGTTCCTGTCTTACCACCTACACGATAACCTTCTACTTTTGCATTACGTCCAGACCCAATCTCACTATTTAATTGATAAAGGTAACGCATATTTTGACTTGTTTTAGCATGCAAAACCCGTTTTGCATGGTGCAAAGTTTGTTCTTTTGTCCGTTTTAAAAATGTCGGAGCAATTAACCAACCACCATTCATTAAAGCAGCAGCCCCAACAGCTGTTTGCAAGGGAGTTGTTGCCATACCATGCCCAAAAGCAATCGTCATAGATTGGATATCCTTCCAATGATGTGGCACAATAGGATGAGCAACTTCAGGCAACTCTGTTACGAGTCGATCCAGTAGCCCAAGTTTTTGCAAAAAATCACGATGTTTATCAATCCCTATCGCTAATGCTTCTTTAGCAGAACCAATATTGGAAGAATAAACAAAAACCTCCCATAACGTTAAGGGACGATTTTTTCCGTGAAAATCATGAATAATATATCCACTACTTGCTTTTATGGGCTTTGAAGCATCAATAATACTGTTTAAATGAAAAATATTGGAATCAAGTGCCATGGCAGTCGTAAAACTTTTAATAATCGATCCCATTTCAAATGTTCCGGCCGTCATCCGATTGAGACGATCACTTTTTAAAGCTTCAATAGGATTTCCAGGATCAAAATCTGGTAGAGATGCCAACGCCAAAACTTCCCCCGTATGTATATTTAAAATAACAGCTCCTGCAGCAATTGCCTTATAACGCTTCATAGCCTGAATAAGTTCATCATGGACAATTGCCTGAAGTCGCACATCGATCGAAAGCTGAACTTGTTTTAATGATTCTTCCATGGCAAGACCAGCAGCACGCAGAGCACTCAAACCCGCATCATCAATATATTTTTCCATACCTGCAATACCTTGATTATCAACATTCACCATGCCGAGAATATGGGAAGTTACAGGTCCATCGGGATAAAAACGACGAATTTCAGTCCGAAAACCAATTCCTGGAATACCAAGGGCCATAATTTGTGTCTTCTGCATTGGTGTTAACCCACGCTGTATCCAAGAAAAACCAGTTTTTCTTTTTAAGCGC
Source organism: Bartonella sp. AC329YNZD (assembly GCF_042196685.1). Taxonomy (NCBI): domain Bacteria; kingdom Pseudomonadati; phylum Pseudomonadota; class Alphaproteobacteria; order Hyphomicrobiales; family Bartonellaceae; genus Bartonella; species Bartonella sp. AC329YNZD. Next base: position 51,338 of record NZ_JBHIQS010000004.1, on the reverse strand, counting down.
TTATAGGTTTCCTGCCAATTAAGATCAGGCAAAACTGTTGAGAGCAATTCAATGGTTTCATCCACATCAATAATACGTCGTGGCTCAGCAAAAAGTGAATAAGTTTTAATATCTGTTGCCAATAAACGACCATTACGATCAACAATATCAGGCCGCGCCGTCAGTTGAAGAACTCCTGGCCCCTTTGCTTCTTCAATCTGTCCACCTTCCAACCCATAAGAAATAAGGCAAGCCCCCATGATGCCATATAAAACTAAAAAGCAGAACAACGAAAAAAGCAAACGTGGACGACTAGAATAGGGACGACGAACAGAAACATTATGATTATTCAACGAATTCTTAAAGTGCTTTTTCTTCTGTAAGAATAAAAAAGTCGACTTCATCACTGCACGCCTTTTTGGACAACACCATTCATCTGAGAATCCCGACGATTTGCCAAAATATCTTGATTATCTTCCAAGATATTTTGTTTAATCAATTCTTCAATTGGATCATGTACCCGTACCGGAATGTCTTTAAATTCTACGATTTGACGCGGCTGTATAACTTCTAATCCAAGTTCTTTTTGATAACGTTTCGCAAGTTTTTGCATGCGCGAAGGCTTGATCATCACAGCCCACTCAGCATGAAGCAAACTCACCGTATTTTTTGCTGCAGCAATTTCATGCTCAAGATGAAGAACTTCATTCATTCGTTTTTGAACATCATATTTTACCTTATAAGTAAGACCTGCCATACAAATCATAATCATCACTAAAATCATATCAAATGTACGAAAAACTGTCATTTCTTGCCGCCTTCAAAACTGGCAATCTCTGCTAAACTAAATAATTTCATATCTTCTGTAAGAGCCTCTGCTTCAGTCCGTACACCAATACGCAACCGCGCAGAACGTGAACGAGGATTTTTCTGTAACTCCTCTTTAGTTGCCGTGATCCCACCTCTAAACAAAGGAAAAAATGTTGCTGGAGCAGCCTTTATTTCTGGCAGATAGCGTGATCTCATACGTTCTCCAGAACGAGTCGAAAAAAATCTTTTGACCATACGATCTTCAAGAGAATGAAAACTGACAACCCCCAAACGGCCTCCAGCTTTTAAAACGCGTTCAGCAGCAAATAAACCACGCGCCAATTCACCAATTTCATCATTAACATAGATACGAAGAGCCTGAAATACACGTGTTGCAGGATGAATACGATCTCCCGGTTTACGTCCTATCAACGTTTCGATAGCATACGCCAAATCACCCGTACGCAAAAAAGGCTGAATAACACGACGCGTTTCAATCATCCGTGCAATTCGTCCCGCATAACGCTCTTCTCCTAATACCTTAAAAATACGTGCCAAATCTCTTGCTTTTAAATGATTGACAACATCGCTAGCTGTAAAACCAGTCTGAGCCATTCGCATGTCCAATGGCCCATCTTTTTGAAAAGAAAAACCTCTTTCTGCTTCATCAAGCTGCATTGAAGAGACACCAATATCCAAAATAACTGCATCCACCTTCTCTTCAACGACACGATCAAGCTGTGAAAACGCCATATGGACCAAACGAAGGCGTGGAAAAAATTCTTCAACAAGCGATTGTCCTGCACTGATAGCATGAGGATCACGATCAAGAGCAATCACCTGTGCCCCTGCCTTTAACAAAGCGCGCGTGTAACCACCAGCACCAAAGGTGCCATCAATCACTTTTGCTCCAACCAATGGCATAAGCCCAGCCAAAACTGGCTGTAACAACACTGGAATATGGCGTTCAGCTCTTTGATCCTGCTTTATCAAAATAATCCGTCTTGAAGTTATGCTGTCTTAAATCAACAGCTCTCTCATGGCAACTGATCTTAGAATAACCTGGCCTTCATCACATTAATCACAATGAACGAAAAAACTAAAGTTATCCTAAAACAGATCCTAACGCATTATACTTAAAGAAATGTTATAATTTTTTAAAACACTCTTTGCTCAAGTGTCCATTTCAAACACATAGACTCCATAAAAGACCATATATAATTGATCTTATAAAATATCGCGTATCATCATGAAATATCAGTCGGCCTATAAGCCGGGTTCTGTAGAGTAAAGCTTACACTTTACATGGCAACCATTCATCTGGGACGGATGTTACCATCCGCCTCGTGCAACCTACCCGAATGACTCGCCCGGAAATCGGCTGCAAATTAAATTTTGCACGTCATTTCTATTTGGTCTTGCTCCCGGTGGGGTTTACCTTGCCACATTCATTACTGAATGCGCGGTGGGCTCTTACTCCACCCTTTCACCCTTACCTATAAAAATAGGCGGTTTACTTTCTGTGGCACTTTCCCTAGGGTCACCCCCGCCGGGTGTTACCCGGCACCGTCTTTCCATGGAGCCCGGACTTTCCTCACCTGCCGCCTTTCAGCATTGGACAAGCGCGGCTGCCCAGCCGACTGACATACTGATTTATAAAACATTTTTTGCTCCGTGAAAATAGCATCTTAAAATATTTTATGACAAACCTCTCTCAACAGATGTTTTTATTTTAATGAAGCCAGATAAGTCTTTACTTTTGCGCAATATTTCGCTGAAATGGAATTCATTTTTTTTGCAGCATGACCTGCGTTATATTTAAGGATTGTACCACACGTACTTCCACCACTGAGTTTATAGGCCCGTGCCAAATAACGCATACCATATTCAAGATTGGTCGCAGGATCGTACAAATCCTGTACAGAACCACTAAAGCCCAACCCTCGTGCCGTAGAGGGTTTAATTTGCATCAAACCTATTTCGCCAGCAGCCCCCTTTATACCTGCCTTATAATTACTTTCAACTTTTACAACAGCATGTGCTAAATTAACCGGAATATTATACTTATTTGCAAATTTCTGAATAAGAAACTCATAAGGACGATTAGAAATCTGAGAAGCAACACTCCCTAAGCCTTCTTTTGCTTCTGCAACATTTAAAACACTATGAGCCCAACTTATATCAAATACAAAAAATACAGCACACGCTGTATTTAACAAAATTTTCAAAAATTGCATTTTCTTTCTCTCACTCAAAAATTCTCAAATTCTAACCGCAAATAATTTTCGAATGCATTGTACAAAAAAAGAAAGCAAAAGAACGGCTTGAAAAGGGAAATATTAAGACAATTTCAAGATAAAGTTCTGTATAAAAAGAAAAACTCTTTATACAAAAATTATATACTTCTCTATATCATCAAATAAAAAAATTAAAAGCCTATAATTAAACTTATATCATATTAACTAAAATGATATATTCTATCAAGTTCTGCTATATCTATTGTATCAATCAATTTTTATATTACAAAATAGCACTTTAAAAAGATATGATATTTTTTTATATACGATGATTAAATTTTTTATTGATATCAATCCCACAAAGCAATAGAGACGAGATCATCTTTACCAAAGATCCTCGATATCGCAAAAGTTTCACAAAAATAAAACCCGTTATTGATGCTTCTTTCTAACCAATAAACACGCGCAGCATTCTTTATGGCCCCAATAAACCATTGACTAAAATCACCCCCCTACCTCCATCACTGTGCATAAGGAGTCCATAGATATACAAAAACCATCATACGCTATTTACCAATTCAAAATATTGCGCAAACTCTTTGAGAATTTTCTATCTGCTCATATCAAATAAAAAAATAACTGGTATCTAAAATGCGGTTAACGTGTTTTATTATAGCAATCTCTTCCTTTGCTTTTCTACAAATGAGTGCCCTCAGCTTATCCTCACCCTTTATGCAAAATACCGTATTGATTTAAGCTGTTTTTTATTGCTTTTGTCATTGTAACAATGAATAATGCAGTCAGCCTAACCAATGCCCTTGATGGACTTGCTATCGCTCCTGTAATAATTGCAACATTATCTTATACTCTGATTTCTTACCTTTGTAGGAAGATAAATTTTGCTGATTATCTTACAAATTTATTATCTTCCTACACACTTTTCAAAACCTCACGAAAAGCTCTCTCCCCCTTAAAATCAAATCCAAAAGCACAATTTTAAAAATAGCTAAAAATAAGCATTAGCAATAGAAGGACGAGAAATCGCTTTTGAGAGAGCCATAGCAACAGTTTCACCAAATTTGTGAGCCTCTTCACGTCTCTGACCATTTTCACAAGCAAATGAAACCGCCTCGCGACGCACTTGCTCAATAAACAGCTCTTGCTGCCGAGGACTCATTTTAGAAAGGTGCACGATAATATCCGGAAAAGCCATTACCCATCTCTCTAGCAACACCTCCTCCGTTACCTCAACTTGCTGAGAAGAAGAAGTGTAGCCAGAAAAAAACTGATAAACAGCAACACTGCGAGAAGCAAAAATGCTAAAACCAAAAATAAGAAATATAAACAAAATAAAAGCAATACGACCGGAGAAAAATCCCATCATCTCTTACTTAAAGATTACAGACTGCAAATATAGGCTCCTTCCATAGCATTCAATGATGACTCAATAAAAAAAATTCTAACCATTGAAAATAAACGCAATAACACTAACCAAGAAACAACCGCTACCCGCCCTATATACTGAGACACTATAGATGAAACAATAGCATATCTTACGCCTTTTACCCCCTGATAACATCTTACCAAACTCTAACAAAAACTACAAAAAAACCTGACTGAGGAAATCCTCAGCCAGGCCAGACAATCTAGGGGATCCACGCGGGGGGGGGGGGAGGAGGTTCCCCGATTGTCCTCTCACATCAACCACTAAGATAGCCGATGTAATATCCTTGCTATGGAATAAAATGCTTTAAACAACAAGAAATTCTTATCATCTTCTACGCAAAAAAGCATAAAAGAATTATAAATTATTTAAAAATGACGATATTTAGGCAAAAAAAATTTAAATTGACCCAATTTGAAGCAATTTTATTCCAAAAAAACATCAATCAGAATCTACGACTATTGTAATTTTTATAATAATTTTTTTCATAACTCTGATGATCATCATTAAAAAACAAGCAATTTGTATATATTCACCCTATAAAAAGCAAAGTCCATACAAGCAGAATCACTTGTCCAACAGCGATCATCACAAAAAGAAAAAAACGTAGACTTTTAAAACTGATACAATAACAGCAAAAAATATCTGCTTAAAAGAAGATATGGATTGTTTAAATAAAGACAATAAATTAGCTAAACCAAATCTTATCTATCTTCATAAAAAATTCTACAAATGATCCTTTAAAATATTGTCAAACTCCTTACGCAACAACATCAATGAAAAATTTAAACAGCTGCTTTTACGAAAAAATAAGAACGCTAAAGGTATTTTTTCGAATCATACCCTATGATCATTCTAAGTAGCGATAAATTATTTTTCACTAGCCAACAGACTCCAACGCATTTTAATATAACAAATAAAGATCCGTGCAAACATTTTCTCTTAATTTCTATCACTTAAACTAATCCGTAAAAGAATAAACACAGCAGTTTTTATGCTCAAAAATTGTTACACTCTATTTTTTAACGTAAATAATCCATTGATTTGCAATCATAACACATCATTTTACAACTTACTTGAGAGATCTGAATAGCGTAAGTCCTCTTATTTCAAATCTTCTTATATTGAATCAATAAAAAGCATTCATCTGCATATCACAAGCCAAAAGAAGCATGTGAATACCACTAAAAGGTGAAGATACCTCCAATGAGCCATTTGAAAATAAGATCTGCAGCAACATGAGAAACTGGAAAACAAAATGGTAAAGCCGGCTTACAACTTTTACTTAAACTAAAAATGGTAGTACTCTATGAATTTTATACTATATTCTCCATGAGCTGCATCTAAAATGAACGCGAAAACATAAAAAGAAAGAAGAAAACCACTTTTAGCAAGAAAAATGGACTTATTTAATAATCCTCATTGCTTCTAATGATAAAGATACGCGAAACTATGCCATAATATCACTCTTTTCTTTACATAGCCTCTGCAGAAGCTATCTTAATTTGACTTTATGAATATAACATAAAGGATCTGTACAAGTACCTGTCCGAATTCATCAAGCCAAATGTGTATGACGATTATCATTTGCAAAATATTTTATAAAATCCGGAATATCACTCCAATCCATTGCTGGCCTATAAGTGTTTTCATAGTGGTGTTTGCTGAATTTTTTCTGTTACTTATCATCAATATCAACGCTTAGCACATCAGCCACATTTGAAATAAAAATTAAGACGAACGCTCCCTGCGAACCGTTCCAGATTTTATATACCCAATGAGAGTAAAAAATATTTATATCTGTTTGAGGAATTGTTAAACAAGGAAAACCATCATTCATTTGGGAAAAAATATAAAAACCTAAAGACAAAACCTGTTGCCATCTTTACCCTTCCTTTCATTTTGTTTTACGACTTTCAAAAATACTCATAATGCTGTATTTCAAATAATGAAAATTGTGCATTGTCTTATGCTATTTTCGTTCTTTTTAGCATCTTTTTGCACCCCTCACAAAAAAACTCTAAGGTACTTCTCGTCTAAGAACCTGCTTTAAAGAGACATTTTACCCTGTTTCACCCACTCTCTTTGTGCCATTAAAGATACAACTTAAGCCCTATTGATCATCATCATCTTTGACTTTATGAAGACACGAATTATCACTCCATTATAATATAGTTAATCTTACATTGAGAAATGTGCATAAGAGATGTCATTCCTTTTCCAAACGGTATTATTAATACAAAAACCTGCTCTTGTAACATACAAATAAACGCTTTTAGATTCTAAAAACAAAAGATTTTAAATGAAAAAATATTCTTGTATTTGAGCTTTTTATTGAAGTTTTAAAAGAATATATTATCGTTTAAAATCAATATATTGACTAATAAAACGAAGATGATATCAGGACACCTTAAATAATGATCCTCATAAGCTTAACTCTATAGTAAGTGCTTTCATTATACAACCTACACACCCTTATAAAACACCAATACTCCCATATAAAAACATAATACAAATGTAAAAAACAATAGCTTATCAATGATTGAATAAAGTTTTATCTCTACGCTATTCCTTGAGAAAAATCAGAGAATAAAGTGCGTTAACAAACGCGATTTATGCAAAATCTACTTGTTTATCTTTGATATCGTCAACTAATAAACGCGGATCACGAGCAAGCCAAAGTGTAACCATGCCCTCCTTACTATTTTCATTTTGTATAGGAGTAAGACAAACTGTTTGCTCTAGCATAAGTCCGGCATTTTTTAGCCACTTTTCTATTTGTAAAGTCGAAAATCCAAGACGCATATGTGCTTGATCAAAATGTGAAGAATCAGCTTTATGATAACCCAAATCCACAATCAATAAACGCCCATAGGGACGCAAAACACTTGATATCTCATGAAGAAACATTTCAGGATTTTCAAAAAAATGTAAAACCCAATGAAGAATAACTAAATCAAAAGTTGTATCTCCAACAGACAAGTGAAAAACATCGCTATCAAGCACAACTTCAACCGCATGCGTATAAAGATTAGAAAACAATTTTAAGATAGAGTCTCCACCTCTTCCAATATTCAGCATCATCTGAAATGGTTTATCGCCAATGATTTCAAGTAAAGAGTTTTCTACACCATGATCTGCCATATAGGATGACCGTAATACATCCCGTTGCAACGCATTTTGTAAGAAATGCTTCTTCCTCCTTTTTTGACGCTGCTTTTTAATGTCCTTCAAACGTTCTAAATCATGCGCTAACAACACATCATTCTTTGGTAAAGACGAAAGAATACCCATCACAATGTCTTTACCCCCAAAATCATGACAAAGCTTAAAATAAAGGCTATCCCCCTTCTGATAACGCTCAATCAATCGTGCTTCGTACAATAAACGTAAATATCGTGATATACATGCTTGCGACTGATCAAGAATAAAAATAAAATCAGGGATTGTTAAATCTTCATGACGCAAGAGCGTAAGAACACGTAAATGGCTTACTTCTGCAACCGCTTTCAGCAGCTCAATTATTGCATCTAAACTTGTACTTTTTTTCATAATTATCCCCTAAACATTCCTATAAACATTTGTTTATAGGAAAAAAAGTCAAGCATACAACGCATATTCTCATCTATTTTGTGCTCTCTATTTTATCATACTATGAAAAAAATAGGCTCATGTAAAAAACGAACAGATCTTATCCATCTGTTTCTCGTTATAATGATAATACATTGATTTATAATAATAATTCATTCATTTTAACTTGAATAAAAAATCAGAATACCATAAATTTTTCTCATTTCAAATCTATTTATGATAAATCAATCCAAATCATTCTCTTACAGCACATAAACGGAGGGAACATATAGATAAAAATACCTTTTATGCCCACCTCAAAACAAGAACTGCATACCATTGAGAAAAAATAAATAATATGATAGTGTCAGCTTGCATCTTTATTAAGTAAAGACGATAATGCTCAATGACCAGAGCATTTGTAGAAGTAATACTATACTCTTCATCTCCTCCTTTTCATTGCAATTTTACAAGCAATAACCGGTTATATATCATGAGTAGAATAACCCTATTTAGGTCATAATTTCATAAAATGTCTCTTACTTTTTTCAATGAATAAAAACTTCCACAGAGCACACACACACTTTATTTATGAAATAACAAACACAATAAAATACACTATTATTCCAACAAAGTTGCGATAAGATAAAAATTCTAGCGTGTAAGAGGTTTATAATTTGCATGCTTAGGATTAAGAGATTCCGCCCCAAGACGACGAACTTTATCAGCCTCATATTCAGCAAAATTACCTTCAAACCATTCTACATGACCATCACCTTCAAAGGCTAAAATATGTGTTGCCAATCGATCAAGAAACATACGATCATGCGATATGATAACTGCACAACCAGCGAAATTTTCCAATGCATCTTCCAATGCACCCAATGTTTCAGTGTCAAGATCATTTGTCGGTTCATCAAGAAGAAGCACATTCCCCCCCTCTTTTAGAAGTTTCGCCAAATGTACGCGATTGCGCTGCCCTCCTGATAAATTTGCCACCTTCTGCTGCTGATCTGCCCCCTTGAAATTAAAAGCCCCGCAATAAGCGCGGCTATTCATCTCATATTTGCCTAATTTAATAATGTCATTTCCACCAGAAATTTCCTCCCAAACAGTTTTATCCCCCACCAAGGAATCGCGACTCTGATCCACATAACTCATGTGAACTGTTTCACCGATACGTATCTGACCTGAATCGGGATTTTCCTGTCCCGTTAACATTTTAAACAAGGTCGACTTTCCCATACCATTGGCACCAATAACGCCAACAATGCCACCAGCAGGAAGTTTAAAAGAAAGAGAATCAATCAATACACGTTCACCATAAGCTTTAGAGAGATTATCAACCTCAATAACAACTTGTCCTAACCTTTCTCCAATAGGAATAATGATTTGCGCCTCTCCAGGACGGCGCTCACGTGCTGCTTGAACCAACTCATCATAAGCCTTAATCCGAGCTTTTGACTTTGCTTGTCGCCCTTTTGGACTAGAAGCGATCCATTCTTGCTCACGTGATAAAGCACGTTGACGCGCTGCCTCTTCACGGCCTTCCTGAACCAAACGCTTGGCTTTAGCCCCCAAATAAGCAGAATAGTTCCCCTCATAAGGAATACCTCTACTGCGATCTAATTCTAAAATCCAACCCGTTACATTGTCGAGAAAATAACGATCATGGGTTATCAAAAGTACAGCCCCAGGATATTCACGTAGATGCCTCTCAAGCCAAGCCGTCGTTTCAGCATCTAAATGGTTTGTCGGTTCATCCAAAAGTAATAAATCAGGTTTTGACAAAAGTAATTTACAAAGCGCAACACGCCGCTTCTCACCACCAGAAAGTTTTGTGACATCCCCATTGGCTGGCGGACATCCAAGAGCAGCCATAGCCATTTCCACTTGACTTTCTAAATCCCAAAGATTCTGACTATCAATAATATCCTGAAGCTGTGCACTTTCATCAGCCGTTTCTTCGCTATAATTCATCATCAATTCGTTATAACGCTCAAGAATTGCCTGTTTATCTGCAACACCTTCCATCACATTGCCGCGCACATCTTTGCTTGCATCAAGCAAAGGCTCTTGTGGTAGATAGCCACAGCGCGCTCCTTCACAAAGCCATGCTTCTCCTGTATATTCCTTATCTAGCCCAGCCATAATACGTAAAATCGTTGATTTACCAGCACCATTTGGCCCTAAAATACCGATCTTCGCATCTGGATAGAAAGACAAATGAATATTTTCTAAGATTTTTTTATTGCCGTAAGACTTGTTGAGCCCAGCCATATGATAGATAAATTGACGTGCCATAAATTTCTCTTTATATTGCGCGATATTAAAGATTAGGGTTTGAAAAAATTGCTTTCGCTTTTTGAAACTGTACAGTAAATAGTGCTTACACCGTATCAAAAGCTTTTCGCTTTATATTGGTACATTTTTTCTAATCTCACAAGCCCCAGTATGGTTCTGAATGCAAAAAAACATCGCCTCAAAAAGCAAAAAGCAAATCTTTTTAGCTGTCCCTGAAACATGTTATCAAACATTGCCCATCTTTTCCATACCAGATATAACCTTGTATTTTTATCGTATTAAACCAACTTATCAATGTGATAGGATACCAGAAAGAAAAGCAATTCTCTACGCGCCTTCTTTTTTTGCCTTATGGGCTTTATATTACGCCGTAAAAAATCCTTCCCTTTTTTCATCGATTTTTTGTTACGGAAAACAATGGACTTCCCCCCTTTCCTTGATGTGGCTTAAATTACGTTTACAAAATGACTGCCGCCTTATGGGATCTGACGTCCCAAGCCCAATGATCATGAAGGCATTGCATCAACATGTAGCAACAAATGACTACAGTGCACTCCCCATTGGTACGTGGTTACAATTCGTAAAAAACTATAAAACAAATTGTAAAAACTTATCCATTCCCCTCTTTTGGCTTGATAACTGTAAAAATAGTATCAATATTCAGCAACTCATTTCAAAACTTCAAGGCGAAATATAGCTTTTTAAAAATACGATAAAAGCGCGTCTCCTATGAGGAATATATTTATGGAAAAAAAAGCCTTAATCGTCATTGATGTTCAAAATGACTTCTTACTTGGTGGAGCACTTGCAGTACCACAAGGTGATACTATTTTACCCGCCATCAATAATCTCATAAATCATTTTGATCACGTTATCTTAACCCAAGACTGGCATCCCAAAAACCATTGCAGCTTTGCTTCCTGCTATCCTGAAAAAAAAACCTATGATACAGTCACTCTTGACTATGGTCCTCAAATACTTTGGCCTGATCATTGTATACAAGGAACACAAGGAGCAGAGTTTCATACATCTCTTAGAGTGGAAAAGGCACAACTTATCCTTAGAAAAGGCTATAATCCAAAAATGGATAGTTATTCTGCCTTTCTTGAAAATGATCAAAAAACACCAACAGGTTTACATGTTTATCTCAAAGAACATGGTTTTACCAAGCTCATTATGTGCGGCTTAGCAACTGATTTTTGTGTCGGATTCTCTGCTCTTCACGCCATACAATACGGTTTTAAAGTCAGTGTTTCATTAAATGCTTGTGCTGGTATTGATGTAAACGGATCACTAAACACTATGCTTAAAACTATGAACGAAGCAGGTATAGAACTGTTAATGCTCTCCTAAAATATTCTTTTCTCATCTACCATTATAACATTCTGATTTATAATGAATAAATTTTTTTACCTATTTAAGAAAGGAACCCAAATATCGTAAAATTCTCTCATTTCACCCCTATTTCAATACCATTCTCTTAAAACATCATAAATAGGATTGATGTATGAATAAAAATCTTGCAAAAAAAACAGCCAAAATGCTTCTTATGAATCATTAAATGCAAAAGCAGTTATGATACTAAAAGCTGGTAAAAAGTATAGCGTAAACTTGCACCTTATATTGAAGTCAAAAAGCCTCTATACGTCAAAAGTTATCCAAAAGATTATACATTATTTACCTCATGGAGGGAAATCGCGCAATAGTGTCAACTTTAAAACAAAAACATCAATAAGCAATAACATGGCATTTTTTGCATAAAAAGCCTCTCTCTATTCAAAGACATGCGATAAACAAAAGCGTGAGAAAACACGAATTTTTCATTACTTAGACACGCCCTGTTTATCCAATTGACAACGCTTAAAACGAATCGAAGAATACAATGCTATTCCAATAATACAGACTCCCACAAGTCCTGTTAAAACTTCAGGAACCGATATAATCGTTTGCAGATACATAATCACTGCAAGAACTAGAATTGCATAAAAAGCACCATGCTCTAAATAACGATAATGCAATAATGTGCCTGATTCAACCAACATAATTGTCATAGAACGAACGTAAAATGCTCCGATACCAAGACCTATCGCAATAATAAAAAGGTTGTGTGAAAAGGCAAAAGCACCAACCACGCCATCGAAAGAAAAACTAGCATCAAGAACTTCTAAATAAAGAAACGCCCCTACTCCCCCGTGAGCTACTGTTGTTAAAGTCTTTTGAGGAGTATCCAAGAGATGACCGACAACTTCAACACCGATAAAGGTCAAAAGTCCATAAAGTGCTGCCAATAAAAAAGTTATTTTATTTTCTGCGTCAATCTGACCTGAAACAAATAAGATCAAAATCAAAACAATTGCAATATCAATTCCAACAAGCGCCCCAAACTTTTGAGCAGGTCTCTCTATAACATTAAGCCAATGCACTTCTTTTTTAGAATCAAAAAAATATTTTAAGCCAACCATCATAAGGAAAGTTCCTCCAAAAGCGGCAATCCCCATATGTGCATCGATTAAAACTTCGGCATATCGATGTGGTTCCCATATCGCTAATTTGACTGCCGCAATGGGATTAATCCCAACAGCAACGACAACCACCAATAACGGAAAAACAATCCGCATCCCAAATACAGCTATCAAAATGCCCCATATAAGAAAACGGCGACGCCATAACGGATCCATTCTACCAAGAATACGCGCATTGATAATAGAATTATCAAAAGATAAAGAAATTTCCAAAATCCCTAAAACACAGCAAATAAAAAAATATTTAAGAAAACCAGTAATGCTTCCCGTTTCGAACCAACCAATAGCCCCTCCTAAAAAAATACCAATAATCGTGAAAAAAAAAGCACACCCAAAATAGCGTAATAGGGCCATGATCATTCCTCAAAGTTTATTTTCTAATTCAACTACAGCACACACAGTATAAATCCAAAGCTTGCATCTCTTTAAAATTGCATTTATTAATGCAGAGGTGTATAGAATATATATGGTAAAGTTACATGAGAATTTTCTCAAAAAAACAAGAGACAGAATGCAGTAAACACAAAATTTTGTTTTGAAATAAATATTAGTCCTCAATACAATAAATTAAAAATAAAAAAATAAAGAGAAATTAAAACTATAATATTGACATTACATCATAGAATATTAATACATAGTGTGCTTTTATTAATCAAAATTTATACCATGATGATTTACTGAGGGAGATAATTCGTGGCACGTCCTGAAACTGAATCAAAAACTATATTTGGAAAACGTTTACGTTATGTACGTCTTGCTTTAGGTGATCCATCACGTGAAACCTTAGCGAAAAGTTTTAGCATGACAAAAAATTCCATTGCTTTTTACGAGCGTGGAGAGAGAGAACCCAATCTTAGTGTTTTACAAACATACCGCACGTTGTATGGTGTCAATATTAATTGGCTTTTAACTGGACAAGGAAAAATGTTTGATGCCGAATACACAAAGGGTGATTTTGACTGGAATTATTTTATTAAAAAAATTGAAGGGCTTGAAGAAACAATTGCCAATAATGATCATAATGAAAAACTAAATCGAGAGAAAATCGATAGCTCTTATGAAAAATTGCAGCAATATTTATCAAAGCAAGGTATATCAAATGGACTAACCCCTAAAACGGCAATCTCTTTGATTGATATGAAAGCCAAAATGGCCAATTCTTATACTCTTAGTTTATTTATTGATTTACTCATTCGCAGCGTATCCCAAAAAGAGGTTATAGCAAACCAATAAACGTCTATTTTAAAAGAGAAAAAAGAAACGATTAAACTCTACCAGTGTGGAGAACAGTTTTTTATTGTGTCCATGCTGGTGGAATTTTGTATTCTCTATAAACTTTGTTTCTGTAATGATAGTAAAAATATTCGCATTATAAATGAATATATAGTGTCATTAAATTAAAAAAAATAATTTTATAGTATAAAATTCTCATTCATATCTTATTGACAAGAAATTTTTTCTTGTTAAAAGAATAATAGCTCTCATAGAAGATTTTTTTAGGTCAGAAAATTTAAGGGGCATATATTGACGACTTCCTATAGAGACATAGATTAATGTTCATAAACGGATTAGTTGAGTATTTATCCTGAAAATTATCAGCTATTTTATGAGGTGGGAAGCATGTATTTTGAAGTGTTTCAAGGAGTTCACAATCAATGGTACTGGCGTTTAATCTCGGGAGATGCACAAAAAATTGCTTTTTCAAGTAAAGGTTATCCAACAAAACAAGATATTCTTATGAATATTGAACAAATCAAAGAAATTACGCATAAGGCTCTTATCAGAGAATTGCAGTCCTGACATTCTTTACCATTAAGATAAGCATTTATTTTATATAATGGAGTTTTGAGTTATTTTGGTGATGAATGAAAAGTAACTGATTTTATCTCAATGAAAGAGAGCTTTTGTCTTATTTTTAACACGCGCAAATAACAGTAAATTTTTGCAGGTTGTATGTTTGTTTTCAAACATAATCAGATCTTTATAGCATCTATCAAGAGCCCCCCTCAAATTTTGTATTTTTCATAAAAAGCAAATGCACATGAAGATAAGATAAATCATAAATTAGGAATATGATTGCTCTCGCAGAGATTAATATCTTTTACGTTCATCTTCCTATTCTGTGTCCGATAGCATAACTGGCTTATCCACTTCATCTTCATAAAAAGAAAATATCTCTTTCTTTCTATTATCATGCAATTTTTATGCCTATTGGTTGAAGCTATCATAATATTTTTATATCCCAACACCTAAAAAGAACATACAAAATCGCTTTCAGTAATAATATAATATCACCACAACAATTGTTGAATCTTATATACAGATTTTTTTAATAACCTAGCATATCTATAAATCAGTGCATTATCATAAAATTTTATTTTATGATCAATGATACTCTATCTTATAAAATTAAATCTTTTCATAAGTCAGAGTAAACTTGAATATTTTGTTTCAATACAATTTCCCCACCAGCACTGTCATTTACTTCATTAAAGTTTATCTCTCTCATCACTCCAGTCTTTCTAAGACATTTTCAAAACCTTTAATGCATAAATTCGATACAAAAAATGAATATAGTTACTCTTTATCATTTTTAGATTGAAGTTCTTTTTGATATTTCTTTTCATTTTCTTCATATCGTTTAATTTGTTTTTTCAATTTTTCAATCGTTTGATCGCGTCTTTTAATCACCATATTCTGCTCTCTAATAGCTCTATTTCGTTCTTCAGTCATCTTCATAGAATCTCTTAAAAACTCATGCTTTATCCTTCTGGACTCCTCTTTTAAAGCTTTAACTTGACTACGATAATATAAAGAAAACCGAAATATAACTCCGCTGAACAACAAAACAACAACCATTGCTCCCCATAAAATTTCGTTTACACCCATTTAGATCTCCTTTAATTTCCGCTCAAGTAATCATCTTGACCAATTTCTTTGTTGCATCCTCAATCAAAAAAAGAATGCAATAAACCGGCATGTTCTAAGTGCGAACAATCACTCTCGGCATTCTTATTTTCTCTATTAAAACATTGATAAATGATGTAAAAATCACTCTGAAAGTGGCTAAATCCACACGCTCACACCAATTATTTGCGACATATTTATTGACACAAAATATATAAAATAAGGAATTTCAAACAAAACGAACGATGCAATAAAATCAACACATGCCTTCCTCAAACACTCCTATCTTCCTCTTGTACACCATGTGAAATTCTGCTACGTGTAGGTTCTTTTTCTTACAAAAATCTGCAGGGTTAAAAGCACAGCATTTCTGTAAAATTTGGCCCTCTTGTAAATCTTTACATCACGACAAACTAAAGCGTTTTCATAAACTCTAACCTTTCTATAATCACGAGCATCACCATAAACTTGAAAACATTGAACATTCAAAACTTGATCAAAAAAGAGCGCATTAGTTTAAACATATACATCTCCATTCACATGTAAATAATTATAAAACCTCCCCTTTCATAAACACGCGAATTCTTGCATCCCCCTACACAACCATATATTAACGTATTGTTATAAATAACAATATCCTTGTAAAGACAGACTTCATTATAACCGCAACATCATAAAAAATACATTCATTCTCATAAAACACATTGATCGAGTATATCCATCCTACCAAACCACCACCTTTGTGAATCAGATTATCTTCATGTTCAATAAAATACCTAAGATCACCTTTTTTGATATTTCCCAAATTTCTTAACGCACACACGCGATATACTAACTGATAGTGATCTAATTTATTACAATAAAGGAAAAATCAGCATTCTTTGCTTATGAATTTATATTTTTTTCTACAGCCATTACCCTATCTCTTAAGGCTCTAAAGCTTCATTATAGTCACATACCGCCTCAATGCAGAATTTTTTTACAAATGCTGATATCGGAGTATATCTTGATTTATCATATCGCTGCGTATACTATTATGATAAAATCTCATGAGTATGTGAGAGTGTATTACCGTTTTCGGTATACGCACTGATTTTGTCACATCGTCACAACCGTATAACTAAGCAACCATTTTTTATTGATTCGAATCTGAAAGTGTATGGAGACATTTTGTTATTAGTTAAAAACAACTCTATATGCCTCATAAGCGAAGAGCTCTGCATGGATATTCTCACGCTCCTTGTATCATATATTCTGGATTCGCAACGCAATATTAACGCTATAGCGTAAATATGTAAAGGTCTAAAAATGACACAGACTGAAAAAGATTGGTTCCAACGCTTAGTTGAATTGATAAAAAGTGACGGACGAACAATGATTGAAATAAGCAGAGCTGCAGGCTGTGGACAAAATTACGTCCAACAAATGATAAATGGAGGCAAGAGGCCTTCTGTAGATAAACTCATGGCTATTTTGAATACACTGGGAAATGCTAGTGCCATATATGTAATAACTGGTTTCAACATTTCCGATGAAGATTTAAAACTCATAACTTTGATTTCGTCTGGAGATAAAAAGAAGATTGAAGCTTTAAATGTTCTGTTGAATGAGCAGAATCTATAGAATTTTCTACTTTATCCAATATCGCTTGCTTTTGAGACGTCGATAGAGACTCCCATTTCACAATAATATCAGATAAAGCCGCTTCAAATTTTTTGTCATTCTTCATAGTCATACTCCATGTAGTCAAACTATTATAACGCTAAAGCGTTTAAAATATATCTCATACCTCAGAAAAAAATATTTGCAATAGGCAGTATGGAAGCAATTGTATACAAACTTATTTTATAAAATCAGATGAAGTTCTATTAGTCACGTACCATGGTGAAACAGAAAGCATCGCACGATCCAGACCTTCTTATGAAAATTGGTATGATCACTTTTATCAACAATGTGAATAATGTTACGCAAATCTTATGATTCGAACCAATAATAAATTAATGTGAAAATATCTCTTAAAACACTCCTGAACTCTCATATAAGAGAACATGAAAAAGCTCATTTCGAAAAGAATATATCATAATTTTGTTCTACATAGCACCATCTATGTTTTTTAAACAATATTACAAAGCAAGAATATCACAATGCTATAGGAATAAGTTCTTATAAAGAGCTGCACTACTTAAAACTCTGAAACAGTTTATAGAGAACCTCTCCTCTGAACACACCTTTGTAAACACTGATATAAATATCTATCATGGATAAAAATGGTAATAATTAAAAAAATAAAACGAATCATTCCCCATGATCTGTTTACGTAAATTGTATGCAGACTTACAATAAGAAATAAATTCCCATCCATAAATGGAGAATTATATTTTACAAAGTATGATCTTGAAGAAGAAGTGTATTTTTCCAACAAAAAGTCTCCTACCAATAATTTTTCATAAGAAAAGAAACTCATAACAAAGATCAAACTCTCTTCACAATCAATACAAGGAAAATTTTAGCAATACAAAAAAAGAGCTAAGTTTATCAAAATACGACCAATACCCGATGAGAATAAAATCAAAAAAGACCTTTGGTTCTTCAATAACAATTTGAATTACATGCTATATTTTGAGCATTAAACAGAAAATACATAAAGGCCCAAATGGTATTTTGACGAATTTTCCAACATCATAGAAAACATTCCTTACAGAATAATAAAATGCTTATTACAATAAAATTTGCATGATGCAAAGAAACACCAATAATCATTCAATGAGCTGTTCAAAGAGCAATTGATTAAATTCTTTTCCAGAGCACACTCAACCGTCACTATGAACAATATTTCTCACAATATCAAATAGAATTCCTTTCTTGGGAAAAAGAAAATATCAACAAATGTTATCATCGTTGCCCCCACGATACATATGAATGTCCATAGATCACATTCTCTTATACACTAACTTTTCATCACGATGATGCTATTCGAACGTCTAAAAGACATTAACATCATTTAGAAAAAAGCAAATTTACATTAAATGTTTTTTGAGCCATTTGTTCTGAACAGGTCCAATCTTTAAAATTGTCTCTATTAAGATCTGTTTATTTGCAAAACAAGTATAAATAAACTTATCCAATGAAGCTTTTAGCTTTCTATTTTTGAAGTACATCACACAGAAAAAGTACAAAACAGTACACGAATTAAGAAAATAAATAGCGACACATATCAGTTAATCAAAATACTAAAATGTTGCAAATGAGAGAACTTCTTTGATGAGACTAAAAAAACGTACCCTCACTTTATATTAAAGTGAGTGAGAGAAAAAACTGCAAAAAACAACGACTAAAGGCTTCTAGAATAAATAAATAAAAAATGAAAACGGTGGAATCTCAAAAATTTTATATAAGCGATCCATTTTTCTATTGGACATTCCCCTATTGGTGGGCCCGGAGGGACTCGAACCCCCAACCAAGCGGTTATGAGCCGCTGGCTCTAACCAATTGAGCTACAGGCCCCATATAGGTTGTTTCTCTCTAAACTAAAATGCCCTATGATACAAGAGCTGACCCAGATTATAACCAATCTTTTTCTCTTTTCTATTGGTTTTTTTTTCAGTACCCTAGTTTCTTTATAAGAACTCTTAAAAATGATAGAGAGTAGTCAACTGACAAATGTAAAGGAATAGATATGATAGAAAAGAAAACTCAACCACTGAAGGGGTCTCTGGTTAAAATAGCTCTATTAGCATTCACGCTCTTAGCCTCTTCATTGACTGTACGTGCTTATGCTGAAGAAAATAAAATAAAAAATGCAACGATTACAGTGACGGCAATCGGAGAAAGTCAGGCAGTACCGGATATGGCAATTATTAATCTCGCCGTTGTTACCCATGACAAAACAGCCCAAAAAGCTTTAGCTTCCAATAATCAATCTATCAATGATATTATAAAAGCTTTTAAAAACAATGGCATTCAAGCGAATGATTTGCAAACATCAGGCTTATCCATTTATCAGTCGAATCCTGATAACCACCACGAAAAAAAGAATAATGAAAAACTCTATCATGTTTCAAATTCTTTAACTGTCCGCATTCGTGATCTTACCAATGCTGGTAAAATCTTTGATCAAGCAATGACACTGGGGGTTAATTCAGTTAACGGTATTACGTTTACCAACGCAGATACGAAGCCATTTTATCAAGAAGCACGCAAAAAAGCCATTACTGAAGCCATTGAAAAAGCGCAAACGATAGCGCAAGCTGCCGATGTAAAATTAGGAAAAATTATTGAAATCAATGAAAAAGATGATTACTATCATCCAACACCGCGCCTCATGAGCAGAGCAGCAGATGCAAGCTACGCAAATACAAATTTTGCAAGCGGTGAATTAAATTATAACGTGAGTGTCACCGTAGTCTTTGCTATCGATTAAATGAGCAAGCATTGTATAAAACAATCATATCACTGGCCTTCACACAGAAGACCAGTAATATGAGCGAGGTAAGCTTCTTCAGATAATAATTCGTCTTCATAAACCTCTATTTGTCCACGTGCAGAAGCATGTGCGTAATGCACCGTCTGAGAATCCCCTGATACCAATGGATGCCACCACGGAAGATCTTCTCGCTCATAAACTAATCTATAAGCACAACTTTCTGGAAGCCAACGCGCCGTTTTAACTGTTGTAATGTCTAATGATATACAATCTGGTACGATTGAGTGACGATGAGCATAGTTTCGACACCTACAAGTTTCTCCATCTAAAAGACGACAAGCAATACTGGTTGCATAAAGGTCACCCGTATCATCGTCCTCAACTTTGTGGAGGCAACAACGACCACAGCCATCACAAAGGCTCTCCCACTCAGAAATGGAAATTTCTTCTAATTTTTTCACTTTCCAAAAGGGAAGTTTTCCACTCATAAACTCAAGCACACCTTTTTATTTAAAACGATCTATAAAAAACGAAAGAATTAAAAGTTTAATGTCTATAATTTCATATATTTCTGTGTGTTAAAAAGATTTAACTCAATGCATACTTAAATCATTTTCTTAAAATCTCTCTGAATAACAAGAGGATATTCAGAAAATATCTCAATAAATGAACATACTCTATTGAAATATCCCTTTGTAAGCTAACAAAGAATGCAATAGAATGTGCGCCTTGAAATGATAGAATAATTTCTGCAAAGAATACACCTTTCGCATCAAAAAGCCAGTATGCTGCAATAGCAGCACTATAAGTTTATTCTTAATACATCCCCTCTTTTAAGAAACAAATCGTTACACACAAGAGAATATTTTACCATTCATTTTTTTGAAAGACGACCACACCACTCTTTGCCCCATATCTGTTATTTTCAGAAAGAAAAATACAAAATCCCACCCCCCAGAAAAACATTAAATATCATCAACTTTCTAGGTTATTCAAAGTCACCTCATATTTTTCTTTTTTTTTCAAAAAATCATCCAAGTACAAGGGAATAACACTTCCCCCTTTATTAAGAAGAAAGGAGAAAATTTCAAAATGCATGAATTTCTTTATTTAAGAATCAAGAAAACTGCGCAACTTTCGCGAACGACTAGGATGTTTCAATTTACGAAGTGCCTTTGCTTCAATCTGACGAATACGCTCTCTTGTAACTGAGAATTGTTGTCCCACTTCTTCCAATGTATGATCGGTATTCATCCCTATTCCAAACCGCATCCGCAAAACACGTTCTTCTCGTGGTGTTAATGAAGCAAGAACACGTGTTGTCGTATCTCGAAGATTAGCCTGAATAGCTGCATCAATCGGCAATAAAGCATTTCTATCCTCAATAAAATCACCCAAATGGGAATCATCCTCATCACCAACCGGTGTTTCAAGTGAAATAGGTTCTTTTGCAATTTTAAGAACCTTTCGCACTTTTTCTAACGGCATAGAAAGCTTGCTAGATAACTCTTCTGGTGTTGGTTCTCGTCCAATTTCATGGAGAATCTGACGCGAGGTACGAACGATTTTGTTAATTGTTTCAATCATATGAACAGGGATACGAATAGTCCGTGCCTGATCAGCAATTGAACGCGTAATAGCCTGACGAATCCACCATGTCGCATAAGTCGAAAACTTGTAGCCGCGCCGATATTCAAACTTATCCACAGCCTTCATCAAACCGATATTGCCTTCTTGAATAAGATCAAGAAACTGCAAACCACGATTAGTGTATTTTTTTGCAATTGAAATGACAAGACGCAAATTAGATTCTACCATCTCTTTTTTGGCAATTGTTGATTCGCGTTCACCTTTTTGCACCTGCATAACAATCCGACGGAATTCACCAATTGAAATAGCCGTTTCTTGTGCAAGATTTTGTATTTCACTCCGCAATTTTTGAATTTCTTTTGCTTCACGCATCGAAAATTCTTTCCAACCAGGTGTAGGTAAAGTGGCAATATAATTCATCCAATCTGCATCCAATTCACGTCCTTGGTATTCTTTTAAAAAATCCTCATGGCCAATTCCATAGCTATTGGCAATCCGTTTCAGCTTACCTTCATTCTGAATCAATCTCTTATTGATGTCATAAAGCTGTTCAACCAAAGCTTCGATACGATTTTGGTTCAAAGAAAGAGATTTTACGGCTTGAATCAAAGCACCCTTTAATTGAATATATTTTTTCTTCTGAGAAGATGTAAGAGCTCCCTCTTTACGCTCTGCCAAACTGCTTTCAACATGCTGATCTTGCAATTTTCGTAATTTTACATAGGTTTGAGCAATAAAATCCAATGTTTCCATAACTTGAGGACAAAGTTCATTTTCCATTGCCGCAAGTGATAAGTTAACATCGTCCTCGTCTTCTTCTTCATCTTCCTCAATGTTTCTCTCTCCTATGCTCTCCCCCATATTATGTATACCAGAAGACATTTTTTCTTCTTTTGTCTTATCCACTTCACTTCTCTCAATAACAGGAGCCTGCTTTGCTTCTGGACCAGCATAAGTAGTTTCAAGATCAATAATTTCGCGAAGAAGAATACGCTGTTCTTTTAACTCGTCACGCCAAATAATAAGAGCCTGAAAAGTCAAAGGGCTCTCACAAAGTCCGGCAATCATTGTCTCACGCCCTGCTTCAATACGCTTAGCAATGGCAATTTCGCCTTCCCGTGAAAGAAGCTCAACAGCCCCCATTTCACGCAAATACATACGCACCGGATCATCGGTGCGATCTGTTACTTCGCGCTTATTCGTTGTCGTTGCAATTGCGTAACTAGAGGACTCTACTAAATCACCGCCTTCTACAGTAACTTCCTCTTCATAGTTTTCGGCATCAACTTCATCCTCATCATCCACAACATTAACCCCCATCTCAGAGAACATCGCCAAGATATCTTCAATTTGTTCGGATGTAACCTCTTCAGACGGAAGAACTGCATTAAGTTCATCCATCGTTACGTAACCATTTTTTTTGGCAAGTTTAATCATTTTCTTGATGGCATCATCAGAAAAATCAAGAAGAGGGCCATCTAAACTCGCTTGGCTTTTTACTTCTGCATTATCTTTCTGTTTAACCTTTGTTGCCATACCATAACTCCACTCGATCACGCCATAGTTTCTATGTGACCAGCTTTTTTGTTCTCACTTCAATCACCCAATAGTTTCTCATATATATTTCTTAAGAGATTACTATTAGAAAGAATACATTTTGTATACACCTTGTCATTCAGACAAAAACGCGGGAAAACTCCAGAAGTTTCCCCGACACCTCTCAGCCCTTCTGAGATAATTTCTGTACCCTATCGTAAGAACCAATTTCCCGCTTTTCCTAAAATTTGCCCGCTTTTTCTAGAATTTAATCATCACCTTTATGAAAATATTACTCCACATAAAACTTCCTTATCTAAAATTTAAGTGACTGATTCGCATTAAAAAAGCGAATCATTTTATCGTATCTTGTGCATTCCCGTCTATTTTTTCATCCAACCAACTTCCAAACCCTTCAATTAACGCTTCTGTTGCCTGCATCTGCTCCAGCTCATTTTTTATCTCACGAAGCAGATCAAAAACCTCACTCTTAGGATTTTCTACAAGTTGCTCTTCAATATCCTGTAACCTTTTATGTAGGTGGTGTTCTTGAAGATGCAAGTAGACAGCTTGTTTTAATATAGCACGTGCATCTTCTATAGGGGCTCCACTAAAGATAATACGCATACCAATATTTTGCACAAGATGTTTCATACGCTCTAACAGAGCCTTTTGCCCTCTTTTTTCCAAGAACGCAACCATTGTCTCTTTATCATGAAGCTGCTGATTGCCAAGAATTTCCAACATAGCTTGATGAAAACACATCAATTGAGTATTTTTTAATTCTAACTCAGAAAGAATCTCAAAATTTTCATACCACAACTCAGGATAGTAAGCTAAAGTGAGTAAAATCACTGCTTCGCGCACAGGAATAGCTTGCGAAGAATTTCGTACTATTTCAGAATTTGCTAACAGAGAAAAGGATTGCTCTTTAAAAATCCTATTTGGCGAAGACAGATCATATCTTCCTCCTCCATTTTTTTTAGAAAAAGAGGGACGAAAAAAATCAAAAAGGCGTTTTTTTACATCTTGCAAATAATAACGACGAACATCTTCATCCTTAATCGTAAAAATTTGTTGTTTTAGGTGTTTTTCCAGAGCTGCTCGTGTCTCTGGAGTTTCAAAATGCTTTCCATAGGTAGCACGCCACCATAAAAGCTCACTCAAAGGAATTGCTTTTTGCAAAAAAGAAGAAAAAAGCTGTGCACCACCAGCACAAACAATTTCGTCAGGATCTTTTCCTTGCGGCAACAAAACAAAGCGTACACAAACCCCAGCCTTTAAAAGAGGCAACACACGATCTGCAACACGAAAAGCAGCTTTTAAACCCGCATCATCACCATCAAAACACAAAATAGGCTCCTTCCCCATCTGCCATAAAAGCTCAATTTGTGCTTCCGTTAATGCTGTCCCTAAGGGTGCTACAACTCCTTCAAAACCAGCTTTAGTCAATGCAATAACATCCATATACCCCTCAACAACAAGGAGTGAATGAATTTTCTCATCGCCAACAAAGCGACTATTTTTGCGCGCCGACGCCGCGTTATAAAGTATATTTCCTTTATGAAACAGCATTGTTTCAGGGCTATTGAGATATTTTGCTCGTGTATCTTTCTCTAATGCACGCCCTCCGAAAGCCACCACACGTCCGCGCAAATCTTCGATAGGAAACATAATGCGATTTCTAAATCGGTCATAAGAATCCGCGCTCTCCTCATGCACTGAGAGAAGCCCACATTCTTCCATTTGCTTGATTGAAATGCCACGTGCACTCAAAGCTTCTTTCAAAGCTGTACGCCTTACCGGTGCAAAACCAATGCGGAAACGCTCTACAAGCTCTGGTGTAACACCACGTGCATCCAGATAACGACGTGCTTGTGCACCTCCTTTATCGCGTAAATTATATTGAAAAAAATCTGTAGCAATTTTCATCACATCATAAAGGTCAGCTTTTTCCAGTTGACGCTGATGACTTTGTGAATCCAAAATAGGGAGTTTCATTCCCGCAAAATCAGCCAAACGCTCTACACTTTCTGAAAAGTGCAGTCCATCAAGCTCACACAAAAAGGTAAAAATATCTCCACTTACACCACAACCAAAACAATAATAGCGCCCTTTATGATCATCACAATGAAAACTTGGCGTTTTTTCACCATGAAATGGACAACAACACCAAAAGTCTCCCCGTGAAGGCTTACTTTTTCGAGGATCAAAATCCACCCGTTGACCAATTACTGTTGAAATTGGGAGTCTCGTACGCAGTTCATTAAGGAAATCGGGCGGAAAACGCATTATCTCTCACAGAGTTTAAAAATTCTTTTTTGCATATTTAACGACTTTAGAGCATAATTCCAATACTTCCTCTTAAAGCAGTTGTAAAATTTTAAACCCTCAACTGCATATATTTTTAGAAATGGAGAATAAAAAGTGATCGAATTTATTGCTCAATATCCGTGGTTAGAGGCTATTTCTTGGCTTGTTATTCTTACTATAGCTGCCCTTTTAGTGAACTTTCTAGGACGAAAATTACTTATTCACGGAGCAAAAAAACTCTCTTCTTTTCTCCCCAAAAATACAACGATCGATATTAATAATGCTATTCAATACATAGCGGATATCATTTCAGCTTTTATTCTTTCAATTGGTGTTAATTTTATCTCAACATTGCCCGATGCATTTAGCACTGTCATCGGTAATGTTGCCAACGCCTTCATTATCTTCTTTGTCGTCCTGACAATTTCTTCCTGTCTCAATGTCATTAACATCCTTTACGAACAACGACCAACAGCACGACTAAAACCAATAAAAGGTTATATTCAAATTGCTAAAATTGCACTTTTTGCTGTTGCAACAATTTTAATGGTCGCTACATTAATTGACCGCTCCCCTCTTATTCTCTTCTCCGGTCTTGGTGCAATGGCCGCGGTTCTCATGTTAATTTTTCAAGATACGCTTCTTTCTCTCGTTGCCGGTATTCAAATTTCATCCACTGATATGGTGCGTGTTGGGGATTGGATTGAAATCCCCAATCTCGGTGCCGATGGTGATGTTATTGAAATTGCCTTGCATACTGTTAAAGTTCAAAATTTCGACAACACCATCACCTCAGTTCCTATCCGTAAACTTGTGACCGACCCTTTTAAAAATTGGCGTGGAATGCAAGAATCGGGTGGAAGACGCATCAAACGCTCTCTTTTTATTGATCAATCAAGTATCCATTTTCTCACAAAAGAAGAACAAAAATATCTTTCCCGATTTAATTTATTAGAAAATTATTTCACGCAAAAAGTAGCAGAAATTGATCAATGGAATGCTCAATTAGATAAAAATCATGATGTCTTAGCCAATACACGCCGTTTAACCAACATTGGAACTTTTCGTGCTTATGTTTTTGCTTATCTACAACAGCATCTAAACATCAATCCTAATATGACCCTCATGGCACGACAATTACCTCCTACAGAAAATGGTTTACCTTTAGAAATCTATTGCTTTACGAACACCACCGTTTGGATAGACTATGAACAAATTCAAGGCGATATCTTTGATCACCTTTATTCCATTCTGCCCTGTTTCGGTCTAAAGGTTTTTCAAAATCCAAGCGGTTATGATTTTAATCAAGTATTAAAAGCAAAAGTAAAATAAAAACAATAAACTTCAATTTATTAATTTGAGGCAACCACATTCACAACAACAAAGAAAGAATAAAGTATCATGAATGGTTCATTGGTACTCCTTCATCTTGCCGGCGCTATTTCTTTACTTCTCTGGGCCACACGCATGGTGCGCACAGGAGTTGAACGCGCCTATGGTGACAGACTTAAATATAAAATGTGCCACGTCGTTTCAAAACCATTGTTTGCCGTAAGTTTTGGGCTTTTTACAGCAATGATTTTACAAAGCTCTACAGCAATAACACTCCTCGTTGGCTCTTTCGTTGAATCTGGTTTTGTCTCTGGAGTAGCAGGACTTATGGCTGTACGCGGAGGAGAATTAGGATCAGCAATCGTTGTAAAAATCCTAACCTATGATCTCACACTTGTGGTGCCCCTTTGTCTTTTAATTGGCACTTGTATCTTCATGACAACAGAAAAACGTGAATGGCGTCAAATAGGACGTATTATCATCGGTATTGGTCTTTTGATTTTATCTTTAGAAATGATAAGTACAGCGACAGAGCCTTTACGTGAAAGCGAAATTTTGCCTAGCATCATTCGTTATCTTTCAACCGATCCTGTTTCCACTTTTTTGTTGGCTGCTGGCTTAACCTACCTCTTACATTCATCTATTGCAGGAATCATTTTGCTGGTCAATTTTGCCAATTACGATCTTATCCATACGCAACTCTGTGTTGTCATGGTTCTTGGTGTCAACTTTGGCTCTTCTCTTATAGCACCACTTTTAACGCGCAACGCCTCTCCTAATACTCGCCTCGTTCCCTTAGGAAATTTACTCATGCGTGGAGCAGGGTCAATCCTTATACTTATCTTATTTCTCTCCTTTCAACCACCCATCACATGGCTTGGCAATAACGCCCCTACTCAAGTGATTAATGCCCATATCATTTTTAATGTTTTCATTCTCCTTGCTGGAATACCTCTTTCAAAGTGGGTTTTAAAATTAACCACTCAGATCGTGAATATAAGTGCAAAAAAAACGCAAACCGATAAAACGCTCAATTTATCCGATCAAACAGCTCTTGATGATAGTGTTCTTGAACGCCCAACTCTCGCCCTCTCGAATGTCATGCGTGAAGTCATTCATATTTGTGATCTTGTAGACATCATGCTAGAAAAAATTATGGGACTTTATGAAAAGCCTGATCCCAATATTATTCGTGAACTCAACCAACTCAACACCATATTGGACAAAAAACATATCGCCATCAAACTTTATCTTGCACGATTAGCGGGACAAAAATTATCTGACGAAGAAGCTCTTCAAACGCAAGAACTTCTAGGTGCCTGTATAAAATTAGACCAAGCAGGCGATATCATTATTCACAATATGTTGATGCTGGTTAAAAAGAAACAACAAAAAGGTTTACAGTTCAGCAGCGAGGGCTGGAGTGACCTCCTTCGTTTCCACGCCATTGTACTAGCCAACGCGCATATAGCATTTAACGTTCTCGTCTCACGTGATACACACACTGCACACCTATTGGTACAAAAAAAAGATCAACTACGAAACTTAGAAAAAGAGATGAGTTTAAAACATTTTAAACGTCTGCGTGAAGGGGATCTCAAAAATGTAGAATCATCCAGTCTTCATCTTGACACTGTGCGCGACCTCAAACAAATCAACTCTCTTTTGACCTCAATGATCTACCCCATTTTAGAAGAACAGGGACTTCTTCAAAGTTCTCGTCTACGCAACCCTGTTGAAGAACAAACAGAAAAATCTTAAAATTTTAAAATAACTTGAATAAGAAATGCATCTCATCTATCATTAAATTTTGAACATTCAAATACCTTGATCAAAATATCAATTTAGTAAAAATATTTTATCTATTTGACATTTTAAATGAATTTTCTTCATCGTAAATTTCTTCCATTTAAAATCTACTCATGATGAATTCCTCAAAGTCATTTGCTTGCACATTACAAACAAAGTAGCATATAGAATAGAACTCTTGAAGAAAGACGTCAAAATACCTAACCATCTCAAAGCCAAAACTGTTCAAAACATAAAGAGATGGTCAAGAGCATGACAGTTGCAATCTAAACCCACCTTGTAAAAAGGGAACCGCTTCACAGTAGCAACGAAACAGAAATACTCTATAAGGAATACAAAACCTCACAAAAATGCAATGTTTATATCAAGATTGGTAGAGGTTCAACCTATACAGCCACGCTATAACCTGTCAACGAAACAGTTTTCATTTTAAACATCATTGATATCAATTGGCAAGCTCCAAACTTTTAAATATCCATTTTACTTATTACTTTAATCACAATTGTCTTTTAAATGTAAGAGAGAGCTTAAAAAGCTTATAAATACACTTTATGAATTCTTAAAACATTTTCACTAATATTTTCTTCTTTTATTCATATTTCTCAATTAATTAATTTGTTTATAAATTAAAATGTATTATATAATTTATACTTATTAAGTATTATATATAATATAAATGTGAGTATTATTTTAATATAAAGGAAATTAATAAGTAAAATCTCTAACAGAAATATCCTTTCCACTGGGTAAAAAAAGAATAAACCTTGATTTTTACAAAGTTTACTCTAGTTACAATTTAAATTCAGGCAAAGGAGGGTATCATGGAAAATGCAAACATCGGTTGGATTGCAGCTATTATTATCGGCGGGATTGCAGGTTGGGCTGCACAATATATTATGAAAAGCCAAACAGGAATATTATTAAATATTATCTTAGGGATTATTGGCGCTGCGCTAGCGAGCTTTCTTTTTAGTCTTTTAGGTGTAAGTTTTGCTGGTTGGCTTGGCTATCTTATTTCAGGTTTTATAGGAGCCTGTATTCTTATATGGATAGGAGAAAAAATTCGATCATAGAGTATCTATTTTTACACTTTTGGGGATTCAATACAAAACTAGGAAACAACTAGCAGAGTTTGAAATATTCCCCTGTAACTTGTTGTTACTAATTTTGATATGATGGTGAGATGCTTAAGCTGCGATTTTAGGCATACACCATCACCGTATTATAAAACCAAATGCAGTAAAGAACTTTATAACGCACCATTTCATACCTATATAAACTTACGCATATCAAGAGAGATATGTTGCGTTACTTTAACGAAATACGAACTTATTTTTGTACCACGTGCGCAAATCCAGCTTATCTCACTGTAATAACAATTCATAAGGTTACAAAAATCACTAACGATGATTAAAGATTCTACCGTATAATGCTTAATACCTATACACTTTATCAACAATACCCTTTTTACCGAAAAACTCGAAGAGCTTTTTTGCATCTTAAGAAATAAAGAGAGATGGCAAGAACAAAATGATAAAGAAATTTTTCCTAATCTGTGAAATAAAATAGTATCTAAAATAAATATAACACTTAAATTATGATTTGTTTTTAATTTATTTTTAATAATAAAAATATATAAGTAAACATGAATAATATTAATATAACTTTATTATAGAATTACTACATATTATGTGATGTAATATTTCAAAATTTTAACAATATAATATATTTTAAATTTTATAAAAATATATGCATTAATATAAACTTCTTTATTATAAAGAATACGATCACCTTTACATCTCAATTCAAAAGATTTGAATATCTCTTCACTTTCTAAAGTATAAAATAAAGTTTTGTTCCTCTTAAAACTTCCTCTTTATATCATCTTGCATAGATGAATTTTTAGCTCTTCTTTATATGTGTTACAAACGAATTTTAAAACACGAAACATTTTTCCCATTGCTCTCATGCGATAAAGAAATTTCCGTAACACATTGTGAAAGCGCCTTGAACAAAACATAATACTTTATTTTACTTTTTTAAATGAAAATAATCCTATAATATATACTTCCTGCATATCTTCTTTTAAAGACCTTTGCTTTCGATTTTCCCTTTGATATCTTCCTGTTAAAATCTTGCTGCTTTTATACTCCTTGTATTACAATAGAGCTATCTATTTAACCCAACATAACATATGGAATAAGACTTTAGCTGTGGAGTAAAACGATGTCTTATCTTGAAGATTCCATCTTACCACCTCTAAAGTGGTTTTCTGATCAAAGTCCTCCAATACCAGAAAACGTTCGCAATTGGCTCATGGAATCGGGCTCAATGACGCTTCGATTAAAGAAATATTGTACCTGCCTCCAAGTTCAACCACAACGCGAATGTTTTATTACGCGAGATAAATTAACAGAAGAAGCAGAGCATATCCCCGAAAGTGCGCGTTATTGGCTACGTGAAGTCATATTAATGGGAGATAATAAACCTTGGCTCCTTGGACGCACTGTAATTCCACAAGAAACCCTCCTACACAATCAAGCCTTAATGCATTTGGGAACTGTACCTCTAGGACATTATTTATTTAACAATGACAAATTAACCCGCGATTACATTCATATTGGTCAACAAGGTGCGCTATGGGCACGTCGTTCCCGCTTGCGGTTAACGGATAAGCCATTGTTGCTAACTGAACTATTTTTAACAGATTCACCACTGTATCCCCACAAATAGAGGTTACTCATTTGATTCTGCATAATTTATAGATTTTATATAGCTTATAAGGGATTTAATCAGAGAAAAGAATTTCAAAATTATCTCAAGAACACATTACAAACAAAGGCTTCTTTTCAAAAGATCTTTTTATTTCATAAACTCAACTTAAAAATCTCTTCCCTAGAAAAAACGTTTTAAAGTTTTGATTTTCTTATCATTAAAACCAGTACTTGAATTAAAAAGATACACACCATATTGATAAAACCATCTATATTTAAATTTCTTGCTGAATAATCACCACTCTAAAATACGGAAACTCTTTATCAAAAAAATGCTTTGAAACAGCAAAAAAGACAATAATACACTCTCCAAAATTGGAAATCTGTATCAATTAGCTTAATCATCCTATTTTGAAATTTTTAACAGTGCTGACAATAGATCTTTTTAAAAAAGTAAAAACTCTATAATATTTTTGTTTTTTAATGGTCTAAAAGCTTTGAAAAACAGAAAATATAATACATAAAAGATGTTTCATTGCTCTATGAGAGCCTAAAAAGTTTAGTTGATATCAAAAAGTTATTTTTTTGATAATAGTATGTGTGTACAAAATAAATGAAATTTATTAACATCCTACTAACTTACAAAGGCGACGCACAATAAAAAATATTTTCCAATCCCCTTGAATTAACAAGATCTATTGCAATTTCTTACGAAGACTATTGCACACTTTAGAAAAATTCATTTGCCCCGCATACCGTTCCTTAAGCCATGCCATCACCTTACCGATATCGCGTAATTTTTCAGCCTTTGTTTGTGCCAAAGCTTCACAAAGAACTTGTTCTACTTCCATCTCCTTAAGTTGATAGGGAAGGAATTCACGAATAACTTCTATTTCTGCTTGTCCTCTCTCTGCCAATTCCAAGCAACCAGACTCTTTATAGGCTCGCATCAATTCTTCACGCTGTTGAAGCATTTTAGTGAAAACAGACTGTATCTGCTGATCATCCACTTCTAGCTTCCCTTCATCATAATAAAGAATATCACGATCCCTAATTGCAGCATTCATTAAACGAAGTGTAGCAAGACGCGCACTATCTTGCGCTTTCAAAGCAGCCCTAAGAGCCCCATCAATCTGGTTACGCAACATAAGTTTATCCAATTTTGTTCAAGAAGAAGATGCCTTTTAACCAATCTTTATCCATCTTGCAATGGAGGATAAAAAAATAATTAAGGACTCGATCTTCGAAAAGCTAAAACAAGACTTTACCTCTTCATTGAATGTACTTATACTGCCTACTTCAAGCGAAACGTTACCAGAATAATATACACCGCATCTGTTAAAGGTATGATTTTTGTGTAAAGTTGATCATTATACCTTTCAGGGAATAAATTGTGGATACATACTATGATACAAACAACTTCACCCAGCCACCCTTGGAGTATCAAAAAACCTACAGCCCTCTTAGTCTTAGCAGATGGAACCATTATTGAAGGTAAAGGAGCAGGTGCTACAGGTATCGCTGAAGCTGAAGTGTGTTTTAACACCGCCATCACAGGCTATGAAGAAATCCTCACCGACCCGTCATACACACAACAAATCGTTAATTTTACTTTTCCTCATATAGGAAATGTAGGGGCAAATAGCGAAGATATTGAAGATCTCTCTCCTCTCAATTGTCATGGTGCTGTTGGCGCTATTTTCAAGGCAGACATTACAAATCCCTCAAATTACCGTGCCAATGAAAATCTTAATCAATGGCTTAAAACGCGTAAAATTATTGCACTTTGTGGTATTGACACACGTGCGCTCACAATTCTTATTCGTGAAAAAGGTGCACAAAATGCTGTCATTGCACATGATGCTAATGGAAATTTTGATATTCCTTCTTTAAAGAGGCGTGCGCAAAAATGGCATGGTCTCGTCAATCTTGACCTTACGAAAGATGTGACATCTCAATCATCAATGCAATGGGATGAAAAAACATGGAGTTGGAATAAAGGATACGGTACAAACAATGTGCACAATCTTCATATCATTGCCATTGACTATGGTATTAAACGCAATATTCTTCGCCTTATGGCAACACAAAAAGCCCGCATTACTGTTGTACCTGCCCACACAACTGCAAAAGAAATTCTGGCAATGAACCCTGATGGCGTTTTTCTTTCTAATGGACCAGGAGACCCCGCAGCTACGGCTCAATATGCCGTTCCAACAATCAAAACATTAATTGATCATAATTTACCAGTTTTTGGAATATGTCTTGGTCATCAACTTCTCGCTCTTACGGTTGGTGCAAAGACCGTGAAAATGCACCAAGGACATCATGGTGCCAACCACCCAGTTAAAGACCTTAACACTGGAAAAGTTGAGATTGTATCGATGAATCACGGTTTTGCCATAGATTCTACCTCTTTACCACAACATGTTCAAGAAACACATATTTCTCTCTTTGATGGTTCAAACTGTGGTATTCGAATCATTGGAAAACCTGTTTTTTCTGTTCAATACCACCCCGAAGCTTCTCCGGGACCACAAGATAGCCACTACCTCTTTCAGCATTTTAGTGATCTCATTATGAATTATAAAAAAATATCTTAAAATAAAAAGCCTCACCTTTTAGCTTCTCTCCTTTAAATTATATTATCTTCCTACGCACAATTATATTATTTTTATACCTACAACTTATTGAATAAATATTCTTATTTATCATTCTGAAACTAAAAAGAGCGCACTGAATAGCTTAAATTTTTCTCATTCCTCTTCTCTTAAGGTCGTATCCATCAAAATCATTGGCTTCTCCCCCCCAAGCAAGATAAGTGTGTCGATAAAAACTATTTTTAAAAAGAGTAAAGTGTCTAACCTTCAAATAAATATTGGATTCACAATACAATTTTAAGAATTATATTGTGCATGAGAAGTATAATTCCTACTAAAGAATAAAAAAATTAAATTGTGAGGCAATGCAACAAATCTCTACTTTTTAAAAGATATTGCCGTAGATGGTTTTGAAAACTGTAAAGCCGAATAAAAAAGTAATAGCAAAACAGAAAAAATCTTTTCAATTTTACAACTTTATATTCTTCCAAAATGAGGTTTTCTTTTGATTTTAGAAGTAATGCCAACAAATATAAGCAATATTTTACTTCCAATTTGCCCTATAAAATTTGGAATTGTTCATACAATACTGATACATCTAACTCAGATACATTTTAATCTTTGTTTTCAATATGCTGCTGCATTAGCACTGAATATTAATTTGCAAGCAATAGAAAAAATACGGGCTCCCCTATACAAACAATATGACAAAATAAAAAAAACTATTTTCACTAAATGAAAAGGATATATCGATATTTTATACAACACTTTGTGAAACAAATAACACAAAAAACTTTCTGCCTATAAAATGATACATTTTGTTTATCTTGTGCATTCTCTAGCAAAATAGTACATACCAGCCCCTCTCAACACATTAACGTACCCGCAAGGCAAAAATGACCGTTGCAATGACAAGAAGCAAAAAACCTCCTATAAAAGGAGCACCAGAAAAATAAAACAGTGCATTTTTATCTGTAAAACATTCAAAGAGAAACACATAAAAAACAGAACCAAATATTAAACTTAACGAAATAACAGATGTCATTGCTCCTTGCAGTTCTCCTTGTACATTTGTTGGTACCTGCGCTGAAGCAATAGCACGTATAGGTGCCTGAACAAGATATTCAAGCATTGTGCACGCACAAACCATATAAACCATCCACCCCTGCGTCGCAAATGTATAGCCCAGCATAGCAACGGAGGCAAACAAAAGCCCCACTATAACAATATGCCAATCACTCCATCGTTTAGAAAAATAAGGCAAAATGAGAGCGACTACAATAAATTGGCCTATTCCAAAAACACTATAGGAGATCCCAATAGAAAAAGAACTCCAATCATAGCGTTCTTTTGCAATGAACGCCCAAATGCTTAACCATACAGATTCCGCAAACCAATAAAGAAAAAAGACCAATAATACCCAAAGAACCATCGGATATTGTTTCAGGTGCCAAAAAGCACCTAAGGGATTTGCCCGCTTAATATCAAAAAAGCGCCTATTCCATAAAGAAAGAGTTTCTGGAATCATAGCCCAAGAAAAAATAAAATTAATGAGTGAAAAACCAGCAGCAAAATAAAACGGAATACGCGGACCAAACTGACCTAAAAAACCACCAATAAACGATCCTAAAATAAACCCCAATGCGGATGCAACGCCTAACAGACCAAAATTGCGCGTACGGGTTTTATCATCGGATATATCGGCAAGATAAGCTGTACAAGTTGCAAAACTAGCGCCACTTATCCCCGATAAAAGACGCCCGATAAATAACATAGAATAGCTCCATGCTATAGCACATATGAGATTATCAAGAGCAAAGCAGATAATAGAGACAAGCAAAATAGGACGACGACCATAACGATCAGAGAGATTACCAATAACAGGAGCAAACAAAAACTGCATCACTGAGTAAGCAGCAAGTAATTTTCCTCTTTCTACAAAAGATGCACTGACATCTTTTCCAGTTAACTGAGAAAAATATTCAGGCAAAACAGGACAAATGATCGCAATACAAAGAATATCTAACAATAAAGTGATGAACACTAAAATGAGCCCACGCTGAACAAATTTCGGATTGAGCATTTGGTCTTGCATAACATACACACTATTTTACGCATACAATGACTCCCCCGCTCTATTTTAACTCCCTTTTCCTTTTAAAAGTATTCTATACCGTATATTTTTTACATATAATATAATAACAAAGTAAAAATTACAAAAAGAGTCAAGATAAAAATATAAAATTATTTTTTACTTGATATATCATTATCAAAATATAAGAATATCTTTTATATTAAATGAAAAAATATTTATGATAATAAATCATGAATAATTAATAGTAAAACATAGAGTATTAAAATAACTTTGGAGATATTATGATTAATTTTATAATACATTATTATCACTTATCATACTGCTAATTTTTAAAACATAAACTCTATTAGATACATCAATACCATATAATCATTTAAAACTTTAATAATCATAGTAAAAATATATTAATACTGTAAAAATTGTTTATATTTATTGAATATATCAAGATTATATGTTATTATTACATTTAAATGCTAATAAGCATAAGAAAACAGTTCTTTTAGTACGTGTTGTCCATAAACTGTTAAATTCAAAAATGGTGTATAAAATGCGAAAAATATCCCTATTAATTATCACTTTAATGTTAGTGATAGGACGTGATGTCGAAAATTCTTATTCACAAGAGGGGGGGATAGAAAATAAAATAGAAACACAACAAACAACCAGCGTAGAGCTAGATCCCTATACTTTAAATAAATTAAATGCTCTTCTCAAAAAACGTTCAGAAATAAATGATCAGGAAAAAGGAGCCATGATTGACTTTCTTTCTGAAGCTTTTTTAGGAACACCTTACAAAGCCCATATGTTACATGGCTCAGAAAATACACCAGAAAAACTGATTATTGATTTTAGAAGCTTAGATAACTTCATTTGTATGGATTATATTGAAGCATTGCGCAAATCAACAACCCCAAAAGAATTCATAAATAACATCATAAAAACGCGTTACATTAAGGGTAATGTTCACTTTTTAAACCGAAAACATTTTTTTACAGACTGGGCTTATAGAGAATATAAACTCGCCACTGATATTACCGCTGAAATAAGTCCTCATACAGTCAGCGTAGAAAAATATCTCAATAAAAAAGCTGATGATAGACGCTATCTTCCTGGACTTCCAGTTGTGAAACGCACAATAACGTATATTCCAAGTAACTTTATTAATGAAGAGGTTATAAGCCGTTTAAAATCAGGGGATTTCATTGGCATTTATGCAAAACTTGCTGGATTGGATGTAACACATGTAAGTTTCTTTATCATGACAGATAAAGGGCCAATGTTACGACATGCTCCTTCACACAAAGAAAATGAAAAAGTCGTCGATACCCCTTTTATGGATTATGTTGCAAAAACACCAGGAATCGTCGTTTTAAGAGCCCTTGAATAACATCATAGCGATATGGAATATCTTCTCTATTCTTAAAATATATACTGTCGTTATTCCGGCAAACATCTAACT
The DNA here is from genome assembly GCF_042196685.1 of Bartonella sp. AC329YNZD. Lineage (NCBI taxonomy): Bacteria > Pseudomonadati > Pseudomonadota > Alphaproteobacteria > Hyphomicrobiales > Bartonellaceae > Bartonella > Bartonella sp. AC329YNZD. The sequence continues at coordinate 13,694 of NZ_JBHIQS010000004.1, read as the reverse complement.
TCGTTCAAGCTATCCGGATACAATATATTTGTTTACAGTTTTAAGAGAAAAAAGTCATTTTGATCTAACTTTGTTTATAGGTATGACAAAATCATTTTTGGAGAAATTACGAATTTGTAATCACTTTTACTTATTGAAAGATAAAGACAGAAAAAACTCTACTATAGTATCACGCTTTCTTTTCATATTCTCAACCAAAAGTTATCTATAGATTACAGCTAATCTGATCTTTACAAATATAACGAAAAATACACAAACGAATGTTCGTAAATATAAGTAAAAGTAAAGCCAGATATGTTTGGTTATTGTCTATAAAGTATTTTATAAAAATTCGATCTACCTCTCTAATTTATTGCGTATAAATTTTTGACTTTATAGCATTGTTTTCCTTATAAAGTCTTTTCTTTTTGTTGTTGTCTATAAATTAAAATAGCCCTGATATAGCAGCATATTTATGATCAAAATGCACCAGTACTGTACGAGTCCTTGTAAAATTTTGATGCCAGATTGAAATAAAAATATGAAAGTATCAATTAAAAACCAGTCTCTATCTTTAGCATCATTCTTTAGTCCAGCTTTGCGATTTTCTACAGCAACGACAATAATATCCTTTAAAGAGTAGAGATATGAGCATTATTTTTTGTTTTTTCATTCTTTAATGTATCCCCATCCTTCATGTAATAAAGAACACTCAAAACAGAACACATTGTATCGATAAAACAACACATTTATTAGCAACAATAATGATGATTAATCTATGATCACAAACTTTAAAATTCTATTCATAACTTTTATATAAAATTTACAATTAAATCTCATTAAACTTATTACGAAGGCTTCACTCCTCTTCTCCCTAAGCAACGAAACATCTACTCCTGACAGTCTGTAAACAATCCGTTTTCTTAAGTGAATTTAAGCTGCTAACCATTTCATGAGATTCACTTACAAAAGAATACACCGGCAAATCCTATTTTGAATATTTACTCCATACTCTAGAAACACTTAATAGATCAAACTTTATATGCCTTATCTCACCACACCTTAAATGGCAGTGTTTTAACGACATAGAATAAATCTTGCCTTAAATACTCTGTTTAACCTTGTATACTTGATTAATGCAAAAATTAAATCAACGAAAGAGCATCATTGTATTTTCGAGAGATATGAATCACCCCATCATAAAAAAACAGTCTAACATAACAGACAATTTGAAAAATCTTTTTATATAAAAGGGATTACCGTTGTACCGGGAGGCAATTTTGCCTCATCTTCAGGCTCGACATGAATAGAAATACGTACATTATCAAATTCTTTTTGAAGAACAGCTTCGATTTTATCACAAATTTTATGTGCTTCTCCTACCTGCATTACAGCAGGCACAACCAAATGAAACTCTATAAAAGTAACCCTCCCAGCAACACGCGTCCGCAAATCATGGACCTCAAGCGCACCCGATGCATTTGCAGAAATCAGCTCCCGAATCCGCATGCTTTCATTCAATTCAACACCAACATCCATTAATCCCTGAACAGCATTTCTAATCACCTTCCAGCCTTGTAAGAGAATATTAACGGCAACGATTATCGCTAAAATTGGATCTAAAGCTCCCCATCCTCCGACAAAACCGGCAATCAAACCAATTAAAATTGCAAGCGACGTAAAAACATCTGTTATAAAATGTACTCCATCAGCTTTAAGAGCCGGTGAGCGATGGAGTTTTCCCTGCCCAATAAGAACCATTCCCCACATACAGTTTATGACAGTTGCAATAAGATGAATAGCAAGCCATATTCCAGGTTTCTGCAACAATTTAACGGTCGAAAGAGCTATCCATGCTTCTCTTAAAATAACAATTGCCGCAATAATAATGAGTAGCCCTTCAAGAATTGCGGAAAAATATTCCGCTTTATGATGCCCAAAGGGATGATCATGATCTGCTGGCTTCATACTCACTTTAACAGCCCACCATGCTGCCAATGACGCAAGGATATTAACGATTGATTCCAATGCATCAGAATAAAGTGCAACCGAACCTGTGATGTGATATGCCCAATATTTCAAAGCAAAAACAATACACGCAATAAAAATAGAGTATAAAGTTAAGCTTTGTATATTGATTTTTACATCCATGAACCTCATCCTTTTCTTCACGAAATAGGGAATTAATATTTTCAACCATATCATTATACTTTTGGCATAACGACGATCTTTCCTCAATATTACAGAAGCTTCATCATACAATAAACGCTTCAGCTCACCATTATTATCGTAAAAACTGCTCAGTTACACGAACAGCACCAATAAATAAAGAAGAGAGAAAATAATAGAAAGAAGAGCTTTCCCAAGAGCAATCAAACACATAACCTTCATTATTAATCGTTTTCTGAATAACTTAAAGCCATCTCACTTCTCATAAACGAAAAACTTGTTTTTGCTCAAATCTATCATAATCATGCATTTTTTTAGTCTTATGATGTGCATTATAAGCCATCTTTGCACCTTAGAAAAAATATCTTAGCACTCTACGGTAACCTTACAGGTCAACTGGATTTTAAAATATGATTTACTAAAAAATTTAGATATAAAAAGAAGAACAATGATTACCCTCAAAAAAAAAGAATCTGGGCATTGGGGACCCAGATTCTTTTCCCTTAGAAATTAAGGGCATACAGAACTTGGGAAATAGCGGGGACCCAAGACACTGCATCCGATACAAGAAAAATATATGATTCCGTATCAGTACTTTTACAGTATACCTATGGTTGTATATTGTCAATACAAATTCTACCATAAGTTTTAAAAAATATTTTTTTATCTCTTTTTTTTAAAATAAAACAAATTCAAACATCTGGAAATCATAAGAAAAAAACACTAAAAATCTCGCCATGCATTTGAATATCATAACAATCAATGAAACAGATGATCCACGCCTAAAAGCCTATCATAATATCCGTGAAAAAGATCTTGTTGGACGGCAACATCAATTTATTGCTGAAGGCAAAGTAACATTGTCCGCATTACTACACTCAAAAGAGTTTTCTGCCATCTCACTGCTCATCGTAGCAAACCGTCTCTCTGGACTTCTACCGCTTTTAGAAAAAACACAGCCCCTATGTCCCATTTATTGCGTTCCACAAAAAGTTATGGATAATATCACCGGCTTCCATGTTCATCGTGGTGTTCTGGGTATTGGTAAACGCAAAATACTGCCATCCTTACAAAGTTTTTTACAATATCTTCCAGAAAAAGCTTTGATTCTTGTTTTATGTGGTATCTCGAATCACGATAATATGGGATCAATTTTTCGTAATGCAGCAGCCTTTGCCAGTAATGGCATTATTGTCGACAAAACCTCATGCGATCCACTTTATCGCAAATCAATAAGAGTTTCTGCCGGCGCTGCTTTAAAAGTACCCTATACGCAAAACGCTGATATAGATGACATTATAGCTGCTCTAAACGATGAAAACTTTCATCTTTATGCACTCTCCCCTTCTGCCTCACACACTCTCAAACAAGCCAACAAAACCAAAAGAATAGCACTTATTTTTGGAACAGAAGGCGATGGCTTACCACCCCATATACTACAACAATCAAACACCTTACGTATTCCCATGACTGACGGTTTTGACAGCCTTAATGTTGCCACAGCCTCAGGTATTGCACTTGCCCATTTTACTAACTTTGACCCCTAAAGATGATAACACTTCAAGTTATAGAACATATCCAATGTTGTGTGTTATCTACCAGTCTCCAATAATATTACCGTTCCCTAGCCTTTGAAAACATTGATAAAAAACATTTTCACATTTTCTTTATAATCATTTTCCACACCCTAACCCCGCTTATGAAATGCAGAAGATATAATTTTGATGGATTCAATCATAAAATAAACTTTCAATGAGAAAATTTTCCGGAAGTCTCTCATTCAAGTTTAAGATTAAAAAATATCATTATAAATCAATTCACTATGCTTTATAAAGCTGTTGTTTTTAGTTCTGAGGAAACAGAATCTTTTGTTTCAAGATTGCATAAAACGCGCTTCAACATCATTTCAGTATCGGCCGCACGTTCTGAATGTGTTACAAATCCTCCCCCAAGAATACGCGCCTCATGACCATTTCCATCATAAAGAACGCAAGCTTGCCCTGGTGCCACACCATTTTCACATTCCAACAGATCAACGGAAAAAATACCTTCTTTATAATGTAAGCGCGCAAGGTGAGGAGGACGCGTTGAACGCACCTTTACAGCCACCTCAATACCTTGAGAAGGGAAATTATCTAACGGTTCATCACCAAGCCAATTCACATCACGTAAAAAAAGCTTATGCGTTTCTAACATTTCACGCGGTCCAACAATAACACGTGCATTTTCCACATCGAGATAAATCACATACAGCGCTTCACCCGTTGACACCCCAATACCACGACGTTGACCAACAGTATAATTAACAATTCCCGAATGTTTACCTAAAATCTTTCCATCAATATGGACAATAACGCCAGGATTAGCTGCTTCTGGACGCAGTTTTGCGATAACATCTGAATATTTTCCTTGTGGAACAAAACAAATATCCTGACTATCATGCTTATTGGCAACCACAAAGCCCATTTCTGCTGCCATTTCACGAACGCGGGCTTTTGGAAGGTCACCAAGTGGAAAACGCAAATAATCAATCTGTTCTTGTGTCGTTGCAAAGAGAAAATAACTCTGATCACGATCATTATCGAGAGGACGAAAGAGTGCTCGATGCGCTCCGTGGGAACGCGAACGAATATAATGTCCCGTAGCCAAAGCATCTGCCCCCAATTCGCGTGCCGTTGCTAATAAATCAGCAAACTTAACCGTTTGATTACATGCAATACATGGTACTGGGGTCTCTCCATGAGCATAACTTTCTGCAAAAGGATCAATAACAGCTTCGCGAAAGCGCTTTTCATAATCAAGAACATAATGCGGTATTCCTAGTGTTTCTGCGACGCGACGAGCATCTTCAATATCTTGTCCTGCACAACACGCCCCCACCCGATGCGTTGCTTCCCCATGATCATAAAGCTGCAACGTAATGCCAATAACATTATACCCTTCCTTTTTCAAAAGACCTGCAACAACCGATGAATCAACCCCCCCCGACATTGCAACAACAATGCGAGAATCCTCAGGTTGTCCTGGTAAATCAAGGCTGTTTAAAAACATGTATTCATTCTCTATTTAATGCTCTCTTTAATGGATACCCATCTATTATTAATATTCTGATGCGCATTCTTTGCCACTTTTATACTATTAATTGCTCTTTATATTGTTTTTTTATCCTTTCCACAACCATAGCATCACATTCTAAAAAGCTGCTGCAAACAAAAAAGAATGATGGAAATAAGGCATAATGGTAATTGTTTAGGAGAAATCCTTTTAGAAAACCTTTTTTCTCTTTTGAAAAATCCAGTAAAATATTGCAAGAATCTCTTCTAACACTTCAACTTGAGCTTCTTTTTACATACCCAATCACTTTATTAATTTTTTCTTTCAGCGCTTTTAGCTCTTTTTTAAATTTCATGCTCTATAAACGAATCAAGTCCTTGACTAAAGGTAGAGGATACGAATGAGCAACTTGATAAAAACACAAATGAAATATGTTATTGGGCCAGATGGAAGTCCGCTTACAATTGCCGACCTACCGCCGCAAACAACACGGCGCTGGGTGATTCGTCGCAAAGCTGAAGTTGTTGCGGCTGTCAGAGGTGGATTATTAAGTCTTGACGAAGCGTGCCACCGTTATACTTTGACTGTAGAAGAATTTCTTTCATGGCAAAGTTTAATCGATGAACACGGTTTAGCGGGATTACGAACAACCAAGATTCAACACTACAGGCATTAAGTTGCCATTGATTAATAACATAAAGCAATCCATAAAACAGCTAAACTTGATAAAAGTTTGGCTGTTTTATACTATATCCAAAAGATAAACCTGAAAGAATGGATTTTTCAATAATTGCTTTTATCATCCAGCCATTAAATTAGCCAACCATTGAATTAGATTGAATCAAAATATCCTTATCATCCGCAGCAATCTTCTTTTCTCGTGCTTCCAAAAGCTGTGCACGTTGCAGCTCTGTATTAGCTTCATGGAGAGCAATTTCAGCATTTGTTTTTTGAAGTTCTAAATCACGAATTGAATTGATCAGATTATCACGTCTTTGCCGCGCTGCACGCGCAAAAGCAGAATAAGCAAAATGGTGAACATCATTGTTTCCAGATTTACGTTCTTCATGAGTAATCTGTGCTTCCAACTCTAACACCATTCGTTCAAATTCTGCGATCATCATCTCAAGCTGTGCAATTTCACGCCGCTTTCCACGCACTTGAAACATCCTCAATCGCACCATATTTTCTCGTGGCTTCATACTCACTACTCCTTGATTGCGCCAACTCAAAACTCGCATTTACACCCAATAAATATCTTTTAGTTATATATCTATCTGACAAAAACAGTCTATTAACTTGAAATTATAATAATTTCTGCCTTTCATTAAAGCATCTGAAAATACAATCTGCTTTAAAGAGTAATAACTATTTCTTTAACTTTTCCCCCATTATAAACTGAAGAGGTTTAAAGCTCAGTAAATAAACACTGAAATTGTAAAAAAGTAATTTATAAAGCTCTTTTACAATTTTTTTTAAGTTAAAGTTTATAAAAAAAGTCCTCCTTTTTTATTATGTTAAAAAATATAGGATTTTTCTAAAATAATTTTGTAGCCTCTTTCAAAAATAAAAATATTTTGTTAACCACTATCATGGATAGTGGGGAATTTAGTAGTGATTGTTACGCGTACTACTGAAATGTTCATAAACGCTTTGTTATAAGTGTTTGATTTAATGAATTGTTTTTATAACAGTGGTTTTGCTAACTGATATAAAATAGAAATGCTCCTTATGATTCGTGAAGGAGCAAAGTGAGGGATCTAAAATGCGCGTATTATTAATTGAAGATGATAGAGCAATTACTCAAAGCATTGAGTTGATGTTAAAGTCGGCTAACTTTAATGTTTATATCACTGATCTGGGTGAAGAAGGTATCGATTTGGGAAAACTCTATGATTATGATATCATTTTGCTTGATCTGAATTTGCCTGACATGTCAGGGTATGATGTCTTGCGGACTCTAAGGTTGGCAAAAATAAAAACTCCTGTCCTAATCCTTTCTGGTATGAATGCCATTGAAGACAAGGTTCGTGGTTTTGGCTTTGGAGCAGACGACTATATGACGAAGCCTTTTCATAAGGATGAGCTCATTGCACGTATCCATGCAGTTGTTCGTCGTTCAAAAGGGCATGCACAATCGGTTATTGTTACCGGAGATCTCACCGTTAACCTTGACACAAAAACTGTCGAAGTTGCAGGGCGCCCTGTTCATTTAACCGGTAAAGAATACCAAATGTTAGAGCTTCTCTCTTTACGCAAAGGTACCACCCTTACCAAGGAAATGTTTCTCAATCATCTCTATGGTGGAATGGATGAACCAGAACTAAAGATTATCGATGTTTTTATCTGTAAATTGCGGAAAAAATTGGAAGCAGTCTCTTCCAGTGTAAATTACATTGATACAGTTTGGGGACGTGGTTATGTATTACGTGATCCAGTTGAAGAGAACGTACGAAAAACCGCTTAAGCAGTGAACATGCACATTGTAAAATCTCGGAGTGTAGCGGGCCGAGATTTTTTCCGAGATCTTTTCTCTTTTAAAAGTAGAGACTCGCACACAAAAAATCTCATATAGAAAGCGCTTAAAGCTTAAGAAGTAACCACACCCAATTTACACATATAACCTTATCACTCATAAGTTCAATCGAAGCCACTTTTCCCAACACAGCTTAAGCGCTTCTCTCTTATTCAAAGCTTTTTTACACTTTCTAAAACAATACAACCATCACTTTCATCAATATTTATTTTCATCTCTGTCATCTGAGCAAGTAACATTGTGTAATAAAATTGGATGACATGTGCATCAATAAGCTCTTCTTGAACTTCTCCACGAAATAACGCAAGAAAATGAGGGGGTATACGGAGAGTTCTACCGAAAACCTCAAATCGAAAAGAACGTTTATTTTCTTCTTGCAAAATCATAACAACAATTTCACCACCACGAGAAACTGTTGCGTTTGCAATCAATAATAAATTAAGCAAAAGTTTAACTTCATCTTTTGCTAACAATAAAGAAGAAGCTTGCCATTTTAAAGTTGCTTTTTCTTCTTTCATATATTGCTGAGCAACCTGCTCTGCAGCCCGTGTATCTATTTGTCCTCCACTTGCACCAGCAAAACCAAAAGCTAATCGCGCAAATTGTAGACGTGCAGCAGCACTCGCAACGGATAAACGCACCAATTGTAAAGCATCTTCTTCAGCTCCTCCTTCATCATAAAGCTCCATTGCATTTTGAATAGCCCCCACAGGTGAAATCAAATCATGGCAAATACGACTACAAAGCAAAGCAGCAAGATCCATAGGCTTCAAAAAAATATCTAACGTCATAATGATTGAAAACTCCTAGATTCAAAAAAACAAACTTTATTTTAAAGAAAAACTCTTAACATCTGATGCATAATAGGAAACATTAACAATCATGCTAAAAAATTTAGAAATAAATTCAAGAATTTAAATAACCTTATATCTTATTTTTTATTTGAATAGAATGAAAATTCTAATATTATCTTTTTGTTTATCACTAATAAAAGGAGAAAACTCTATGGCTCTCTCTCTGCTCAAATACTGGTACAAAAATATTATATCTTTAATCTTCCTTTTATTCATCACCATAAACACTACACAAGCTCGACTAAAACCAATAGAGCAAAACGAACCTCATTATTCACTCCAAGAAATTATTGATTCTGGTCATATTTTTTTTGGAAAAACAGCCAGTGGTCTGGCTGTTGCAATTCAAAATATTTTTTCAAAATACGGTTATCCCAATGCCTATATTTTAGGAGAAGAAGCTTCTGGTGCCTTTTTTGCTGGATTAACCTATGGCGAAGGAATGGTTTTTACCAAAAGCTATGGTCAACATAAAGTTTTTTGGCAAGGTCCCTCAGTAGGATGGGATTTTGGCGGACAAGGCTCCCGTTTAATGATCTTAGTTTACAATCTTAATGGCATAAATAATTTATGGAGACGCTATGGAGGTATTTCAGGTTCGGCCTATTTAATTGCAGGTGTTGGTTTTCATGTCCTCAAATACCATAATACCTTGTTAATCCCAATACGTACAGGAGTCGGCGCTCGCCTTGGTATCAATATAGGATATTTAAAATTAACACCTAAACCGACATGGAATCCGTTTTAAACGGTTTCTTATTTGAAAAGGGGTATTATGCTTATTCAATCATTTCTTTTTTTTATACTTGGAGTTGCTTTTACTTCCTGGTTACTGGTGCTTTTATCTCCTTTTATTTGGCGTAAAGCCGTTCATTTTGCGTATAAAGATGTTTGTGCGAAAATGCCATTATCACTCGCGGAAATAGAAGCAAATCACGATTTTCTTCGTGCACAACATGCTGTAGAATTAGCAAACAACCAAAAAAAGTACGAATTTTTGCAAAAAAAATATGTCCAACAAAAAATACAACTGAGCCAAGTAACAGAACAATTTTATCGGCTATGCCTCCCCACAAAAGATACTCTCACCAAAGAAGCGATAGCAATCAAACAAAATATCGCCACACTACACACTTCCAAAGGAAAGACAAATGATGCGTGAAAAAGTCGCACACTATCAGCAACGCTTACAAAAAATCCAAACTCATGAGCTGGACACGACCGCTAACCAGCAACTGCTAGAAGAACTCCGAGAAGAAACAAAAGAACTTGCAGCAACATTGGCAGCTCACATAGCACTACAAGAGGGGAATACATCACCCATCAACACATTGATTCAAAAATCCAAAAGCAAAAATGACCTAGCATCACGTATTCGCCAAAAAATAAAGCTTCTCTCCCAAGTCCCCCTTAAATAAGTTGTCTTTAAAAACACCTTAAATGAAGAGTGAAATCAACAAAGAGCTCTCATAACCGAAATATTTTTTATTAAACGTGGCTTTCTCACTAAACGAAAGAACAAATTTTCTTAAATCCACGCCGTTTTGTAAAAAAAACATCTTCTTGTCTCGCTGGTTCTCCTTGCTGATCATATCACCGCCCTAAAAGACAACATTTCATGAGTCCAGACAATTATACTTAAAAACATTTGCCACACACTCTAATAAAAATATTTTCTAAAATGGATCCATTCATAAAGCTTTTACATATTTTTAAAGATAAAAGAACTCTCTCAAGAGTAATAAAAGTCTTTTATTTTCTGAATAATCATATCCTGATCATTCTGCGTTAAATAAGGATGCATGGGTAAACTTAAAACACAATCTCCTAAAGACTCTGAAACAGAAAGAGAATCTGTGACATAAGGAAAATGTTTATAAGCAGGCTGTTTATGTAAAGGAGTTTTATAATAAACCATTGTAGGAATATAATTTTTTTGTAAAAAATCTTTTAGTTTATCACGTTCTTTTACCTTAATCGTATATTGTGCATAAGCAGAACGAATATTTTCTCCTATTTCTGGAACTGTAACAATATCTCTTAAGCCATCGGAATAACGTTGAGCAATTTCTACACGCTTTTGCATTTCATCTTCAAAGATAACAAACTTTTCTAATAAAATTGCAGCTTGAATGCTATCTAAGCGCGAATTCATACCAATACGGACATTATCATATTGCGTTTCACCTTTACCATGAAACAAAATAGAACGTAAAAGTTCTGCCAAATGATCATCATTGGTCATCATAGCACCTCCATCACCATAACATCCTAATGGTTTTGCAGGATAAAAACTTGTGGCAGCTACATCACCAAAAGCACCACACATAGTATTACCGCTTCTTCCGCCCATAGATTGTGCAGCATCTTCAATCACAAAAAGATTTTCCTTTGCTGCTACTTGAGCAATTTGCACATAGTCAGCAGGCAGCCCAAACAAATCAACAGCAATAAGAGCTTTTGGCTTTAGACGTCCTTCTTTTTTTACCATTTCAATTGCATGAGAAAGTTTTTCAACATCAATATTGAATGTATCAGGTAAAACATCAACAAAAACAGGTTTAGCCCCCACCAAAGCAACCACTTCAGCCGTTGCAGAAAACGTAAAACTAGGACAAAAAACAGCATCCCCTGGACCAATATTTTTAGCCATAAGAGGCATCTTCAAAGCATCTGTTCCATTAGCACATGCAATCACATGTTTAACGCCAAGATATTCTGCCAATTTCTCTTCAAATTCTGTTACTTTTGGCCCCAAAATATACTTACCACTAGCGACTACATGCGCAATTGCAGAATTAATTTTATCTTCAATACGCGCACGCTGCGCCCCAAGGTCGATGAATTGCATATTAACTCCATTGATCATCACAAGAATGCAAAAGCGCTACCTATCTCTTTTATCTATCATAATTGATATCAGCAGCTGTTAAAATCCGTAAAACCGCAATAGCATCATCACCATTTGTACGAGGCGATTGACGCGTTTCAATACAATGAAGGAAATGCCGTAATTCGCAAGTAAGCGGCAAATCTTCACAAACATCAATGTAATTCAGCTCATCCATGCTAAAAGCCCACTCTTGATTTTCTTTCCAAACGGCAAAATGGTGCATTGCCAATTTACGACTCCACGGTTCCATATCATCAAAAACGAGTATAGCCTTTGTTCCAACAACAATTAAACGCCTCTCACGATAAGAACTCAAGCGTGAAGTAAAAAGATGACTACGCACACCATTTGGAAAAGTCATATGAATATGAGAAAAATCAGAAATCTGATCAACGACAGCAGCGCCCTCACCACGAATTTCGGAAGGTTCACATCCTGTCAACGCCAAAATCATTGAGAGATCATGAGGGGCAAGATCCCATAAAGCATCACTGTGTGTGTGAAATTTTCCAAAGCCTAATCTATGAGAATAAATATATCGCACATCTCCCACATCTCCGTTTTTCACCAATTCACACATTTTTTCAAAAGCTGGATGAAAACGCAAAATATGGCCCACCATAAAAACTCGCTCATAGGCCTCAGCCTCCTGAACTTGGCGTTTAGCATCAGAAACATTCAAGGCTATTGGTTTTTCCACCAAAACATCTTTACCATTTTTAACAGCACGCAGCACATTTTGCGTGTGAAATTGTGGAGGCAGCGCCAACACCAGTGCATCAATATCTCTATGAGCAAAAAGATCATCTGGTTTAATAATCTCCACACCATACAGTGTTGCAAAACTGGCAGCACGATCACTATCAATATCAGAAACTGCTGCTAAAGCCCCAAGAGAGTGAAGTGTCTTTATATGATTTCCACCCCAATGACCGCATCCTAAAACCGCTACACGTGGCACCATTTTTACGCCTTACCTTACTTTATCATATAAAACTACACTTACATATCGAGGATAAAATAAAATAACAAGAAAAAAGCTTCAAAACGATGCTTGACATCTTACTATTCTACCCCTTATATCCGCAAAAGATGTAATTATTGACAATTATGATTGCTTATTTTGGCGGAGTAGCTCAGTAGGTTAGAGCAGAGGAATCATAATCCTTGTGTCGGGGGTTCAAATCCCTCCTCCGCTACCATTGTAGCTTGCCAGCTGTAGCTTGTGTAGTGTAGCTAGCCAGCAGGTTTTGTATATTTTGCCACTAGGTTTTGTACCAATTCATTTTTTTTCAAAGAGTTTTAAAGGTGTTCTCAAAGGGTCTTCAAAGGCCTTTCAAAGGTCATTTAAAGCCCCTTTCGTGAATCGTTTTCTCTTTTCCTAATCACAATTGGTAATGATGAGTTCCTTTGCCGGAATCGCATTATTTGACAAATTACAGGAATAAATTGTTCTCACCTCTTTTATATGGAATTGACTGAAGATTTTTCGAATCTCTGGCACATCATTGAGAGAGAGAAGAAACTTCCCCTTTAATTGTGCAAGCAGCATAGACATCGTCTGGTAATCCTCCCGCTTAAACAAGTCCTTGCCATAATAATCCTCAACACCAAAATAAGGTGGATCAAGATAAAACAAGGTATTTGGCCGGTCATAACGCACAATAAAATCAGACCAATCTAAATGTTCAATGATAACTCTCGCTAAACGGCGGTAAATAAGCTTTAATACACCTTCAAGTTTGAAGGGATTAAACCGTGCACTACGGTCTGTCTCAACTCTAAACGTACGCTCTGCTACTTTCCCACTAAAACTTAAACGCTGCAAATATAAAAACCGCAAAGCCCGTTCTAAATCCGTAAGCGTTTCTGGATTTTGTGTCTGTAAGCGTTCAAATGTCTCACGGCTGCTTATTTGAAACGCTAACAGTTCTATAAAAGGGTGATAATGGCGTTGTAACACCCGAAAAAAATTCACCACATCTCCTGAAAAATCATTGATAATTTCAGTAGATGGTATCAGTTTCCGTCTAAAGAATATTCCACCCATAGCAACGAAAGGCTCGGCATAAATGCTATGTGGAATATCTTCAATGATTTTGACAATGGTTTTGGCTAATCTTCTTTTGCCCCCAATATAAGCAGCAGCTGGTGAAATAGGTTCAACAGATTTTAATTTTTCCTTATGAAGTATATCCATTATTTTTTA
>NZ_JBHIQS010000003.1:0-230016 GCF_042196685.1 Bartonella sp. AC329YNZD | reverse complement strand
ACGTGCAAGCGAATGGTTTTGATTGATTCAAGATAAACAGATTTGAAATGAGACAATCTTACGATATTCGGGATTCTCATTCAATATGAACAACGATTAATTATCATTATAAATCAGTATATTGTATGTTCACGGCGGCTTCCAGATCCCAAAGTCTCCCTTCTCTCACAACAGTTACAACCCTTCTTATATATCACGACGCGTATCATGTTAAAGGGCCTATTCTATAATCACCATTGCATAAACGGCCTACACGCTTTATGCTTTCCCTTAAGAGCAAAAGGAAGGTGTCAATGTCATCTAAACTGACGCGTAACCAAACATTGGTTTTAAACACTTTAAAAAATGCAAAAGGGCCTTTAAGTGCTTATGCGATTCTCAATCACTTACGCGAAGAAGGTTTTCGTGCACCTCTCCAAGTTTATCGTGCGTTAGAAAAACTCGTACAGTTAAAGTGTATTCATCGTCTTGAAAGTGTAAATGCCTTTGTGGTCTGTTTACACCCTGAAAACTGTCAACATGAACTTACAACGTTTATAATTTGCGAAAACTGTGGCACAGTCAACGAAATACAAAATCAAACGATTGTAACGAGTTTAAAACAGATGGTTCAAGCTGTTGACTTCCAAGCACATAAAAGCACCCTAGAAGTACGAGGTCTTTGTAAAAAATGCGCAATAAAATAAGACCGCTAACTTGAAAACAAGATCTCTAACTTGCAAGTTTATATATTTAGCATTATGTACCAGGGATCGCCTTTGTTTGAAAAGCTCTTATCGCTCTTGCATGTATATCACCCTACCCTGTAGTGATAGACTTATTATACTCGTTGGAACATAAATATTGGAAGTATAAATCATGTCCGTATCTGAGACAATTTTTTCAACAAAAAATCTCGATAAAACGAAACAAAAAAAAGTAATCAAAGCCCTTCTTATTGTCTTTGCACTTTTTGTGCTTTGGTTTAGCTACAAATGGATAACGCAATGGCGTTATATGTTATCTACTGAAGATGCCTATGTGCAAGGAGATATAGCCGCTATTGCGACTAAATTAAATGGATATATTGAAAAAATTGCCATTAAAGCCAACCAAGTTGTAAAAAAGGACGATGTTTTATTTTACTTAGACAATGGTGATTATCAAATAGCCTTGGATCAAACAGAAGCGCATCTTGACACACAGAAAAAAACACTTCTACGCATTGATGCACAAATCACAGCCGCTCATAGTGCTTTAGATGATGCAAAAGCGCAAAAAGCAGCCGCTTCAGCCATAGCAACCAATGCACAACTCACCTTAAAACGTGTAACAGAACTGAAAGCCAATCGTTATGCCCCTCAATCTGATGTTGATGATGCCAAATCAGCTTATGAACAAGCTATCGCAAATGTTAACCGTGCAGATGCACAAATCGCTGCAGCACGCGCCAATATCCAAGTGCTAGAAGCACAACGAAGTGAAACAGAAAGCCAAACAAAGAGTTTAGAGCTCACACGTGAAAAAGCACAACGTGATCTTGATTCAACTATTATACGCGCGCCATTTGATGGAATCATAGGAAATTTAACAGCAAAAACGGGAGATTTTGTTGTAAATGGCCAACGTCTTGCAGCGTTAGTCCCCATCCATGCACTTTATATTGAAGCAAACTATAAAGAAACACAGTTGCAAAATATTCATGCGGGACAAAAGGCTTATATTTCTGTTGATGCCTTCAAAAAGGAGGTCTTTACAGGAACAGTGCTTTCTATTTCACCGGCAACAGGTGCTGTTTTTTCTCTTCTTCCTCCACAAAACGCTACCGGTAACTTTACAAAGATTGTCCAACGCATTCCTGTACGTATTTCTATTCCAGAAGAAGTCTTAAAGACCGGACATATCCGAGCAGGAATGAGTGTTTCAGTAGAAGTTGATACACGTACAAAGCCACAAGATAAAAGTCTCTTATAATAACAAGCAAATGACCTCATTATTATGACATCTTCAATACCAAAGCCCATACAGTCTCAAGAGCGTATAGAAATCCGTAGCATTGTGATTTTTATAGTTATGGCCTTTGGCATGTTCATGGCCATTTTGGATATACAAATCGTTGCCTCCTCTTTAGCCGAAGTTCAAGCTGGTCTCTCTGCGAGCTCTGAAGAAATTTCATGGGTTCAAACCTCCTATCTCATCGCTGAAGTCATCATGTTGCCCCTTTCTGGATTCTTAGGACGATTGCTTTCAACACGTGTTTTCTTCACCATATCAGCGATCGGGTTTACGATTACTTCTGTTCTTTGTGCAACAGCAACATCTATTGGAGAGATGATTATCTACCGTGCATTGCAAGGTTTTATTGGTGGAGGAATTATCCCAAGTGTTTTTGTCGCCTCTTATGTTCTTTTTCCTCCTTCCAAACGCCCAATTGTTACCCCTATTGTTGGACTAGTCGCAACATTAGCCCCCACTATTGGTCCAACGGTCGGAGGTTATCTTTGTCATATCTTATCATGGCACTGGCTTTTTCTCATTAATGTGCCTTTTGGGATTATTATTTCAATTCTCGCTTGGAAATTGATTGATTTTGATAAAGCAAATCCGTCTCTCATGGCTAAATTTGACTGGTTGGGGCTCATTTCTATGGCTGTTTTTCTAGGAACTTTAGAGTATGTACTAGAAGAGGGCGCACGTCATGATTGGCTGAATGATGAGCTGGTTCGGAATTTATTTATTATCATGATTCTTGCTGCAGCCTTATTCTTCTGGCGTGCTTTTACAGCAAAAGAACCCATTGTAGATCTCTCTACTTTTTCTAATTTTAATTTTTCAGCTGCATCCATTTTTTCCTTTTCTTTGGGAATAGGTCTTTATGGACTCACGTACCTTTATCCTGTCTATTTAAGCCAAATCCGCCATTATGATGCCCTGATGATTGGAGAAACATTGTTTCTTTCAGGATTCGTCATGTTATTAACTGCTCCCCTTGCAGGATTCCTTTCAGCACGAATGGATGCACGTTTAATGATGGCAATAGGACTTTTTGGTTTTGCAATAGGCACTTGGATGGCTAGCGCTATCACAGATAAGTGGGATTTTTGGCAGCTTTTTTGGCCGCAAGTTTTCCGTGGTGCTTCTGTAATGTTATGTATGGTTCCTATTAATAATATTGCCTTGGGAACACTTCCACCAGAACGAATGCAAAATGCTTCTGGACTCTTTAATCTCACACGGAATCTAGGTGGTGCTGTAGGGCTTGCCATTATCAGCACTCTTATGACAAAACGCACAGACTTTCATTATGAACGAATAGCCGAAACACTTAACCACGCAAACAGACAAGCAACTGAAATGCTTTCAAAGCTTATTTTATTATTCAAAACAGAAACCTTTGATTCCTACACTCTTGCTCTTTCTCAATTGTTTAATATAGCACGCATACAAGCAATGATTATGGCTTTTAGTGATATTTTCTTTATCATAACCATTATCTTTGGTGTTTTAGCATTTATGACCATGTTTCTCAAAAAAATACCATCCCTCATGGATTCACCACCAAGACACTAAGATTCATTAAAATTGAAGAATATTTTTGATTTTTATCACTTTCCTCGATTTTTTCACTTTATCTCTTCTCAAGAGACAATATAAATTAACATGTGATTCTAAATGATTCTTCTGATAAAAATCCTTTTCAATGCGAGCTCTTTACGCACTTTTAAAATAACGTCTCGCATATAAAAATTGTTTTAGATGATAATAAACAAAGAGCTTACCTAACATGCTCCACACTATAAAGATAAAGCAGCTATTTCTATCAGATTTTTGATTTATCACCATAGGGCACAAAAGATTAAAAGATTCTTTGCCCTTTACTCTTTTGAGTCTTACAAGAATATTCATAAAAGATTTATGATTCTTGTGATTTTTATTCACGCACCTATTTCCCTTATAATGTGTAGGATAACGTTTTTTGATTCTGAATGCAAAATTTTACATGAAAAAATCATTTTGTATTTGATCCTCTCATGCCAATTGCAAAACAAGTTGTCTTGATAGCAAAAAAGTAATGGAGAGTTTTTTCAAAAAAGCAGCTTTTAAACATGTAATTTTATTTTTTACGCCCTTTTAAAGAAGCTAATACTTACAGTTTTGATTCTACTGCCGCGTATTTTTCTTTCTTAAAGCCTCTTCTCTTTCGATAGCCACTAAAATTGTATAAAATTTCTTAAAATATCTCTCTTTTTGAATAAAATTGATCAATAAATGATCCCCTTCTATGCCCTACTCTTACCATGGTGGCTCCATAACTGTTAATGACAGAAATTCCCTCACATCTTCAATAGTAAACGTCTAGACACTTGTTTAACCTCTCAAAAATGCACATTCGTCGCTATTGAATCCACCTCCAAATACTTTAGAAAGGCTTCTAAGATTCTCTTCCCGATAGGCAAATAATCATTTCTGATGTGAAAAATTCAGTGGTATAAACGAAAAGCTCTCGTAGTCATAACATTGATTTATAATCATAATTTATGATGTTGTCTATTATAATGAGCAATCTGAATATTGTGAGAGTTTTCTATTCAAAACCTGTTCATGATAAATCAATCAAAATCATTCCCTTGCGCACGAAAAGCAGAGAGATAAAAACGGTTTAAAAAAGAGTAAAATACCGAATCGTTTCTATGCAAGATCTACCAACGATATTGAGAACTAAAAAATTATATGATGATACCGGCTTTAAAAGAATACAAAACCACTCAAAAATATGTTTCCTTTAATCCTGTAAAATATGACGCTATTTCAAAAAAAATGCGCTTTTAATATATTTCTAGTCACTTAACTGAAATTATTAAAAATAAGAAACCCGTCACATAAAGAAAAGGCTTTATAACACAATTGCAATGCAACGACCCCCAAAATTTGTACCGCATCAACATTTTGATACTAATCAAAACAGTATGCCCACCTCAATGCCAGCACTGTTGCAAACGCAATAAATACAGTCTTCAAGCCACTTTATGATGCTGAAAACGACTTGTAACGGCTCGTGCTCCACTAGGAGCCAAAGTGCCATAACACCCAGCAAGATAGTTTGGTATCAGTTCCAACGCTTGAAACCGATGTTTTTCGTAAGGACCAGGCATTGCCAAATTTTCTGTTAAGCGATTTGAAAAACCAAAACGTTGATAAAATTCAAAATCCCCTACCAATAAAATAGCGCCATATCCCAATTTTTTTGCTGTTTCAATTGCATGGCGGACTAAAATTGATCCTATTCCCATACCAGCACATTCAGCGGCAACAGCCAAAGGTCCCAAGAGTAAAGCATGTTGTGTTTCATTTTTTTCTTTAAAAAAAGAAACATGCCAAAGACGTACACTTCCCACAAGCTCTCCCAGAGCATTTTTAACCACAAAAGAAAGCCCTTGAGCAGCTAGCCGACCACGCCGTAAAGTCTCTGATGATTTACGTTTACGTCCACTCCCCATCGTTGAATCAAGCAAAATTTCTCGATAAGGCTTATCGGCTTCTTGCTCCAATAAAAGTGTAAAACATGTCCCATTTTTTGTTTGAAAATTAATCATGTTCATCTCTATAACCGCCCTCTTATAGCGTAATGACAAGCATCGCAAAAGTCTAATAACCCTATCGTCAAAAAGAAACGTCAGATCACATATGATCGTAAAGGCTCAAAACCATTAAAAGCAACAGATGCATAAGTTGTTGTGTAAGCACCAGTTCCATGAATCAATATCTCATCTCCTATCGTTAGAGATAGAGGAAGTGGATAAGGTGTTTTTTCGTAAAGCACATCTGCCGAATCGCATGTTGGTCCAGCCAAAATACAAGGCTCCATCACCTTATCATCATGAGGTGTCTCAATGGGATAACGAATAGCCTCATCCATAGTCTCAGCAAGGCCATTAAATTTCCCAATATCAAGATAAACCCATCGTACATTATCATTGTCAGCTTTTTTAGATATCAAAACAACTTCTGTGCGAATAACACCAGCATTGCCAACCATTGCACGCCCTGGCTCAATAATCGTCTCAGGGATACGATTACCAAAATGCTTTTTCAATGAATCAAAAACAGCGGTACCATAAGCTTGCTCTGTAGGAACATCTTTCAAATAACGGGTTGGAAAACCGCCTCCCATATTCACCAATTTCAGTGATATACCTTCTTGTTCCAAACGCTTAAATACTGTAGCAGCATCTGATAAAGCACGATCCCACGCACTCAAATCAACCTGCTGCGACCCAACATGAAAAGAAACACCATAAGCTTGCAAACCTAATTGGTGTGCCCGTCTTAGCACATCAACCGCCATAGCAGGGACACAACCGAATTTGCGTGACAATGGCCACTCTGCACCTTTTCCATCGGTAAGAACACGGCAAAAAACACGCACTCCTGGAGCAACACGCGCAATTTTTTCCACTTCTTCAACACAATCAACTGCATAAAGTGAAACACCCAATGCATATGCTCGCGCAATATCACGCTCTTTTTTAATCGTATTTCCAAAAGAAATACGCTCTGGCGTTGCCCCTGCTTTTAAAGCCATTTCAATTTCTGCAACAGAAGCCGCATCAAAAGAAGATCCTAAAGAACTCAGCAAACGCAAGATTTCAGGAGCTGGATTCGCCTTTATTGCGTAAAAAATACGAGACTGTGGTAGAGTTTTTTCAAAATTTAAATAGTTGTCACGAACAACATCAAGGTCAACAATTAAGCATGGACCTTCAGAACGATGTGTTGCAAGAAAATCGCGAATACGTTGTGTTGCCATCTGCAATTCTCCTTGAGGAAAAGCTTCCTCACTCTACGCTTAGACAGCCAAAACTGCCAAAAGCTAAAGGACAAAAAACACACAACAACTATCCCCATTCTGATTACAAAAAATCAGAAATTAGCATTGCATGCAGCGAAAGAACAGCGCGAAGCCGCGTTATTCTATTTTATCTGCCTTTTTGATTGGAGTTGAGAAAACCACTTCCGCACTGAAGGCAATGAGGTGTGCCTCTATAGTTATCCCAGTATTTAAAAACTGGAAGACACCAGAAAGGCCCGCACCGTCGTTGCTTCAAGATGTCCTCATTCTTGCAATTGGCTGTAAGAATGACTGGAGCGGTTAGTTCCAGGTACCGTACCGGTTAATCTCACCATTTGAGAACCAGCGGACACCCACAGGCACGTGCGACTTTGGGCAAGGCATCCTATAAAACGAATCCTTTCTCATTTCAATCATTTTTTTAATTTTAAACATTTTTTAATTCTTAAAGATAAAATGATGCGAAAAAACAACACTCTCCTCCTCTAACAGACAAAACCATCCCTCTGCTTTCATGGGATTTCCCCCTTACACCATCCGTACGACATCAAGCACTATCTTGCTTTAAAAGCCCCTCGTTTCTTTACCCTATTCTATCTCCTAATATCTGCAGCAGAAAATAACACAAAATAAATTACTCAACACATTAATTTATAACGATAATTTATTATTTTGCTCTTAAACAAAAATCCCATCATAAAATTCTCTCATTTCCCTCCCTTAATAATGAATCAAGAAAAATCATTCTCTTGCGCATCACAAGCAGAAAACAATATATGAATAAAAAACAATTGAAAAAAAGAGTAAAATCCCCCCTTAATATATCCCCTCAAATGCAAGGACTAGTAACATGGAAAACAGGGTGGGGATCGACTAAAACACCATCATCTTTAAAAAACATGATATCTCCCCATAAAACGCCATTATCTTTCTCATCTACATCTTAAAAACATCCCTGCTTCTACATCTATTTCACAACATCGCTTAAGAAAGATATCATGCCCCCGTATAATATAGCTCATATTATATAGATCAACGGCATATCACCATCTTTATGTTTATGAAGTGACATAACTAACGTCTCCGCTTTATCTGCCAACTTCCAATATTGCAGAAACTCCTCCATTGAGATGTGTCATATTATCTTAAATAGTTTTGCTCATACATTGCTCCCATTTGTAATATACAAATGAATGAGATTGTGTAATTCGTCATCATCAAATCCGAAAGAAGTAAATTTCACGATATTCAACCCTTATTATTCAAATTTAAATAAATTATCATTTATAAATCAATGTACTATATGAAATTCTAAAATCATAAGCTCCTATTATCATTCTATTTCTCTTAACTTTGCTGCTGCTCTTTTATCTTCTCTCGTGAATCATATCTTATTCATTCACACACTCTTCTCTTAAAACTATAGATCCCGCTCCTCTGCGTTGTTGGGAAACAGCTTTTTTATTTTAAAATGAACAATATTGGAGAACTCACTCCTATAAAATCAAGAAGAGCAAACGATCTATAATCATTATTTGTAAATCAACAAATTAACGTAAAAAAAAAGACCGAACAACATCCGGTCTTATAAAACTTTTCTACCAATATTAAAAACGCTTCTCTCTTAAATTTAAGAGAAAAAAGCTAGAATTTAAATCCCTACACGACGATATCGTTATGTCCCTTGATGAGAATCAATTGCCCGCAACTTCAACAATTGGAATTGCCTATGGCGCTCACGAAAGCGTTCTCTATCAGCTTCACTGCGTGTGTTATAACAAGCGTCACAGGAAACACCTTCTTCATAATGAGGCGATAACTTGCTTTCAGTATTGAGAGGAGAACGACATGCGCGACATAATTCGCGTCCACATTCTTCAAGACCATGTTGAACAGAAACACGCTCATCAAAAACAAAGCACTCACCCCACCATAAACTTTTTTCTTTTGGAATTTTTTCTAAATATTTTAAAATGCCACCTTTTAAATGGTAGACTTGCTCATAACCAAGATCACGAACATAAGCTGTTGATTTTTCACACCGAATACCACCTGTACAAAACATGGCAATTTTCTTTTTCTTTTTTAAATCAGCCTCATGTTTACGCACCCATTCAGGAAATTCGCGAAATGTTTTAATCTGCGGATCAATCGCTCCTTGAAAACTCCCAATCGCATATTCATAGTCATTCCGTGTATCAATCAAAATTGTCTCTTCATCTTGAATAAGAGCATTCCAATCTTCAGGATCGACGTAAGTACCAACAACTTTTAGCGGATCAACACCTTCAACCCCCATTGTCACAATCTCTTTTTTCAACCGCACTTTCATACGATGAAAAGGCATCTTTGATGCCCATGAATATTTAATCTCCGGCGTTTGAAACGCTGGCTCCGCCACAATAAAATCCACCAATGCCTCAATCGCAGCACAAGAACCAGCAACAGTTCCATTAATTCCCTCTTGTGCTAAAAGGAGGGTTCCTTTGATATCCTTTGCTTGACATAAATCCTGCAAAGGTTTTTGTAATTGACGATAATGCTTCAAATCTGCAAAGCAATAAAGTGCAGCAACTTTAAAATTCTTTTCCATGTGTTTTGCCATAACGCGCGTTTCATTCAATTTCAAGATTTATTCATGTACTCTTTAACATATTGTGCTTAATCAAACGATACAAATAATATCATCTCCAAGAAGAAAAAATATCATGTGCCAAAAAAGAGAAAAGCTTTTATCATATCTCCAAGGACAAACTGTTATACCTGTTTTGCTCATTGATAATCTACAAAGTGCTGTACCCTTAGCACGCGCTCTTGTCAAAGGCGGATTAAAAACAATTGAGATCACCTTGCGAACACCAAATGCCCTCAAAGCAATTCAGAAAATTACCCAAGAAGTCCCTGAAGCAATCGTTGGCGCTGGAACAGTTCTCAACACGATACACTACGAGCAAGCCGAACAAGCAGGCGCAAAGTTTATTGTAAGCCCCGGATTATCCAATGAATTAATCAATTGTGCAAAAAATAGCGAAATTCCCCTTCTTCCCGCTGCAATGACCCCAAGTGAACTCATGCAAGCATTAAACAAAGGCTATTCATATCTTAAATTTTTCCCAGCTGAAGCTGCTGGAGGTATTTCATTCATCGAAGCTTTAGCATCTCCCTTCTCTGATATCCGGTTTTGCCCAACAGGCGGTATTACACAAAAAAGTGCAATACAATGGCTCCAACTGCCCAATGTCTTCTGCGTTGGTGGTTCTTGGATAGCACCCCAACCGCTCATCGCAATAAGTGATTGGGATTCGATTACTGCATTAGCGCATACTGCAACACAACTCTCCTCTCTATCGAAAAAAGCGCGCTCTACAACATAAGTAGCGGGAGCATTGTTAGCCCCTTCAACAAGACTAAAACCTTCACACATCCTTGCGCAATCTTTTAACATTGCCATCGAACCACAAATCATCACCCGATCTTCATCAGGGTGAATTTTAGGAAGGCCTGTTGTTTCAAAGCCACTTATTTCAAAAAAATCTCCACTTTCCATAACAGTCGTAATACGGCCCATATGCTCAGAAGGTTCACGAGTCGTCATAGGATAAAATCTCAACTGTTGTGCATACTCTCCAATGAATGGATCTTGTTGCAAAGAGGAAACAAGATCTTTTGCACAAATTAATCCATTCTTTTCTCGCGTTATTTAAATAAGAACAACTTCTGCAAATTTTTCATAAATGTCAGGATCACGAATAAAGCTTGCAAAAGGAAAAACCCCGTACCGGTTTGAAAGAAGATAAAGCACCAATTTTCCCACTCATTACTCCACAAAAGCGCGCTCTACAACATAAGTAGCAGGAGCATTGTTAGCCCCTTCAACAAGACCAAAACCTTCACACATCCTTGCGCAATCTTTTAACATTGCCATGGAACCACAAATCATCACCCGATCTTCATCAGGATGAATTTTAGGAAGGCCTGTTGTTTCAAAAAAATCTCCACTTTCCATAACAGTCGTAATACGGCCCATATGCTCAGAAGGTTCACGAGTCGTCATAGGATAAAATCTCAACTGTTGTGCATACTCTCCAATGAGTGGATCTTGTTGCAAAGAAGAAACAAGATCTTTTGCATAAATTAACTCATTCTTTTCACGCGTTGTTTGAATAAGGACAACTTCTGAAAATTTTTCATAAGTGTCAGGATCACGAATAAGGCTTGCAAAAGGAGCAATCCCCGTCCCAGTTGAAAGAAGATAAAGACGTTTTCCAGGAATAAGAGCATCAAGAACCAACGTTCCTGTAGATTTTTTACGCATGAGAACTGTATCACCAATTTTAATTTTTTGGAGATGCTCGGTTAATGGCCCTCCTGGAACTTTTATCGAAAAAAACTCAAGCTGTTCATCCCAAAAAGGACTTGCAATCGAATAAGCACGATAAATTGGCTTTTCTGCATTTGGCAAACCGATCATAACAAATTCACCTGAACGAAAACGAAAACTTTCCGGACGATTCAGGCGAAATTTAAATAATCGATCTGTATAGTGAAAAACCTCTTGGACAGTAAGAGCGAATACATTCGCAGGAATCGGAAAATTTGCAACGCTGCTGATGTTTGACGGAACATTGGTAGCAGACGTATTCATACTCTTCCCCATATCTTTATTGACTATTAAATTTCGAATCCCTGACGTGATATAATCCTTGTATAATCATCTGCCAACAATTTTCTTAAACCAAAAGCCTTAAGATTAACACTTTTATGTCAAAATTAATCGAATGAAAAAAATGTGAATACAAATCATATTCAAAGAGAAACAAAAACATCGAGTGTTAAGCAATCACGGTACTCTTTTCCACTTTAACACATAATGCATAGTATACAGTGTACCGCTACAACACTTTATTCTCTTTGCAAAATTTATAACCGAAAACCTTAAAATTAAGAGAGAAAAAACATCTGTGGATTGAACAATAAACGCACGACTCCACAACAAAGTTTTCGGCATTACATCCATTGTTTTCTTTACTGACCTTTTTACACTGCCCTTTCCATAAATAAATGAGTCGAACACCTTCTATGATCGACAAATTGATTTCACTAAAAACCAATCAAACGATAAAAAGCAAATATCGTATTCCCACTTCATCTTGAAAAGAAATAATGTCCAAATCAACAGCTATTGATGTATCAGAAAGTGTTTATACACTCTTTCCCATTTAACAAAAGTAACTTTAAATGCATAAGATGACATCCAAAATTACACAGATGAGTGATCTTCCCCTTTATGGTAAAAACTTGTAATGCATTGATTTAACGTGGTTAATTTAATCATTTTACCTTCTCTAAATAAGCAGCCAATGCAATATTTAATCAAAACAATCATACCAGCAACAATAGTCTAACATTGCACTCTTCAAAATGATACAATACAATAAACTATGCTTTCTTTTTTAAGAAGCCTCAATTAAAAATAAATAAAAAAAATAAAAATCTATGCTTCACAAATTATCAGAAAACACCATGTTGATAACAACACAAATAAAACTAAAGTATCTCTTATATCCAGAGTAGCATTTTACATAAAAAACGACTTTAATGGCAGTATAGGCTTCTTATGATTTTGACCATAGCAAACCGTATCTTTCATCTCTCATAAGTAACCTCTATAAAATAACCAAAGAAAACTGCGTATTTCACGAATACAGATAAGATTCTAAAATGAAAAATTCCGTTAATGACGAAATAAATACATCACTCTATGCAGCTGTCGCAACCATTGATGTCAGTGCCATTGTTGCCAATTATATCACTTTAGCCAAACGTGTAGCCCCAACAGAATGTTCAGCAGTTGTAAAAGCAAATGCTTATGGATTAGGCGTTCACAAAATTGCTCCTGCCCTTTATCAAGCTGGTTGTCGCACTTTTTTTGTCGCACAAATCAGAGAAGCACTCCAATTAAAAAGCATTTTACCATCAAATGTCATGATTGCCATTCTGAATGGACTTCCACACTTAGCAGAAGAATTTGTCGCACAGTCTGGTATTGTTCCGGTTTTGAACTCTTGGAATGCCATTGAAAATTGGCAAAAAATTTGTCAAAAAAAAGATAAAAAATTTCCAGCAATTGTTCAAATCGATACCCATATGAACCGATTAGGACTTGATCAAAAAGAATTACAAAAGCTCATCAAACACCCTACAATTTTCGAAAAAGCAGACATAAAATATATTCTCAGTCATCTTGCTAACGGAGAAGATGATACCCACCCATCAAATTATGCCCAATTAACTTCTTTCAAAACTGCCCTTGCGCAACTACCAACCTGTAGAGCTTCCTTTGCCAATTCTGGAGGTATTTTTTTAGGATCAGATTTTTATTTTGATCTTGTTCGCCCCGGTATTGCACTTTACGGAAGCGCCCCCTCAGGAAAACACGCATCCCTTCTAAAACCTGTTTTAAAACTTGAAGCTCAAGTTCTTCAAAACCGTGTTGTTGATGTAGATACACCTGTTGGTTATGCAGAAAGCTTTATAACCAACAGACCAAGCACTCTTGCAACCATTTCTATAGGCTACGCAGACGGCTGGCTCCGTGCTCTTTCGAATAAAGGAACTGTTTATTTCAACGGGCACAAACTTCCCATGGTTGGGCGGGTTTCTATGGATTCCATTATTGTAGATACGACCGATCTTGAACAAAAACCTCAAACAGGTGACTGGATCGAACTCATTGGTCCCCATCAAACACTTGAAAAAGTATCTGTAGATGCCAACACCCTTCCCAATGAAATTCTAACATCTCTTGGACCACGCTATAAATACATTTACACATAAAGACTCTTTAGCCATAAAGAAATAAATTGATAAAAATCATCATTTTAGAAAATTGAGGGGCTTTTACAAAAGATTTTACAACAATCAACCACACAGAATGGTCACAGACACCGTACATTCACAGAAATCTCAAAACAGACAAGTTGATGGACTATTTTATGGAAGTAGCTTTCATCTAAAATACAAAAACTTAACCTTTCCCCATAAATTGACAAAAAAGAATCTACTACAAATTTTTTAAAATTAATTTCCCAATTAAAATCATTCGCTTGCATACCACAAACTGGATTATGTGTAGATAAAAATGATTTAAGAAAAGATTAATGCCTCTTATGAACCATAGTGCCAAGAGCTATAACATTAAGCGCTGGCAAAATGTATGATAGTGCCGGCTTATTCCGTTATGAAGTGTAAAGATTGGGGGGCTCTTAATAGATTTATCGTTCCACTCACAAGCGCCGTCGCGAAATGGGATTGGAAGCGAAATGTGTCTTTAAAACAAACATCTGAATTAACAACCCAAGTATATTCTTTTTGGAGCGTTCTGTTTCACATGAGGATCGTGCCCCCACTAAAGAACACAATAAATAAAAGCATGGAGCAATGTGCAATCCCTATTATTAAAAAACATTGCTTTAAATGCTTTTGAAAGCCGCAAAGCTGAATTAAAAGGAGATGATAAACTGAGGATTGATTTTTATCTTTACGGCTTTACATTTTTCCAAAATTAGATTGTCTTCCAGTTTAAAAGGTTACGTCAACAAAAATACGCAATTCCCTCGCCCTCATCTGACAAACAAAAGCAGGAACTACTCATAAAGCTCTTTTTTCTCAATCTCTGGCTCAAAAAATTTCGCTGCGTTAAGTTTGGATGTTGATTTACAGGAAACAGCTAAAGCACACGAGCTCTTAGGAAAACAGCGCCGTAAAGTCACAAACTGACTTGCAATGAAGTGGAAAGATGTGCCGGCTTTTTATAAGACACCTTGTAAAAAATACCCATAATACATTTGGCTTTGCGTTTGCTCATTCTAACAGATGTTCTTATATATTTTTGCGTCATATTTATAAAAAGCAGATTAAAGAGAAATATTTAGACAATTTTTGACTCGAAAAGATGCAACAACAGAGTTTCGCGTGTCTTTATCATCAAAAACACTAAAATTGATTTTATTCTTTCTACAACCGGTCGTCGTCACCCTAGTGACGAGTAGTATATCACAACACATGCAACAGACGTGACCTATCCTCATAGGTTCCGCTCTCGTTTACATGATTAGCTGGCTAGACCGATGGCCTAGTCACTAAAACCATGTCATACGGTAGAAGGCAAAGGAGAGCATACCTATTGCCGACAAAACACAGCTTTTTTGTCAACTTTTTCGATTTTGCTCATGTTATAAAAAACAATGCAAAATTCTAGAAAACAGACAAATAACGCCATAGCAACAGAACCAATAAGCATAAAACCCACACAAAATGTGTGGGCTTTTTTTGTTCATGCAAATAAACCAATTAAATATATATTTTTCGTTTAATAGGTATTTCCCAATGGCGGACACGAGCAAATAAGCATTCTGTCTCCCGCAACATTATCAATACGCGATACAGGAGGCCAATATTTATTGGCTGGATCAAGAAAACTGTTGGGAAAAGCAGCTTCTTGTCGCGAATAGGGTCGTGCCCAAGCATCATCTAAAGTATCTACCACTGTATGGGGGGCATTCACCAATGGATTATTGTCTTTTGGCCAAACCCCGCTACCAACTTTCTTAGCCTCTTCAGCAATAGAGAGTAAAGCATCACAAAAACGATCAATCTCTGCTTTTGGTTCTGATTCCGTTGGCTCAATCATCAAAGTTCCCGGAACAGGAAACGACATCGTGGGCGCATGGAATCCATAATCAATGAGACGTTTTGCAATATCATCAACACTCACCCCATACTGCTCTTTCAACACGCGTGTATCCACAATACATTCATGCGCAACACGCCCATGCTTGCCCCGATAAAGAATGGAATAAACTGGTGAAAGACGTGCAGCAATATAATTGGCATTTAAAATGGCTATTTGTGTTGCATATTTTAAGCCATCAGCCCCCATCATTCGAATATACATCCATGTAATCGCAAGGATAGACGCACTTCCATAAGGAGCAGCCGAAACCGCATGTGTTGTCCCATCCTGTTCATGACCTGGTAAAAATGGTTTGAGATGCTTTGCAACACCAATTGGTCCCATACCAGGACCACCCCCCCCGTGGGGAATGGCAAATGTTTTATGAAGATTCATATGACAAACATCAGCGCCAATATCCGCAGGACGAGCAAGACCCACAAGGGCATTGAGATTAGCACCATCAAAATAAACTTGTCCGCCATTTTCATGAATAATAGAACAAATTTCCTTAATGCTTTCCTCGTAAACACCATGGGTTGAAGGATAAGTAATCATAAGAGCAGCCAATTTATCTTTATGCAATTGCGCTTTCATCTTGAGATCGTCTACATCAACATCACCATCGCTTAAACATTTTACCACAACGACTTCCATCCCTGCCATATGGGCCGAGGCTGGATTGGTACCATGCGCAGATGCAGGAATAAGACAAACTGTACGTTGATGCTCTCCCCGTGATTGGTAATATCGTCGGATAGCCAAAAGCCCAGCATATTCACCTTGAGCACCAGAATTTGGCTGAAAAGAAACTTGCGCAAATCCTGTAATTTCGCACAACCACGCATTTAACTGGTTGATCATCTCCAAATATCCCGCTGCATCCTCTTGTGAAACAAAGGGGTGTATATTGGCCATACTAGCCCAACTTACAGGCATTAATTCAGCCGCAGCATTAAGCTTCATTGTACAAGAACCAAGAGGGATCATAGCGCGATCCAGCGCCAAATCCTTATCCGCTAAACGACGCAAAAAGCGCATCATATCTGTCTCTGAATGAACCGCATGAAAAAAAGGCTGAGAAAGAAAAGCAGCCTCCCGTTTTTTTCCAAAGAGTCGAGGAGAAGCCTTATCGCCTAATTGTGCCCCAAAAAGCTGCGCTAAAGCACCAGCATCTCCTTCTGTTGATAATTCATCAAAATTGATTGCAATAGTGTCATCATCAAGAACACGAATAAGGCGCCCACCTATTTTGGCTTGATGCGCAATCTCTCGCGCTTTTCCCTTAACAGAAATACTCACACAATCAAAAAAGCTTTTCCCTTCAACATGAACCCCTGCTGCTTCTAAACCAGCAACAAAACGACATGTTAAATGATGAATTCGCTGTGCAATTTCTTGTAAGCCTTTTGGCCCATGCCAAACAGCATAAGCGGTTGCCATATTAGCCAACAAAGCCTGCGCTGTACAAATATTTGACGTCGCTTTATCACGCCGAATATGTTGTTCACGTGTTTGCAAAGCCAAACGAAAACCAACGCGTCCTTTGGTATCCACGGATTGACCAACAATACGCCCTGGAATAAGACGCGTTAACGCATCACTCACAGCAAGGTAACCAGCATGTGGACCACCAAATCCCATCGGAACGCCATAACGCTGCATAGAGCCAACAACGATATCTGCCCCCCATTGAGCAGGTGGCTCCTGAAGGGTAAGCGCTAAAGGATCAGCTACAACGATAACTAAAGCTCCCTTTTCCTTTGCCTCTTTTATGATCTCACTGTAATCATGAAAAGAACCTTTTGTATCTGGCCAAGATAAAACAATTGCCGCTGTATCGGAATCAATTTCGCCATTTTGGCTAATCTGAATCCCTTGTGTTTCAGCACGCGTTTGCGCAACACTCAAAGTTTGAGGATGTAAAAGACTCTGAAGAGAAATTTTTGTTTTTTTCTCACGGAAAGAGCGAAAAGCAAGGGCATTGGCTTCAGCTAAAGCAGTTGCTTCATCAAGAAGGGAAGCAGCAGAAACAGGCAAACCTGTTAGTTCACTAACCAATGTCTGAAAATAAAACAAAAGCTCTAAACGACCCTGGCTAATTTCTGCTTGATAAGGCGTATAAGCAGTATACCAAGCAGGATTTTCAAACAGATTTCGTAAAATAACCGGAGGCACATAAGTTCCATGATATCCTTGCCCAATAAAACTTTTATGCACATGGTTACGCTCCATCATCTTGGAGAGTTCTTCCAAGGCTTGTCCTTCACTAGCGGCCTCTGGAAGATTCAATAAACGTCCCAAATGGATAGAGTGTGGAACAGCTTGAGAAATGAGTGTCTCAACACTATCAAGCTCTAAAACATCAAGCATTTTTTGTGTTTCATCAGGACGAAGCCCAATATGTCGAGAAGAAAAAGAACGCTCGATCATGGTACTCATCCAATCAAAGCCTTATAAGCATCTTCATCTAACAACTCGTCCAGTTGAGTTTCATCTTGCAATGTCATCTTCCATAACCAGCCTTCTGTTTCGGCTTTCTGATTTACCAATTCAGGATTATCCGCCAATGTTTCATTTCTTTCGACCACTTCACCATCAAGAGGAGCATAAACATCTGAAGCCGCCTTCACTGATTCCACAACAGCCGCCGCCTCTCCTTTGGAAAGTTTTGTTCCACTTTGTGGTAAATCAACAAAAACCAAATCCCCTAATTGCTCTTGCGCATAATGCGTAACCCCAACAGTCACTACTTGTCCTTCAACTCTAAGCCATTCATGGTCTTGTGTAAAATAAGTTTTAGACATAAAAAATCATCCTTTAAAATAACGTTGTTCAACAAAGGGAAGAGAATGAACTGATAGTGCAATCTTTTTGCCTCGCAGTTCTGTAAAGACTTGTGTTCCTTCAACTTTAAAATCAACAGGAACGTAACCCATCGCGACAGGCCCCTCAAAAGAAGGACCAAAACCACCTGATGTTACAACGCCAATCTCATTACCTTGATCATCAAGAAGCAGCGCACCGGCACGAATAGGTTGGCGCGTTTGCGGTTTTAATCCAACACGACAACGAGCAGGTCCTTTTTGCAGTGCTTCAAGAAAAGCCTTTGCACCATAAAATTGTGCTTTTTCTCGAACACTTTTAGGAACAGCCCATGTTAGAGCCGCATCAATAGGTGTCGTATCAGGGGTAATATCATTTCCATGCAAACACAGCCCTGCTTCCAACCGCAAGCTATCGCGTGCTGCAAGTCCAATCCACTCAACACGAGAATCACTCAGCAATTTTTCAGCCAACATATGCGCATGCCCTATAGGCAAAGCAATTTCAAAACCATCCTCTCCCGTATAACCAGAACGCGTTATAAACCAATCCTGTTGTGGTTCGAATCCTTGCATAAAGAACAATTCATTCCCTGGCAAATCCGCATCAGCAAGAACAGCTGCCGCTTCAGGACCTTGAAGCGCAAGCAATACCCTTTCAAGGGCAATCACTTGACATTCAAAATCAACCGCACGCTTTTCCAATTCTACAAAATCAGCCTGTGCATTCCCAGCATTGGCGACCAACATAAAACGGCCCTCTTCCAAACGGGTAATGATAAGATCATCAAGAATACCAGCCTGCTCATTAAGCAAATAATTATACCGTGAGTGTCCAATCTTTAAAGCTGCTGCATCAATGGGAAAAGCATAGGACAAAAATTCCACGGCTTGTGCCCCTTCAACCGCAATCAATTTCATATGAGAAATATCAAAAAGTCCTGCATGTGCACGCGTATGAAGATGCTCTTTTAAAACGCCAAGAGGATAAGTTAAAGGCATGTTCCAGCCCGCAAAAGCACCAAATTTTGCTCCTGCTTTTTCATGCAAATCATATAAAGGAAGTGTTTTTAAAAAAGATGTTTCTTGTGCTGTGCCCATAATAACTCCAAAGCTGCGCTAACGCCCACAGAATATGGTCGTCTCTGCCCCCTCTGTCATCAACCTGAGAGACTCGCGAAAAAATTTTCCGCTTACACCTTCGGCGCGGGTTCTCCCGACTTTCCAGATCTGCCTTCTTCCTTTTACGGTCCTTAAAGCCTGAGAGATTATGGGCTATTTCCCCTTCGGCGGCAATGCGAAAATTTGCAATCTGCACTCTCCCGCAAAAGAATGAAAGAAACGATAACGCTCTTTCCAGCATATTTAAACCTATAGCCTATCTTTATCACACTGTCATTAGTAAAGTGATGAAAATACTCTCATTTTAAAACTTGCATAAGCTGCTTCAAAAGATTTATAATATTATCCTTTTGAACCTTACAAAAATTGCAAGGAACACATTTTAGGAAATTTAAGACAAAAATCAAAAGCTATAAACAAAAATACCTCTTGAAAATCATGCAAAACGTCACACACTAAAAAGATCGCAAGCAATATTCTTTCGCGCACAGTTCAACCTTAAAGATAGGGTTTCATATTCTTTTTGAGAATAAGGACTTCAAATATTTTATAAGTATGATTTTAATGCACAAGAAGTAGGTTTTCTGCTTTCTCAATAGTGTCATAAATAGCGACTATTTACAGACTAAAACTACCGAACAAAGGTGACAAAATACTCATGAAAGCTGGTAATATCTCTTACAATTGCGAAAATGATCTTCCAAAGCAAATTGCTCTTTTTCCTTTAGAAGGTGCACTCTTACTACCCGGTGGTTTTTTATCACTTAACATTTTTGAACCAGAATCACTTGAAATGATTGAAAATGTTATGGTAACTGATCGTCTATTGGGCATTATTCAACCACTTTCATCGGATACAGATCGCTTCTCTACACAACTTTATAAAACAGGCTGTATAGGGCGCATTACAAACTACAGTGAAACAGGAAATGGACAACTGTTCATTATCTTACAAGGTGTTTGCCGCTTCACTTTAGAACAAGAATTGAAAAACACAAAATCCTATCGAACAGCTCTCATCCAATCAAACATAAAAGACTTGCAAGAATTTGATATTGAAGAAAGCATCAATCGAGAAAGCTTACTCGATGTTGTTGAAAAATATCTAACCATCCATGAAATGGAATATAATTGGAGCAGTATCATAGAAGCCCCTACACCTATATTGGTTAATGCTTTTTCAGCTCTTATTCCCTTTACACCCGCAGAAAAACAAGCTCTCCTTGAAGCTCCAGATATCAGAAGTCGCGCCCAAACTCTTCTTGCATTAACAGAACGCTCACTCATGAAGCAAACAGGAACAGATTACCGTTTAAACTAATGGACGTCCAAACATGAAAAAAATGACCACAGATTCCAAAATGCTTGAATTGCTCGTCTGCCCAA
The DNA here is from genome assembly GCF_042196685.1 of Bartonella sp. AC329YNZD. Classification (NCBI taxonomy): domain Bacteria; kingdom Pseudomonadati; phylum Pseudomonadota; class Alphaproteobacteria; order Hyphomicrobiales; family Bartonellaceae; genus Bartonella; species Bartonella sp. AC329YNZD. The sequence continues at coordinate 209,120 of NZ_JBHIQS010000003.1, read as the reverse complement.
TGACAAAAGGCACGCTCTCTTTCAACCCAAAAACACAAGAGCTCGTTTCTTACAAAGCCAAACTTGCCTATCCTATTCGTGATGGCGTTCCCATTATGCTTGCTTCAGAAGCACGCCCTTTGCAAAATAATGAAGAAATAACGCGTAAAAAATAAAAAATTTCCAAGCAATTTCCCTCTACAAGCCCACTGTTATCAAGCCTCTATCCCTATGATATCTCAAGTATTGACGAATTCTGAAAAAAAGCGTTTTACAATATAGTAATACACCGATTTAAAAGATATTTATATCGCTTTACACCTTGTAATAAAAGCCCAAAATATCATCAGATTCTCTCACATTCCAGCTTGTTCATACTGTGGAGCAATCAAAACCATTTGCTTGCCCAACACAAGCATCTGAATAAAAGAAATGGAAAAAAGGAATAAAAATGCTTCTTATGAACCCTTTAAATACAAAGGTCATAATAACATTTTGAATCAACTCAAGTGAATGAAGTTTATTAAATATAAAGGTAATTATATTTCATGGACTTTACGTTATACCATTCACGAATACCATCGTGAAATAGATATGGGGAGAATTCATAAATGTTTTTTTAACAAGCACATAAATTAGCAAAACAAGTATATTCCGTTTGGAGCTTCTATTTTTTACATAAAGGATGTTATCCTATTCAAAAAACAAGAAAAACAAAAACCCGAGGCAGTGCATCATCTTCATTTTCATTATTTAAGAGATATTACTTTGGACACTTTTGAAAGTAGCAAAGTCGAATTTAAAAGATATGAGTACGCTAGACGGATTTCCTCCTTTATAACCTCATATTTTCCCATAATGAGTATGTAGATCGGTTTTAGAAATTACCCAAACAAGAGATACGCAATACACTCGCTCTCATTTGATAACAAAGGTAGAAACAGCTAATAGAGCTCTTATCCGTCTCAATCTTAGTCTCAAACATGCTCCTGCGTTAGAATTGGATGTTGATTTACAAATAACAACACATGAGAAGAATAACGCCATAAAGTCACGAATAGACCGAAAATGGAATGGAGAAATGCCTCAACTTTTATCCAATCCTTCTATCAAAAAAAACAATGATACCATTGTCTTTGCGTTTGCTTATCCTTACAGGACTGGCTTCCCTTTGCTTTATATATATGCGTTTATTTGTGAAAGATAAATGAAGATATATAGACAGTTCTTAGCTTGAGAATATGCAAGAGCTACCGTGATACGACAACAAAGTTGTGCCTTTATCATCAAAAGCATTAGAAATTATGAAACAAGGTCGCCTGCTTTCTCATAATGATTTCTTTTGTCTGTAATCAATCGCGGCCTCCTTAATGTTAATTCCCTATCACAACATATGAGAGAAACGAGACTTAAAGCCTTTCTCATCGGCTTCATTCTCGTTTACGCGATTGGTTAACACGAAAGCCGCTGCTGACCATTGATCTACTTTACGAGACTCGACAAACTAAAACCTGCTTAAAAATTTTCATCATACGACGAATAAAAAATACTACATGCGTAAAGTTTTACTTGAGCCAAATATCATTATAAAAGGTGATATAGTATAAACGGCATAATAAGACAAATCAGAAAAAAGAAGCAATAAACTTTAAAATAAAAAAACATCAATTTTAAAAACAGCATTTCTCTCTTTTCACAATTTATTATCATTGCCCAATACTCTTGGTACTTATTCATTTACTACATCTTACATCATGGATTTTAACGGATCAGAAAGAAACATGCCGTAAACTTTTGGATGATAATAAAAGCCCTCAAATGAACTTTGAAAAAAATGATGCCAAAATCAGATCTTCAGATATTCGATTCTCCCTCTCAACAACGGAAAAAACATATATTTCATGATGTTTTGGAATATATCTTTGTAATTATAATCACTTTAAGTGCTATTTTTACAGCTTTTCTCTCTTTTTCAGATAAATTTAGAACATATTTTTAAAAGTAAGCAGTCTGTCCAACTTTGATAATGGTTGTACTGTTTTTAAAATTTCTTTTGCTTTCTTTTCATCACGATGCATTTGGGCAATCAAAGGTTCAAGTCCATCAAACTTTTCTTGTCCTCGCAAAAACTGGAAAAAAGAAACGGTACAGTTTTCCCCATAAAGGTCGTCGTTAAAGTCAAACAAATAGGTTTCCAAAAGGGGCGCCCCATCCTTAACAACCGTTGGACGACAACCAAAGCTTGCAACACCATCATACAAAACACCGTTCGCACGACGCAAACGTACCGCATAAACACCATGAGCCAAACGAACTTGGGGAGGCAACATTTGATTAGCGGTAGGAAATCCCAAAAGACGTCCAAGTTTTTCACCTTGAATAATATTGGAGCATATCCGATAGTGATACCCTAACAAATGGGCTGCTTTGTCCACTTCCCCTTGTGAGAGAAGTTGCCGAATAAAACTCGAGGAAATAATCAAAGATTGTGATTCTTGAGGACGAGCAACGCAAGGAACTTGCACAACCTCAAATCCATATTTCTCTCCCCTTTTGCAAAGAAGATGTACATTTCCACTTTTCTGATGACCAAATTGAAAATTTTCGCCTGTCACCACAACTGAAACATCAAAAACTTCCTTTAAAAAAGACTTAATAAATTCGTCCGCTGAAAGAGCGGCAAACTGTGCATCAAAGGGCTGTTCAATCACACCATTAAAGCCAAGGGTTTTAAAAATTTCAGCTTTTTCAGCTGCCTCTGTCAAACGATAGACAGGAGTTGAATGTTGAAAAAAACTTCTTGGATGTGGTTCAAAGGTTAAAACAACGGCTGGTTTCTTTTTTATCCGCGCAAAGTCAAGTGCTTTTTGCAACACCACCTGATGCCCACAATGAACACCATCAAAATTTCCAAGTGCCAACACTGCTCCCCGCCAAGCCGAGGGAAACATATGAATTCCCTGAAGACGCAAAAAATTAGTCATTACTGAAGTGCCCACATGATTGCTTGTGGTTTATAACCATGATGTTCAAGAAAAGAATGCAAAGCTTGCTTATCAACCACACCATTTTGCGTATAATCATAATGATGAATCCCCCCCATAATATAAAGGGCATCAAGACCAAAGTGAGCCGCTCCCTTAATATCCGTTAAAAGACCATCACCAATAGCTAAAACTTGACTTTTTTCTACTGTTCCCCGTATTTTTTGAAGTTTTTCAAAGGCACATTCATAAATAGGCTCGTGAGGTTTTCCAGCAATGCGCACTTCCCCTCCTAATTGTTGGTAAAGACGAGCCAATGCACCAGCGCACCAAAATTCTTTATTTCCATAATGGACAATCACATCTGGGTTCGCACAAATAAAAGGTAAATTCCGCGCCCGCATACGAAGAAACATCTCCTCATAAGCAGAGGGTTCTTCGTCAAAATCTTCAAGAAAACCGCTACAGACGACAACAGAAGCCTCCCATTCTTCAACAAATTCACACTCTAACCCTTCAAACAGCACCAAATCACGTTGTGAACCAATGAAAAAAACTTTACGTGGAGCATTCTGAATGAGATCGCGCGTTACATCCCCTGAGGTGATAATGGCATCATAATAGTCGCTATGAACATTCATACTTTGTAATTGAGCAGCAACATCTTCCCGTAGCCGAGGGGAGTTGGTTAATAAAATGACAGTTTTTCCCATTTGTCGGATTTTATACAACGCCTTCAACGCTGGTTCAAATGCATGTACACCATTATGCACAACACCCCACACATCACAAAAAACAGCATCATAATGCGCTATAATAGTCTCAATATGGGTAAGTTCATTCATGGTGCACCTATCTCTATTTGTCATTTAAAGCTGTCTTTTACTTCAAAACTACTTACCGAAAGATAATACTTGTGTCATCTGCTTTCTCAAACCATATCCCAACTTTTTATCGTCTATAGAGATCATAAGAAATGATAAAATAACTAAGTTATCATTAAGTTGTGCAAAATTCTAAAATGCTTGATAGCAAAAGCTTATCATTCCCCAATGCTCATTTTTCTCATAAAAATTTTAATTCTAACAACAACGACGTTGATAGAGTTTTTTATCTAAAATACTCAAATTCTTCACTGAGAAAATAAACGTATCCCCCTCTTAAAAACATGCATCATGAGAAAGCCCAATATATTTTCTCATTTCAAATTTGTTTATATTGAATCAATCAAAACCTATTCGCTTACACATTATAAGCAGAGAGCGTACAGATAAAAACATGTGAAGAGAGAAAAACTCTTATGCTCCCTTTCAAAGGCAAAAACTGTCGTAATATTTTGAACTGGCGGAGAGTATGTGCCGTCCGAGCATCTTTTTTTCAGTAAAGATAGGAATATAGCTTTTATCCCATTCATAGAAGCTTTTACACTATATATTTTACGAAGCACCATTGTAAAATAGGCGCTAACATTGAGAAATATCTTCTAAAACAAACATGTGAATATACAACAATCAGATCTATAATGTTTTGAGTTTATTTTGCATGAGGGCTCTTTACTCATAAAAGCTTTCCCCTATCATCATGATATCTCAGACGTATCAAAACAAGCCATTTTGGTTATTGGTTAAGAGCAACACCGTAAGCGGTGCCTTGAGCTTAAAAACCAAGGTTTACCTTCGTAAAATGCATATCTGATGTCATGCGTTTAGTAAGAAAACTTTAAAAGTTTGAAAGGCAAAAAACCTCCTATTTAAAAAAATTTATCCGTCTCAAGAAAAACTATTTTTATTGCCAATCTCCTAAAATTACTTTATGAGTCAGAAAGTGTCTTGGTCGCATACGCAACGACTAATAGGGATTAAAAGCCTGAAAACTCAAACATGAATTGACCCCGCTTTTCGGGTATCCCGGAATTCTGGGAGATTTTGCTATGTCCAAGTGTGTCGACGCACTAAAAGCAAAATGCTGATTTAAGTTCAGTACTTTTAACTCCCGGAATACTCATGCGAGGGCGCTCGCAATCGGTGGGGGAAAAATGCAAGCTCCAAATCTTAATATTGATCTTTTTGTGGGCAAAAAGATTCGCTTTAGGCGAAAAATGCTAAAAATGTATCAAAAAACATTAGGGCATCATTTAGGTATCACTTTCCAACAAATCCAGAAATATGAAAAAAGCTTAAATCGCGTGAACGCAGGACGTTTAAAGGAAATTTCCGATATTTTTAATGTTCCACTTGCCTTTTTTTACACTGATATCATCAAAAAAGACAATACCCCATACCATTATGATGAAATCGCCTCGAACAAAGAAGAATATTTGCTTTTAAAAAGTTTTAGAGTCCTCACATCTGTCAAGCAGAAAGCGATTTTAAACTTAATTTGTGATCAAAATTAAAACGCTTTAAAAGCATAGCTATAGGGTACTACACGCCCTATTCTTGGCTTTCTCCCCACACCTCAAGGGACGCTCCCTCCTCAAACCGGTTGATAAACAATCCGCCTTCTCAAAAATAGCTCCTTCTCAGCTTTCAATTTCATAGGATTCCTTTCACAAAATTATATAAACAAGCCCTCCCTTGAATATTCATCACACTCTCTTATCAAAACAGCCTATGCATAAATTTTTGTGTCTTACATCACCATACCGCAAACAATAGTGTTTTACAGCACAATAGGACAAGCATTCATACGTATAAAGGGTAGCCCCCTCTTCGCTGTGGACACTCCATTAATTTTAAACGATGTGCATTTAATATACTTTCGTAAGATGCCTGCTTATAAAGGCATAAAGGTGAAAACCATTTACCATCTTTCCCATCTCCTTTTAATTCAGCTTTACGGCTTTCAAAAATACCCAAAGCAATATCTTTTAAATAATGCAGATTGCTTATTGCCTCACGCTTTTGTTTATCGCGTTCTTTAATGGGGTAACAACCCTCACGTAAAATAGAACACCACCCAATTTCCAATTCATAGACTTGTTTAAAAAAACATCTCTTAAAGTACCCAAGCCCACTTCGCGACAATGCCCATGAATGGTATAACGGTAAATTCATTGAGCAGCCCCATCTTTACGCTTGTGGGGAAGCAACCCGGCACCATCACAAACTTTGCCAGCTCCCAATGTTGCAACAGCTCTTGGCACTTAAGACGATTCATAAGAACTATTTTTAGTCCTTTCTTATACAAATTCTATCCACATACTCACCCCGCTTGTGATATGCAAGAAAGTGATTTTGATTGCTTCAACATAAACAGGTTTGAAATGAGAGAATCTTACGATATTCGGGACTCTCACTCAACATACAAACAGTAAATTATCATTATAAATGAATTTATTGTATAAAGACTTGGTATCATTATACATTCCTAAAAGCATGTTCTTTCCTCTAAAGTCTCAATGCGATACCAATGCCATCATAAGACAACGCGATCCTATACTCTCGTGAGAATAATCCTCAATTTTACAAAGTTGAAACAAACAACATAATGACCAATACAATTTGAGGCAATTATCTAAAAAATGATAACGATTACTACCTATAAAAATTAAAGAAGCAATTATTCTTTGAATAGTAACTTCTTTATTGAGACATTAATATATCAAAATTTATTGTAGAGTGTATATTTCTATTAAAAGCCGTGTTCACGACCTGTAGAATCAAGCTTTGGCGAGAAAAATAGTTCATTATCTGCTTGGAGAACATTTTGACAATTTTTAGATTCCTGAACAGCTAGTCCTGAAAGAAAACATTTCTTTCCCCATTCTTCTCTTAATTTTGCATCTTTCTTAAAATCTTCCACACTATAAGTTTTTTCACATCCCACAACGAATAATAGAGCCATGCATAATAAAATAATTTTTTTCATTTTACCCCTCTTTAAAGAGCTTATTTGTTAACATCATCCCCTAAATGGATTTTTAATTTTCACACTATATGAGAATACAGCCTTACTATTACTTGCTTGCTTTCACAGCAAATACTCTGAGTAAAATAACGCAAGAAGAGCTCACGACAACCATTGTATGAATTTTTCATAAATACTATGAGAAGGAAAAAGCCAAAACTGACCACAAATGATAAAATCAGAAAGCGGACTAAAGCTTTTGTCCAACTAATTTCAAATATAGAGACTGTGATAAAAATTATCCCTATCCAGTAGGATAATCTATGAACATTATAATGGTTAGTATTGCGATCAATGAACTATGAGGCCATAATAAAAAAGTACGAGCCCCTTCTTTTACCTATTTATATTTTGGTCATTGTTCCCCCCTTATTTAATGCTTCAATACAATCATCCCATAATATATCAACGATGCAAATCATTTTTACGAAGATTTCTTCGTAAGAATATATTTGAAATTAATTCATCATTTGAAAGGCTGTATTGAGAAGAAGATAATTTTATATGAAAGCTTTGCAACAAATGCCACACTGATTACTTTTGTAAGAAATAAACAGACTTGATCTAATACTACAGACAAAATTCTGATTAAAAAAACTTTTGCTATGAATTCTTTTAAGCAATTGTAAAATACTCTATCCCTTCTATCAAACCTTACACCACTTTTAAATTTGTTCATTTTTTATTTTTATCAATTTCGCTCTAGAAATCTATTTCTTGAGTGTTTTTTGTCTTTTCACATTCTCCTTCAAGCACAAACCCTCAAAAACCCTTTGCCACCAACAATGACATTTTCCTGCTTTTATAAAACGCATCAATAAGAGAAGCTATTTTAAGAGCAAATCTCTCTTCAACATGAATGTATCATCCATTTACTTCAAAAACGAAAATAATCTCACCGTTTATTCAAACTTGCTCTACGATTTGGTACAATTTTATTGATAAAGTTTTCTCTATAAAAATTTAAGTAAATATGTTCGTTAAAACCAATCATGGACTAGCAAAGGGATTATAGGATCCATTATCTCGCCGCCATTTTAAAGGTTCAGTGAAATCACTCGACCAAAGACCAATCTTGTTGCCACGTGCTTTTTCTTCCGCATGATGATACTGGACTGGAATAGGATTTTTCCCCTCTTTTGAGAGTACCAACATACCTTCTGTAAGACCTGCCTCAGCTAAATCAACCCCTTGAACAAAACATTGCGCATAATAAACACCATTGTGCATCAAAGCCTGTTTACAGGATAAATCCTGCCCAAGTGTTTTGGTGACAAGCCAAGCCATTGTAACCACACCACAGGGCCATTCTTGATCATTTAATCTTGCTTTTTGACGGGGTGCACATGTGTCCACACCATAAAGATGAATATCACGGGAGATATGTGAGCGCCAAGATTGTGCAGCAGGCGTCAGTAATTTAAATGTAACCCCACTTGTAACAGAAGCCTTACCATGAAAAACAACAGCATTATTTGCAACATCATTTAATGAAACACTCTTCTGCAAATCGAGAGCTGGTTCATTTTTTTCTAATTGCTGTTTAGCGATAGGTCTACCCAACTTTTTTTCTTCTCGATAGAGATCGACAATATCTTGGATATCTTGCGTCTCAAATGTTTTAAGAATGCTGAAATCTATTTTATCTTTATATTGGCTTAGTCCCCACACTATAGACCCCATAATGTAAATAATAACAATTAATTTAAATAGCATCTCTCAACACGCTCACTCAAAAAATTCGTTTTTTTCTATCCTTTCAGATTATTTATCAGCAATCCCCTTGTTTTTAAATAAAAAAATCCAAATATAAGTGTTGCAGATTAACTACATTTTGTAAAGAATAATATTCTTTATTTTAATATTGTTATTTTTACCAATAGAAAACTTAAAATTGCCATTTTCATATAACACAATTTCAATTTGAGAAGACTTCTGTCTCTTTAAGAAGAAAAGTTTGAGAGTGAAGAGATCCGCTATCAAAACTTTTAAAACAAGAAAATGAGGAGTTTAGACTGTCATAAAATAACAGAATTCTCCAGTTGTTAGAGGTAATGGAATGTCGATAGATGAACAAATATTGTTTGTTAAAGAGAGGTAAAATGACAGATAATAGATTCCAAAACATCATTTTTATCGTGACCATGCTGCTTTTTACAGCAGTGCTTGTATCAGATCCTTCTTATGCTTCTTCTGCTCCTAGTGGAGGTGGTCTGGGAAATCTTGATGGTGTTTTAGGTAACATTGTCACAATGATGACGGGTGGGACGGCAAGGCTCATTGCTATTATATGTGTTGCTGCTGTGGGGATTGGCTGGATGTACGGCTTTATTGATTTACGCAAAGCAGCTTATTGTGTTCTAGGGATTGCTATTGTTTTTGGCGCCCCTACTCTCGTCACTAAATTAGCAGGCACAACATAAATGAACGAAGATACTCTCTTCCTTGCCTGTACGCGCCCGGCCATGTTTGCCGGTGTTACGATGGAAGCGATGGCGCTCAATGTTATGGCGACATCTATTCTTTTCATTTTGACCAGTGATTTTACCATGTTTGGTTTTGGGATTGGGATGCATTTTATTTTGCGAGAAGTGACAAAGTATGACCACAACCAATTTCGCGTATTATTTGCATGGCTCAATACCCGAGGAAAACAAAAAAACCTCAACCGATGGGGAGGAAGTTCTACCTCCCCTTTACGCCTTGTCCGCACGTATAAGGAACTAAGCTAAAGGGACGAAACCGGTGAAACAGATGTCAATCATGAAACGGGAAACTTTACCTGAAGAATATATTCCCTATATACGCTACATCAACCAACATGTCATTGCTTTAAATTCACGCTGTTTAATGGTTGTGATGGCTGTTGAGGGTATAAATTTTGACACTGCGGATATTGATCAATTAAATTCTTTACACAACCAATTAAACACTCTTTTAAAAAATATCGCAGACGAAAGGCTTGCTTTATATTCTCACATCATCCGCCGCCGTGAAACGATATACCCAGAAGGTCATTTTCTTTCATCTTTTGCAACAACATTAGATGAAAAATATAAAAAGAAAATGGTTTCGCAAGAACTGTATCGAAATGATCTGTTTATTTCACTGCTTTGGAATCCCGCAGCGGATAAAACCGAAAAACTAGCTTCATTTTTTCAGCGCTTGAGCAAAGCGAAGAAAACACAATCTGAACCCGATGAGGAAGCTATTCGTAAACTCGAAGAGTTAAGTCAAGATCTTATGCAAGGTTTGGAAGAGTATGAAGTCCGTCTACTATCAATCTATGAACATGAAGGACTTTTATTTGCCGAACAAAGTGAATTTCTCCATCAACTAGTGGGGGGAAGACGTGAGCGTATTCCTCTCACATTTGGAACTATTGCTTCAACAATTTACTCGGATCGTGTTATTTTTGGGAAAGAAATTATCGAAATTCGCCATGAAAGCAATGAACGCTTTGTGGGCATGTTTGGATGGAAAGAGTATCCTTCTAAAACACGCCCAGGTATGACTGATGGTCTGCTTACGGTGCCATTTGAATTCATCTTAACACAATCCTTTGTCTTTAAAAGTAAGGCAGCCGCCAGTGCGATTATGAGCCGCAAACAAAATCAAATGATCAATGCAGCTGACCGTGCTAGCTCACAAATTGATGCATTGGATGAAGCGCTGGATGATTTAGAATCAAACCGTTTTGTTTTGGGAGAACACCACATTTCTTTAGCTGTTTTTGCTGATCATCCCAAAATATTGTCTGAAAACTTATCAAAAGCACGTTCCCATTTAACCAATGGGGGAGCCGTGATTGCCAGAGAAGATTTAGGATTGGAAGCAGCATGGTGGGCACAACTTCCTGGAAACTTTAGCTATCGTGCGCGTTCAGGCGCCATTACTAGCAGAAACTTTGCTGCTTTATCGCCCTTCCATTCTTTCCCTGTTGGCAAACTGAACGATAATGTTTGGGGAGCTGCTGTCGCATTGCTAAAAACACAGGCTGGTTCACCTTACTATTTTAATTTTCATTATGGCGATCTTGGGAATACTTTTGTTTGTGGTCCATCGGGCTCTGGTAAAACAGTGATTGTTAATTTTCTTCTTGCACAATTACAAAAACACAATCCAACAATGGTTTTTTTTGATAAAGATCAAGGAGCAGAGATTTTTGTACGGGCTGGAGGAGGAAAATATAAACCTTTAAAAAATGGACACTCCACGGGGATTGCTCCCTTAAAGGGTATGGAATACACCGAAAAAAATAAAATTTTTCTTCGTAATTGGATCTTAAAGCTGGTGACCGCTGAAGGGCAAATCGTAACAGAAGAAGAGCGACAAGATATCGCCAAAGCCATTGATTCCTTGGAAAACTTACCCCCAACCCAGCGCTCTCTTGGTGCCCTTCAACTGTTTTTTGACAACACATCCAAAGAAGGGGTTGCCATGCGGCTGCAACGCTGGATTAGAGGCAATGATTTAGGATGGGTTTTTGATAATGATCAAGATGATCTCAATTTAAATGAGCAGTTCATTGGATATGACATGACCGATTTCTTAGATAATGAAGAAATTCGGCGCCCCTTAATGATGTATCTTTTTCACCGCATTCTTGATTTGATTGATGGGCGACGTATCATTATCGTCATTGATGAATTCTGGAAAGCTTTAGAAGATGATTCATTCAAAGCTTTTGCGCAAGATCGGCTAAAAACAATCCGTAAACAAAATGGCTTAATGCTCTTTGCAACACAAAGCCCTAAAGATGCTTTGAACTCAACAATCGCACACACAATTATTGAGCAATGCCCCACCCAAATATTTTTTCCAAATCAAAAAGCAAATTACAATGATTATGTCGAAGCTTTCAAACTTACTGAGCGTGAATTTGAACTGATACAGTCAGAATTAAGCAGGGAATCCCGTCGTTTTCTCATCAAACAAGGACAAAGTTCCGTCGTTGCAGAACTTAACTTACGTGGAATGAATGATGAGATCGCCGTTTTAAGCGGCACAACAAAAAACATTGAACTCATGAATGAAATTATCAATGAATATGGAGCTGACCCTGATAAATGGCTGCCCATATTTTATCAAAGGAGAAAAAATCAATGAAAAAATATGGCTTAGTTACACTGTTATCCTTTTCTTTTATGCCTCATGCAATAGCGCAAACAACACTCGATGTGGATGAATATTATAAACAAGCACTCGAGAACACACAAAAATTAGATGCTGCAAAATCAGAAACAGCTGAAAACATTTATAAAAGCACAACTGAAACTGCAAATAAAATCAAAGACATAAATAATCAGCTTGAACAACTTAAATCACAAAAAGACATAAAACCTGAAGAATTGCAAGCTCTTCGGCAAGATCTTCAAGTAAAGCTTTCTCTTCTTCAAGCAGGTCTTCAAGTAAGTTCTTTAAAACTTCAGTCTCTTGATATGATTCAAGCAAGAGATACGAAGACAAAAGATGAGCTACGTGAAGAAAAGGAACAAAAAAAACATAAATATCTTGAGGCCCAATTAAAAGAAAAAGAAAAAGAATTAAAAGAAAAACTTGAAAGTACGAGTACAAATGTCAGACTTTAGTTTTTCTCCCTTTGAAACCGTTTCTGGGTATATTTTAAAACCCCTTGATAATGTGATGGATACAACGGTGAGTGGGCTGTCTTCTGCTATTTCAGCGCCCTTAAATCTCGCCGCAATCATTTTTATCTTTCTTTATGGCTATAATGTTATGACAGGTCGCGTTGCGCTTTCGATGCATAGTCTTCTCAATAATGTTGTTAAAATTGTTGTTGTCACAACAATGGCAACGAATGCGGATACATTTAATACATATGTCAAGGATATTTTCTTCAATGATTTATCCAACGCTATTGGGAATGCGCTGAACAGTAATCCAACAAGCTCCAATGTTTTTGATTATATTTTGTTAAAGGCAAGTTCGCGCTATCAAGAAGTCTTATACAATGCTTGGTTTTTTGAAAAGATCCTTGTGGGTCTTCTTGGTTCTATCATGCTTCTCGCCGTTATTCTTTTTTGTATAGGTGGTTTTATTGTGCAAATGTTTGCACAAGTTGCACTGGTCATGATTATAGGTCTTGGACCTCTGTTCATTAGTTTGTATTTGTTCAATGCAACGCGAAAATACTCCGATGCATGGATTACAACCTTGATCAATTTTACCATTTTACAAGTTCTCGTAATCATGCTTGGAACAATTATATGCCAAGTTATTCTACAGGTTCTCAGCATTTCATATGAATCAATTTACGTTCTTTTTCCCCCTGTCATCATCATTTCGATCATAGGGGTTATTATCTTCCGTGCTCTTCCCGGTATTGCAACAGCCCTGGCCTCTGGCGGACCATACTTTAACGCTGGTGTCTCTTCAGGAGGACAGATTTTTACAATGCTTTCAAATGGTGCAAGAGCGAGTGGTAATGCAGTAAAAAGTGCTACTTTACAAATCTCAGGTGCTGCCGGTAACGCTGCTAGAGGTGCGGCAGGCGCAGCAGCAAAAGCAGGAAGCTCCGGAGGTGGTCGTGGTCGGTTTTAAGATAAAGCACCTCTTTATAAAGAATAAGTATTTTTGTTTTTGCTTTGCGTGCACCCTTTGGCGCACGTACCATGATCCTGTTCCTGATAAGTCCTAACATCTTGGCTCTTACAACAAAATCAATCAAAGTCTTGCATCACATAGACTTGTAAAAGTGTCCAGAATAAAAACTCTCATGCATTGTATTCCAAGATATTTGTGAGTTCAAAAAATGAAACGAAAAATAACTTTTGTTATGGTCCTAACAATCGCTCTTACTGGTTGCACCTCTTTGAGTGGCCCCAAAAAACCACCACGCTGTAATGGCAAACATACACGTGCTTTAAATAAAGATAAGTGGAATTGGGACAATAAAAACGTTGTCCATCCAGGAAAAAGCGTAAAGCCTGTTACCACTCCCATCATTCTCAATACTTTGGAAAGTGAAAAAGCAACAGCCAATTCAGCTTTATTAAAGCCAATTATTCATGAAGCACAATCTGATAAAACTGTGGAGGTTACGCGTGAAAAGTGATGCCCTTGAAGAATATATAAAAGAAGCGCGTTCATTTGACATTGACCGCATGCATAGCATGCGTGTGCGAATGAAAATTTCCATGGCTTTAACAGTACTTTTGGGATTGATGACGATTGCGCTAGCTTTAGCTGTCGCCGCTTTGACGCCTTTGAAAACAGTAGAGCCTTTTGTTATCCGCGTTGATAACTCAACAGGCATTATTGATACTGTAAGTGCCCTCAAAGAATCCCCTAACGACTATGATGAAGCGATAACGCGTTATTTTGCTAGCCAATATGTTCGTGCCCGTGAAGGTTTTCAAGCATCAGAAGCAGAAAATAATTTTCGCTTAGTTTCTCTTTTATCTTCTCCCAAAGAACAAAACCGTTTTGCAAAATGGTACGCGGGCAATAATCCAGAAAGTCCGCAAAATATTTATCAGAACATGATTGCTACCGTCACAATCAAATCAATCTCTTTTATAAGCAAAAATCTTATCCAAGTTCGTTACTATAAAACGATCAGAGACTTGAATGAAAAAGAAAATATTTCCCATTGGATTTCAATCTTAAATTTTTCCTACGTAAACGCACACATTTCAACGTCTGATCGTCTTATCAACCCCCTTGGTTTTCAAGTATCGGAATATAGATCTGATCCAGAGGTGATAAAATGATCAGACTTTTACAAACAATCTCTTTAATTTTTACGATCACTCTCAGCTTTCACACAGTCCTCTCATTTGCGGAAACAGCGCCTATTAGCGCACGTAAAGATAACCGCATCAGATTTGTCAATTATGACCCCTACAATGTCGTACAAATTATTGGCTCCATTCGCTCTTCGGTTCAACTAGAATTTGCCGTTGATGAAGAAGTGACCTATGTAGGAATTGGAAATTCGGTTGCTTGGCAAGTTGCACCGGCTGGACACTTTGTTTTTCTCAAACCACGTGAAGTCCAACCTGTAACCAATTTACAAATTGTCACAAGCCGCCAAGATGGAACACAACGCTCTTATCAATTTGAGCTACAAGTCCGTGAAGGCGATGTTTCAGCCGGCAATGAGACGTATTTTTTGGTAAAGTTTCGTTATCCAGAAGATGAAGCCTTACGTAAGAAATTAGCCGAAGCAGAAAAAGAAAAACAACGTGAAGAAAACTTTGTCAATGATATTTTAAATATCCATGAAGATTTTGGACCACGCAATTGGGCTTATGAAGCCCAAGGCTCTCCCCTCATTGAACCTGCTTCTGTCTATGATAATGGGAAAACAACAACCTTTATCTTTTTAGGCAACATTGAAATCCCTGCCATTTACATTGTATCGCCTGATGGGCAAGAGGCCCTTATTCCCAAATCGATTAAAGGCAACAAGGTTATTGTCCATGCAACATCTGCACAATTCACACTACGGCGTGGGAACGAAGTATTGTGCATTTTTAATAAAAGGTTCGTACCAGAAGGAATTAACCCTGAAACGGGTACGACATCACCATCTGTACAACGTAAAGTGAACATAGGAAGCAGCCATGAATAACACCGTGGATGAAAAAAACATTAATGATCGCGATACAATAAAAAATGCTCAGGGAAAAAGCCAACAGAGCAATGTAGGGAAAGCAGTCGCTCTTGTTATTCTTTTTAGTGTCTGTCTTTATTTAGCCTATTCAACACTTGTCACAGAAAAAAAACAACCGGTTGAATCTTCAAAAGAAGAAAAATTTATCAAACAAACAGAACTTTTCCACCCTGCAAAGCCGACCCCTCCCCCCCTTGAACAATCTCAACGAAAGAACGCTCTGTTGCCACAAATCGAGCTACCAACACCAACCATCAATCAATCAAATTCTAATGATCCACTGTTGGAAGCAGCGCAACGTGCTCCTGTATTAGCTTATGCGCATACACAACAAAGCAAAATAGATTCACAAACAAATAATGGCGCTTTGCCTCACCAACTTGAAAACAAACCTGATGAAACGACACAACGTTTTAATCATCTTCTCAAACCCACAGTGCTTGAAGGTATTCGCGCTTCAACCCTTGGCAATCGAAACTACATCATCACGATGGGAACTTCTATCCCTTGTATCTTAGAAACAGCCATCAACAGTGATCAACAAGGTTTTGCCAGTTGTATCGTCTCCAGAGATATCTTATCAGACAATGGTCGTGTTGTTCTTCTTGATAAAGGCACCCAAATTGTTGGTGAATATCGCGCTGGCTTGAAAAAAGGCCAAACACGTCTCTTTGTGCTATGGAATAGAGCAAAAACCCCTAATGGTATCATTATATCCTTAGCTTCACCTGCAACAGATGCTTTAGGGCGTTCTGGTATGGATGGAGACATTGATAATCATTGGTTGGAGCGGATTGGATCTGCACTTCTTGTATCACTAATAAAAGATGCAACACACTATGCCAATAAACGTTTATCAAAAAAACAAGAGAAAGAAGAAACTGAAACACTCTCTTCAGGACAACATATTGCAAATATTGTCGTAGAAAATTACGCCAATATTCCTCCAACATTATCCAAAAACCAAGGAGAAATGGTGAATATTTTTGTTGCCCGCGATTTAGATTTTTCCAGTGTTTATAAATTGAAAGTCATCGAAAACAAAAAACAGATTATCCATCGAGCTGTTTCAAAAAACTTTTACAAAAATTCTACGATACCTTTAAAATGAACCACAACTTACATACCATGAATAATGAAACTGTCGCGATTGTTCTCACAAAACTTGAACCCATCAGTGCTTTTTTGAAAGATGATAGTCTTTTTGAAATTGTTATCAATCGTCCCTATCAAGTAATGACTGAAGGATTTGATGGCTGGAAAACAATAGAAGTACCAACTCTCTCTTTTAATGAGCTTATGGGTATTGCGAAAGTTGTCGCGTCCTATTCCAAGCAAAACATATCGGACAAAAACCCAATATTATCTGCCACTCTACCAGGCAATGAACGCATTCAGATTGTCATTCCGCCAGCTGTCGAAAAAGACACGATTAGTATGACAATTCGTAAACCATCATCGCAGAGTTTTTCTCTCGAAGAACTCGCAAATAAAGGACTCTTCTCGCTCTGTGAGCAGGTATCTTTCACGCCATTGAATAATTATCTTTCTCGTTTTAATGAACTCAAAATCATCGAGCATAACTTAGCCAATGCCTACTGTAATAAAGACTTTGTCTCCTTTTTAAATCAAGCTGTAAAATGCCAGAAAAATATTTTAATTGCGGGAAAAACCGGTTCAGGTAAAACAACATTATCAAAAGCATTAATCGCCAAAATTCCTCAAGAAGAACGTATTATCACCATTGAAGACACACAAGAATTGCTGATACCGCATCCTAATCATGTCTCGATGCTCTATTCAAAAGATGGACAAGGCTTAGCCTCCGTTGGTCCCAAAGAATTGCTTGAATCATCTTTACGGATGCGTCCTGACCGTATTCTTTTGCAAGAACTTCGAGATGGTACAGCCTTTTATTATATCCGCAATGTCAATTCAGGCCATCCAGGTTCCATTACGACGGTTCATGCATCAACGGCCCTTGCTGCCTTTGAGCAAATGACCCTTTTGGTCAAAGAAAGTGATGGAGGGGGTGATTTAGAGCGTGATGATATTCGAGGACTGTTGATTTCAATGATTGATATCATCATCCAATGCAAACGGGTTGAAGGAAAGTTTAAGGTCACAGAAATTTATTATGACCCCTTCAAACAACGAAACATCTTTGGAGGTGACTAAAAGAAAATCACACCGGCTGCCGAAGAATCTTTTAAAGCAATAATTGGCCATAAAAGGAAAAATGCATGAAAACCCAAACAATAAAAATTAGAGAAAATCTTTTATCAATAACAATGGAAGATTTAAAAAAACGCCGTGAAGCCGTTGACGCAACCATCAGCACCCATGCAATAGAGGATGTAAAGCTTCACTCCAAAACGCTAAAAATTCTAGAAGGATATGCAAAGGGGACATTTCACTCGAGAATTTAACACTCGTATGGACAACGTAAAATTATAAGGAAGCTGCGATGCCAAAAGCAAAGACAAAAAATATACAGACAGTTTCTCCCCATCATTATGTCTACCCAAACACCACAACACTCAAAAATAAATATGGAATAAAAGACTTAAAATCCTTTCTGGATAAATGCTCACAGGATACAGCAGAAGCGATGGTTAATCTGCGTGAATCCCCCGTACCAGAAAAGTTTGATAGCTCCTATCTATGCTCTATACATCACCACTTATTTAAAAATACCTTTGAATGGGCTGGATATCTGCGCCATCTCCCCTTTACATTTGAAGATGGTACCATAGCCGCCATGCCCGAAATGAAAAGAACAGGATGGGAAAATCCTTTTGCACTCGGCGATGAAATCCAAGACGGTTTACAAAAATTAGATCAAACGCTTGCCGAAAAAGATAATTTGCAAGGCTTAACGCGTGAGAAATTTAACGCTGAAGCAATAAGCTTATTTAACGCCCTTAACCAACTTCATCCTTTTAGAGAAGGCAATGGACGTACACAACGGGTCTTTTTTGAAAATCTCGCCAAAGCCGCAGGGCATCAGCTTGACTTTTCACTTGTTACAAAAGAACGCATGATGCTCGCCAGTGTTGCTGTAGCAGAAAATGGGAACCTAGAGCCAATGCAGCATCTGTTTGAAGATATCTCTAATCCCAATAAAATACTTCTTTTAAAGGAATTCATGAGTAACATGAAAGAACTTGGGCGCAATGTTAATAATCGTCCTGTTATGGTTGCAAAAGAAGGTGAAACCTACACAGGCATCTATAGGGGTGCTGGTTATGATAGCTTTGCTTTCAATGTGAAAGGTGCTTACATCATCGGCAATAAAGAACAGCTCACGCCAGAACAACTCAAAACATTAAAACCCGGTGACAAATTTACCTTTACAGTCCCAAAAACAAAAGAGCTTGAAAGTATTCTCATTCCAGAAGAGAGATTAGCCCCTTTGACAGAAAATGAAAAAGCCGAAATGATTGCTGAAGATTCTTGCGTCCACACAAGCTTAAAACAAATCCAGAAATTGTCAAAAATTGTTTATGGTAACGAAAAAATATTAGACAAACAGATGGTAGAGATCATCAAAAATCCAAGCTTAGGCCAGCAGCTCGCCAACCAGATTGAAAGAGCACCATACTCTATTTCTCATCTTGCCGGTTTCAGTTTATGTGGACTACAAAATCAGGCACGCGCAAACGCTAAAAATCATCTTGAGATGCTCTGTACTGCCGTTGCAAATTTTGCCCATGCAGTGAGACATGCTGGGAAGGAAATTACGCAAGAACATGCAACAGAACAGAAGCGCCGTGCAACCACAGTAGAAATGCCAAGTCAAAGCTTGCAAGACCTCTTCACCTTGCCAAAAGAATTACAGCAAGAAGCTTTAGCAAAAAATCCTTCACTGCAAAAAGAGCTTACCGACTTTGTAAAAAACATCAATACCCGTCTCTCACAAAATGAACATAAAGCAGTCAAAAATAATGAGTATGAAACATTGGCTCAAAGTATTGGTGTATCAGAAAGTAAAGCTAGGCAAATTACAGAAATTATTAAGCAAACCAAAGAAGTACATCAACGAGCACAAATATGCACAATGCATCGTTCCCAAGCATTTGCTATGGCCTGCTAAGAATAGATAAAACCTTCCTCCTTAATGAGAAAGGCTCATAAGCAAAAACTGTCTGGCGTTATCTGCACCTTTGCAAAAAGAGATGAGAGTTCATATCACACACCTGGAAAAGAGCATTTCGCAACATATTCTGACAGAATTGAAAGTAAAATACAATGAAATATACCAAAACACAAATGGTACTCATTTTAACACCGATCGCTTTAGGTGCTTTAACAATATTCCTTGTCCCTCACTTTTTGTTGTTTATAACAAATGGACTAAAGAGCGATCAAATTTATTGGACTCTTCGTTCAGAACCTTTATTAGTCCTAGCACTAACGGCTACTGTTTCATTGTTTTATAGTCTCTCGCAAAAACTGCACCTGCGTAGAATAATCACTTTTGTCTCCATTGTCTTTTTTGGAATGACTTCTCTTTACTATATTGGTGGTGAAATAAAACGCTTAAGTCCCTATGTTGGACAACAAGGAATAACGTGGAGCTACGCTCTTCAATTTATGGATCCCATGGTTGTCTTTGGCATCATCATTGGTGTTTTTTT
Source organism: Bartonella sp. AC329YNZD (assembly GCF_042196685.1). NCBI lineage: Bacteria > Pseudomonadati > Pseudomonadota > Alphaproteobacteria > Hyphomicrobiales > Bartonellaceae > Bartonella > Bartonella sp. AC329YNZD. Next base: position 188,967 of record NZ_JBHIQS010000003.1, on the reverse strand, counting down.
GTCCCTCATTCAATTCATAACAACCTCTCCACCTAAAAATAAGGTCAAGCGTGCAAAAAAAGGTGTTTTTGGTGAAGCATCATGGATGAATTTAAGAGAGGCAGCAAAAATCTTTCCTGCCAATGGGCAAATTGTTGTGGGTGAAAGATACCGCGTTGATCAAGATAATGTGTGCAAAGTTCCCTTTGCACCTGGCAATAAAACAACATGGGGAAAGGGTGGAACAGCCCCTTTGCTGACCTTTAATCTTGATTTTGGTTCAACCCATATGATCTTTTTTGCTGGTTCTGGTGGCTATAAAACCACAAGTACAGTAGTTCCCACGTGTTTAACCTATCCAGGGTCTATTATTTGTCTTGATCCTTCAACAGAAGTTGCCCCAATGGTCAAATTTGCGCGTCAAAAAATGGGAAATAGAAATGTTATTGTTCTCGATCCCAATTCATTGTTAACAAAAAATTTTAATGTTATCGACTGGCTTTTAGATGATAGCGTACCACGCACACAACGTGAAGCAAATATTGTTAGCTTTTCCAAATTGCTTCTCACAGATAAAAAATCAGACAATTCTTCAGCGGAATATTTCTCAACACAAGCCCATAATCTTTTAACCGCTCTTCTTGCCCATGTCATATTTTCTGACGAATATGAAGACAGCGAGCGCAATTTAAAAACTTTGCGTGGAATTCTCTCTCAATCAGAGACAGCTGTTGTTAATCAATTGCGCATGATTCAAGAAACAACACCTTCTCCTTTTATTCGTGAAATGGTGGGTATTTTTACAGAAATGGCAGAGCAAACCTTTTCAGGAGTCTATACAACCGCCTCAAAAGACACCCAATGGCTTTCTTTATCCAATTATGCAGATCTTGTCTGCGGAGATGATTTTTTTTCCTCAGATATTGCCAATGGCAATACAGATGTTTTTCTCAATCTCCCCGCAAGCATTTTAAACAGTTATCCAGCTATTGGACGTGTGATTATTGGCGCCTTTCTCAATGCCATGGTTACAGCAGACGGTAACTATAAAAAGCGTGTTTTATTCGTCTTAGATGAAGTTGATCTTCTAGGCTATATGAATATTTTAGAAGAAGCCCGCGATCGTGGACGTAAATACGGCACATCCTTGATGCTCTTTTATCAATCCACGGGTCAGTTGGTCAATCACTTTGGCGAAGCAGGAGCACGTTCATGGTTTGAAAGCTGCTCCTTTGTCAGTTATGCGGCCATTAAAGACCTTCAAACAGCTAAAGACATTTCAGAACGCTGTGGTCAAATGACCGTTGAAGTCACCGGAACGAGCAAATCAAGAGGTTTATCTTTAGGAAAAAGTTCTTACAACATCAATTACCAACAAAGAGCTCTCATTTTACCCCACGAGATTATTCAAGAAATGCGTCAAGATGAACAAATTATTCTTATGCAAGGACAACCCCCTTTGCGATGTGGTCGCGCCATCTATTTCAGAAGAAAAGAAATGTTAGCCGCAGCTGCAAAAAACCGTTTTGCCCCAAAAGCACAGAAAAACTAAAAAACACCCTCCAATGGAGGTCATGCATCAAAACAAAAACATCAAAGGATAAAAACAGAGATTCTATCTCATAAAAGCCTATAAAGAAGGAATTCCCGCTTGATACAACAAGAAAAATATAGGGAAAAGTCTTTGAATGATGGTATTATGCCTGTGCTTACCAATGCCAATTTTCTTTATAAAGCACTCTCCTCATCTCCAAATAATAAATACCAATCATATCTATGCCTTGAGAATCCTATCAAGAAACTTTTGAAGGCACCGCTTTTATAGGAAAATTTTTCTACAAAAAAATTAAAAGACAATATGCATGAAAACAACCCAAATGAACTATTCTCTCTCAGTAAAAGAAAAAAGTGCCAAGATAAAGATTGATACACTCAAAAACACCTACGAATTTGAGGGATTTTTTCCTCACCCAAGTCTCAACATCTCAAAACAATATGCGTGGGGGATTTTCAAACAAAAAGTTTAACACACTCTCATAGACAATGTAACATTATAAGGAATGTAACAATGCCAAAAGCAAAAGAAAAAACAAAAGGAATTCCCTCACCCCATAATTATATCTATCTTGGTACCCAAATTCTCAAAAATAGATATGGAGAAACAGATTTAAAACGCTTTCTGGAAAAATGCTCACATGATAGGCAAAAAGCCATGATCAATCTGCGTGCAGAACCCCTGCCAGAATATTTTAATTCAACTTATCTATGCCATATCCACCAACAATTGTTTAAAAATACCTTTGTATGGGCTGGACATCTGCGTCATATCCCCTTCGCATTTACAGACGATAGCATTGCCGCCATGCCAGAAATGAAAAGAATGGAATGGGGCAATAATTTTGCAACTGGTGAAGAAATCCCTGAACTCTTACAAAAATTAGATCAAACGCTTGCCGAAAAAAACAATTTGCAAGGCTTAACACGCGAAGAATTTGTCAAGGAAGCAACGAGTCTATTTTATTCTCTTCACAAAATCCACCCATTCATAGATGGCAATGAGCACACAGAACAAGTCTTTTTTGAAAATCTTGCCAAAGCTGCAGGACATCAGCTTGACTTTTCGCTTGTCACACAAAAACGTATGATGGCTGCCTGTAGCGAAGCAATGCAATATAGCAATACACAACTGTTGAAAGATCTTTTTGAGGATATCTCCAATCCCCCCAAAATACGTCTTTTAAAAGAATTTATGGACCACATAAACAATACGGGACGCAACGTGGATGATCGCCTTGTTATGGCAACAAAGGCAGGAGAAACCTATATAGGAACTTATAAAGGTTGTTATTCAGAAAGTTTTATACTCGATATGCAAGGAACTTACATCATTGGTAGCAAAGATGATCTCACACCAGAACGATTAAAAACATTAAAACCTGGTGATATCATTACCTTTACCGCCCCCAACAGCAAAGAGCTTGAAAACACGCTTATTCCAAAAGAAACATTAGCGCCTCTCACAAAAAGTGAATGTGCCAAAACAGTTGCGCTAGATAGTTACGTTCTCAAAGCTCAAAAGCAAGTCCGAGCTTACGCAAAAACTGTTTATGGTGACGCAAACGTATTAAACGAACAGATAGAAGAGATTATTAAAAATCCAGAATTAGGCAGACAGTTTGCTAATCAGATTAAACAGGCACCGCACTCTGTTTCTCCTCTTGCAGGTTTTAGTATATGCGGTCTACAAAATCCGACACGTGTACACGCTCGAAATTATCTTGATGTGCTCTCTCTTGCAATTGAGAATTATGTGTATACTGTAGAAGCTACCTATAATATAGTCACTCGAGACCATAAAATTAAACAAGAACGCCTTGGAAAAGCGGTAGAGAATCCCAGTCAAAACTTGCAAAATATTTTTGCTTTATCACCGGAAAAACAAAGAGAAATCTTGTCTCAATCTCCTCAATTATACCAAGAGCTCCGTACTTTTATAAACAGTTTAGAACATCGTCTCTCATCAAACGAATGTAGTGCGATCACAAACAAAGATTATGAAACACTTGCACAAAGTATTGGTATATCAGAACAGAAAGCACGAGAAATTACCGACATTGTTCAAAAAGCAAGGAACACTCATAGCCAATTCTACACACGCACACAAAATCGTTCAAATACACTTGCTATGGCCAACTAAAAAATATGAAACTTTGTTTTTTTGATTTAAACACCTATGTGGAAGAGATATTTTAATATTCTTATCATACATGCAAAAAACAGACTACTTAAGCGCCCTACCACCAATTTTGCACATAGCATATACACCATATCCAAAGCAATTGGACAGGATAATTGTTAATTCCTTTTAAACGTCATGATTACTAATGACGAAAGCTACAAAAGCCTATTTTATTTGTCTTAGATGGAGTCGATTTTCGTGGTTATATGAATATTTTAAAAAGAGCACTCATTTTACCCCACGAGATTATTCAAGAAATGCGTCAAGATGAACAAATTATTCTGATGCAAGGCTCCCCTTCGCGATGTGGTTGCGCCATCTATTTCAGAAGAAAAGAAATGTTAGCCGCTGCTGCAAAAAACCGTTTTGCCCCACAAAAGAAAAACTAACCTCCATGATGAGATATTGATGAAAAATAACAAAAAAAGGTATACATCCCTGTTTTTTTTAAAGCCTGTGAACGAAAAAACTCCGTCCACATATAAGAAAAACAGGGTCAAAAAATCCATGATTTTTTCTTTTGTATTTTGTGCATCATTTACCAGCAACCATGATTTTTAAGAAGTCTCTATAAAAAACGTTCATACACCCAACCAATAGCGACACCAATATCCCCCAAAAAGGAACACATTCCTACAAAGGATTTTCATATATAATTTAGAAAATACATTGATTCATAATGATAATTTATATTTTTATGTTGAATGAGAGACCAAATAGCGTAAGATTTTCTCATTTCAAATCTGCTCCACGTTAACTCAATCACAACCCTATTACTTCGCATGTCACAAGCGGGCCCCCAAGTGAAGTGGAACTGTACAAGAAAGGCATGCCTTTTCATAAATCGCCTCAATGTCCAAGGGGTGGTCCGCAATATTTTAGCGCTGGCATAAAGTGTGTGATGGTACCAGATTCTTTATGAAGCGTAAAAATGGGAGCGCTCAATAGATTTTATACGCTTTATGAGGGCTTTACCCCATCGCCAAATGAGTGTGTTAAAAGATGTATCTTTAAAATAATCCTGTAAAGATGCAACACAATGGTGTTCTTATTTTACGTAAAAAACGTGCCTCCATTAAAGAATATAATAAACAAAAGATTTGCCTTTGAAACAAGAAACTCTCAAAATACCCACACGATAAACACTGGTTCCCCCCAAAAAAACATCCAAGATATACACTAAAATGAATAAAACATTCTTAGACAAAGTTTTTCCCCTTTACGATATCATCATGTGTTCTATTTTAACAGCCAAGTGCTGAAAAACACCTTTTTTCCTAGCCAAAAAAAGTTTTCCCCCTCTTATGGATCTTAAAGCAGCGCGATACAATTAAGAGCAACAACACAAAGTAAAAAACATTTTGTTGCAAACATACGCAAACAAGATGTCCACATACACCAATAAGAAAAACATAATGGAGAAAAATTCTTGATAACTGCTTTTATCTATAGACTTCCTAACCTAAACACTATGTATGAAAAGTCCCCAAGTCATCCAATAATCAAGAGCAATATTCTCCGTCACATCCACGCCCTTCATCAAAGTGCTCTTGCAAACAACTTTGCTAAAGGCAAAACAGCGAAAATATTAAGCAACATTTTTCTTTTCGACCTCTTTCCCTCCACCTCAAAGGATAAAGATTTCACCCAAAATCGATTTATAAAAAATCCATCTTTTGCTCCCTCTTAGATTTCATATCACCGTCTTAAATATCGATATTTTACAGTACAACAGAATAATAAATAAAAGGAAACATTATAGAAGCTAAAATAAATGAAAAAAGAATAGGCATGAAAACAATCGCAATAGAACATTATGTATCTCTCAAACCACAAGCCTCTCAAAAGAGTTGATACAACTATCCGCACACTTGAGGGAAAAGTGTTCCCTCTCATAACACCCAAAATCTCAAAAGAATATGCGAAGGGGAATTTTTCACATACAGCGTTTAAGACGCTTATCAACCACGACCTTACCTACTTAGGAGAGATTACATGTTAGAGCAAAATTATCTATATAAAGGAACAAAAACACTCAAAAATAAATATGGCATCAAAGACCCTAAAAAACTGTATGAACGCAGTACCCATGACATCGCTAAAGAAGCCGTCAATTTTCGTCACGAACCGCTCCCACAAAAATTTGATTTCACTTATTTAAAATTAATCCATTGGAGCCTCTTCCACAAAACTTTTGAATGGGCGGGCCACACCCGCGATACATTTTTTACATTTGAAGATGGCACCACTGCCCATATGCCGGCAATGCGTCCCAAAGGTTGTGAAGCTCCTTTTGCTATCGGTCCACAGATAAAAAAAGAACTCACACAACTCGAAAAAACACTTAATGAGAAGAACAATTTAAAAGGTTTATCGCGCCAAGAATTTGCTGAAAATGCCGCTGAAGTTTTTATGGCGCTCGAGCACGCGCATCCTTTCAGAAAAGGCAATGGGCGCGTCAATAGAATGTTTATGGAAAAACTTGGACAAGCAGCAGGACATACCATTGACTTTTCTTTCATCACAAAGAAACGCATGACAACAGCTTGTATTGAAGCTATGCAATATGGCAATTCCCAACCGATGAAAGATCTTTTTGAAGATATCACCCATCCACAAAAAGCCATTGTTTTAAAAGAATTTATCTCCCAGATGAGAGAAACTGGACTGGATGAAATTAACAATCGTGTTGTTGTTGCAGCAAAGGAAGGGATTCCCTATGAAGGCGTCTTTAGAGGTTTTTCAGCAGAAGGTTTTGTCATGGAAATAGAAGGTGCTTTCGTCGTCGGACACAAAGATGATCTTCCCCCAGAACTCGTTAAAACATTACAAAACGGTGCCAACCTTTGCTTTCAAAAAACCAATGTTCAAAATGTAAAAGAAACATTGATTCCAAAAGAAACATTAACATCTCTCACACATGAAGAGTTATTCACAAAGATTTCAAATGACGCTTATGTTGAAGCATGCCGAAAAGAAATCAAAAATTTATCAAAGCTCGTTTATGGTAAAGCACAAGCCTTAAATACAAAAATGGATATCTTAACGGCTGATCCAAGCTTAGGAAATCAGTTTGCTGATGAAATTTTACAAAACCCTCAATCAATTTCTAAACTTGCAGGAAGAAAAATACTTGACATAAAAAGCCCGAATCGCAGACAAGCTGAACAGGTTGTTCCACAACTCAGCCAATCACTTAGAAATTATGCCACAATAACACAACAAACAAAAGATGCAATTCTAGAACAACACCAAAGAGAACAAAAACGCTTGAGCCACACTGTCGAAAAACCTGGAAAAAATTTACAAAACCTTTTTGCCTTACCAGAAGAACAACAAAGGGGAGCTTTATTGCATTCTCGTTCACTGCGACAAGAACTCCATCACTTTTCGCGCCAACTACACAATCGTCTATCCTCAGAAGATCGTAAAGCTATACAAGAAAAAGACCATACCAGACTCGCGTGCCTCCTTGGGACATCGGAAAGAAAAGCAAAAGAAATTACGAATACTGTAAAGAACACCCAAGAAGCACAATGTCAAGCCCGCAGTTTGAAAGTTAGTCGTTCCTCATCGCTTGCTCTTACTGGATAAAAACGCATGAACTTTTGCCTTCCAAAAGAACTCTTTAAGCTAATCATTTTATCTCCATTGCGTCTACCAATTGTTTTAGAATATTATAAAAAATAGTCCTAAAAATAGATCCGATAATTTACTATAACTTATTGATAAAATTTCATAAAAAAACTGTATAAAAAACATAAATGTCCATTACATATAAACATGAATAGCGCGAAATCTTTGGAGATCATTAAATTTGATATCTTACTTGTGTCTTGAAGTTATCAAAAAGTGGGAAATGCGCCAAAGAGGCTTTCTAAAAATATTGAAAGGAAACAGCCATGAAAAAAAGTCACCCACAACCAGCTCCCCAGAACCCAGCTCCCCAGAAACGAGAAGCTCTTTACGCAAATCTCAGTAGAAGCGGAAATGGTTCACAAGGGCCCTTACAACAAGAAGCATCTCCTTACGACAAACCGAGAGGGAAAACAAATGAGCAAAAAAATTCCCCCTACAATACACAAAGAGAAAGTGCATATGAGACGCCCTCTTCTCCACAACCACTAGGAACTATCTATGCTCCCCAATACCCATTAGGAGCTAGCCGTGCAACGGTTGGTAGGGGCTCGCGTGAGCCTTCTCCAGAAAACCCCTCAAATCCCTATGCAGTCGTTAATCTAGCGTCGGGTGAAACAGAGTTCCAAGAACGAATAAACCCCCTCTACAGCTCACCGAGCGGAAGCTCTCAGGATGTGCGATTTCCCCAAGAACCAGAACATCTCTATGCAGAGCCTGATTTTAGCGAAAATAGTGGACGCTCTCCCCATAAACCTCTAGAATCTGTCTATGCAAAACTTGGCATAGAGGCTGAAGGCGGGCAAGAACCTCAAAAACCAGAACATCTCTATGCAGAACCTGATTTTAGCGAAAATAGTGGACGCTCTCCCCATAAACCTCTAGAATCTGTCTATGCAAAACTTGGCATAGAGGCTGAAGGCGGGCAAGAACCTCAAAAACCAGAACATCTCTATGCAGAACCTGATTTTAGCGAAAATAGTGGACGCTCTCCCCATAAACCTCTAGAATCTGTCTATGCAAAACTTGGTATGGGCGCTGAAGGCGGGCAAGAACCTCAAAAACCAGAACATCTCTATGCAGAACCTGATTTTAGCGAAAATGGTGGGCGCTCTCCCCATAAAACTCTAGAATCTGTCTATGCAAAACTTGGCATGGAGACTGAAGGCGGGCAAGAATCCCAACAACGAGAAAATCCCATCTACCAAGGCGTTGGAAGAGCAGCAACACCTCCTCCAAGAACCTCAAAAGAGGTGATTACAACAAAGCTTTTACAAAGCAGAGAATTTCAATATGGTGTAAGAGAAACCCAAGAATGGTGCGCTGTTGTTTATGGTAACCCACATGCTTTGAATGAACCACTTGCTCAGATTCTTGAAGATCCCCTAAATGCAGAAAAAGTCTTATGGAACCTTTTAGAAAATCCTGAAAGCCCTGCTAAACTCGCTGGTCGGCAAGTGCTTGGCGTAAAAAGCCCCGATCGCAGAGCAGCTGAAGATGGTTTTTCTCCCCTTTGCTCAGCTCTTGAAAGGCATATTGGTAACGCACAAAAGCTCCATAAACAGTTTACACGTGAACATGAAAGAGGTCAAAGACAAGAAAGTCCAGAAAGAGAGGCAAGACACAGACGTCATCACCATCATCGTCGTCACACAAGAGAACAAAACCATGAAAGTCCAGAGCACAGCCCTCAACGACCAAAACATGGAGAAAAAGGATTTTCTTATGCCATGTAAGGAGGCATAGGCATAAAAAACAGATAGTTTTTGTTTTTCATGTAATCTCTTTTTCATAGAGTCTCTTGGTGCAAGTCATTTTATTGTGGTTGCGCCAAGAGTTGTTTTAGAATGTTACATAAAATATGTCCTAAAAATGGATTCTGTAATTTATTATAACTTATTGATTAAGATTTCATAAAAAAACTGTATAAAAGACATAAATGTTCATTACATATCGATATGAATAGCACGAAATCTTTGGAGGTCATTTGTTGGATATCTTGTTATCAAAACTAAAAATGGGGAATGTACCAAAGAGGTTTTCTAAAAATATTGAAAGGAAACAGCCATGAAAAAAAGTCACCCACATTCAGAAACCCAGAGAACAGAGCCCCTCTATGCACAAGTTAATAAACCAACCAGAGGAAACCAGCGCAGACCAACCCCAGAAGAGGACGTTCTATACGCAACAGTTGGCAGTGTTACCCCTTCTTCAAGAGATAAACATCAAAGGAAAGAAGATCCTGAAACTGACTATACAACGGTTGCTTCTCCAAAACACGAAGCTGATGTTCTATACGCATCAGTTAGCAGCGTTACCCCTTCTTCAAGAGGTAAACATCAAAGGAAAGAAGATCCTGAAACTGACTATACAACGGTTGCTTCTCCAAAACACGAAGCTGATGTTCTATACGCATCAGTTAGCAGCGTTACCCCTTCTTCAAGAGGTAAACATCAAAGGAAAGAAGATCCTGAAACTGACTATACAACGGTTGCTCCACAACAAAGAGGAAGATCTTCATCTTCCCTCACAACTGAGCAAATAGCTGTCATGCTTTTAAAAAATCCACACGTTCAAGCACGTGTAGAAGAGGTTATGCATTGGGGTCAGATCGTTTATGGCAATAACAACCTTTTCCAGGAACACTTGCAAGGAATACTTACAGATCCCAGTAAAGGAAAAGATCTTTCAAATCGACTTGCTGAAAATCCTGAATCTATACATAAGCTCGCTGGCCATTCTGCACTTGGCCTAAAAAGTCAGGCACGCAAAGCAGCTGAAGACGGTTTTGGGCCGCTCATTGACGCCATTGATAGTTATACAAAGACTGTACAAGATGCAACAACAAGACTATTGCAAACCCCTATGGCGGAACAAAGACGCCAGCAAGAAAATTCTCAGAAAACTGAAAGGGGCCATCATCATCGTCATCACGAAAGAGAACAAAACCGGGAGAGTCCAGAGCACAGCCCTCAACGACAAAGACATGGAGAAAAAGGATTTTCTTATGCCATGTAAGGAGGCATAGGCATAAAAACAGATAGTTTTTGTTTTTCATGTAATCTTTTTTCATAGAATTTCTTGGCGCAAATCGTTTCGTTGCGATTGCGCCAAAAATTGTTTTAGAATGTTACAAAAAATGATCCTAAAATAGTCCTAAAAATGGACTCTGTAATTTACGATAACTTATTGATAAAATTTCATAAAAAAACTGTATAAAAGACATAAATCTCCATTAGGCTGGTTGTGAATAGCGCAGATCTTTGGAGCTCATTCAGCTCAATATTTTCTTTTATCTCAAAGCGATCCAAGCATAAAAGGCAAGAATGCTCCAAAGAAGTTTTCTAAAACAATTCTTGAAAGGAAACATGCATGAAAAAAAACCATCCTCATCCTTTTCTATCCTCTTCAATACAAGAACTTATAAAGCTTTATGAACAAGCGGCGGCAGAAGTCTCTGGTCCAGCCCCCCTCTCTAAAGAAGCTCCTTCAAAAAGCAAAAGGCTGTCAACGATACTGGAAAAAGATGAGGAAAGACAATCTCTTTTAAGAGAAGAAACTGTTACGGAAGAAATTGCACAGGCATCCGTTAGAATGACACATTCAACAACATCTCTCACAAGAAGTGGCTCGACCAAAAGACCGCAAGAAGCTGAAACGACATACGCAACAGTTCCTCCACAAGTTGCTTCACAAAAGGCAACTATAATCCTCTCAGAAGAAGAAATCACTAAATTTCTTCCACACAATTCATTGGTTCGAGCATATCAAGAAGAAATCCAACGTTTATCCGCAAATGCCTACGGCAACCCAAACATTTTGCAAGAAAAAATGCAGGAAATTCAAAAAAATACCGCTGCAGGAGAGGAGCTCTCATGGCGCATGGCAGCCCATCCTGAAAGTATCGCTAAACTTTCCGGTACCAGCATGTTGGGCTTCAAAAATCGAACGCGTAGACAAGCGGAAGAGAGTTATTCCGCCCTATGTGTCACCATTGATTGTTATACAGAAGCTGTAAAACAGGCAAGAGAGAGCCTCGTACAATCTCCAGAGAAAGAACTCAAAAACTATGAAGGCTTTATGGGGAAGGAAGCCGTCGCTGAACTTCTAAAAAAACCGGATCGTTTCCAAAGAGAAGAAGAAAGCCTTTCAGAAGTAGAAATTTCTACCCAAATTCACCAACATGCAAACGTCAAAAGATACCATGCCCAAATCCAATATTGGTGTAAAGTTGTTTTTGGGAACGAAAACACTTTACAATCACATGTGGAAACGCTTTTCCAAAACCCTAAAACAATAGAACAGCTGGCACAGCAACTTGCCGAAAATCCTCAGTCTTTTAACAAATACACTGGTCACAACTTTTGTGGTTTTAAAAATCAAGCACGCAGACATGCTGAAGCGGGGCTTTCTCATCTCATTGACGCCACTGACAATTATGCAACAGCTGTAACACAAGTAAGAGAGAGCCTTTCAAAAATTCAGAAGACAAAACAAGAACGCCATGAAACATCTGAGAGAGCGCAAAACTTGCATCAACAACAAAGCGCCTTACAGTCTACTCAACGCCCTGAGCCTTCAACAGTAACGCATGAAGGAACAACACCCTCTACGCAACAAAGAGAAACAGATTTTCGTCCTCGCAAAACTGCCGCCCCAAAAGCGATGGCTTTTGCCAGCTAAACAGACATACATTTTCACGTTGAATCGAACGTCTTGGCGCAGCCATGGGAGGGGTTATTTGCGCCAAGAGAGAGAAAGTTAAAACAAAACTCATTCTCTCACCACTTAATCTAAGCTATTGATAAAACAGTATTTAGAGAGTGATTATGATCTGCACTAAGAGAGTCAAATCTTGTGAAACTGCTCAGTTTTATATCCTCTCTTATAAAAGATAAGTGAAAAAGCATAAAACAGAATAAACACCAACGTGTATTTTTAAATAGTATTTAAAAACAATATTGGAAAAATTTGAAAGGAAAATGCATGAAAAAAAGAAATCCCTCCCCTTTTATCGCCGAAATGATGGAAAAATTTCAACAACAGGATGAACAATTTCCCACCAGAACGCCCCCTCCCCAAGTTTCTCAAAGTGTACCAAAACCACCTGTACAAAAACGCCCAGAGAATTTGTCACATTCCCCAAAGGTTGCACCACCACCTCCCCCACGTATGAGAGACAAAACGCTAACCGACGCAAAAGTCCAAAAGCCTGAAACTCAAAAAAATCCCTCCCTACAGACAAAAATGCCTCCGCCTAAACCCCCACGTATGAGAGATAAAACGCTAGCCGATGCAAAAGTCCAAAAGCCTGAAACTCAAAAAAATCCCTCCCTACAGACAGAAATGCCTCCGCCTAAACCCCCACGTATGAGAGATAAAACGCTAGCCGATGCAAAAGTCCAAAAGCCTGAAACTCAAAAAAATCCCTCCCTACAGACAGAAATGCCTCCGCCTAAACCCCCACGTATGAGAGACAAAACGCTAACCGACGCAAAAGTCCAAAAGCCTGAAACTCAAAAAAATCCCTCCCTACAGACAGAAATGGCTCCGCCTCCCCCCCCACGTATGAGAAACAAAACGCCAACTGATGCAAAAATCCAAAAGCCTGAAACTCAAGAAAGCCCCTCCACGCACATAAAAACGGCTCCACAAAGACCCCCGCGTGCAAAAGATAGAGAACAAAACAAACAAACTGCTCAAGAATCCCCCTCTCTACAGACAAAAATGGCTCCGCCCCTTCCCCCACGCATGAGAGCCAAAGTGCAAACCAGCACACAAATCCAAAAACCAGAAACCCTCGTCCCAAGTGTTAGACCCAAAACACCATCACATATGAAAGTCAGGCAGCAAAGCAGTTCATCATCACAAGACAGTGGAGCATATGCCGTCCCGCCTTCAAGAAAACCGCACCGAATAGGAGACAAACAAAAAAGCGATGCGGTTATCCAAAAACCTGCCTCTCCACATATAGCAATAGAACAACCAAAACCGTCTCACGAACCAAAAACATCCATTAATTCAATGGAACGAGAGCTATTGCTCGTAGCATATCAAGAAGAAATACAATTTTTGTGCGAAAAGGTTTATGGCGACCGACTTATTTTAAATGAAAGAATAGAAGCAATCAAAGAAAACCCCGATATGGGAGAACAGCTCTTATGGGATGTTACAGAACGGCCTAAGTCTATTTCTAAGCTTGCTGGTAGAAAAGTTCTTGGCATAAAAAATCATGCGCGCAAACAAGCTGAAGAAACTCTTCCTACCCTATGTGCTGCTATTAACGGTTATGTGTATACTTCAAAATATACAAAAAGTGAAAATATTTTTCAAGATCCTCACACGGAACAACAACATCAGCGACAAGCACAGGAGGAAGAGCTAACAAATCAACATTTACAAAATCCGCTCAATTCAGAAAAGAAAATAAAACCTCTCTCAAATCAGGAAATTGCTCGCAGAGTTCAACAAGATCCATCGGTTCAATATGGTCAAAGAGAGATCCAATATTGGTGCAAAGTTGTTTATAATGATCCATTTATTTTGCAATATAGAATGGAAGATATGCACAAAATTCCAGAGATGGGAGAAGAAATCGTATTTCAAATTGAAAAGGATTCTACATCTTTTGCTCCGCTTGCTGGTAAGCAAGTCCTTGGCATAAAAAATGGAGTACGCAAAGCTGCTGAAGAAAATCTTCCTACTCTTTGTACCGCCATTAAGGATTATGCTGATACGATAAAACAGTTAAGAGACACCATCGTGCAAAACCATCAGGCAGAACAACAAAAACGTCATCAACCGCTTAACGATCTCGATAAAAAATTGCAACAGCAGCAAAGCCTATCGCAGTCCCCGAAGCTACCTGAGCGCTCAACAATAAAGCAATATCAAGAAGTTGCAGAAACTTCTAGACAAGAAAATCAACCGCATGTTCGACCACGCAAAGCCGAAACATCAAAAGCAATGGCTTTGTCGTGACAGTCTAATCATCGTTGACTTTTCATACAAAACTTTGGTGCAATTATCTTGCCAAAATTGCACCAAAGACGGTGTATGAAATACAGAAAACTTTGAATAAGGCACCCCATTATTTTACAGAATTCATTGATAAAATTTCACAATAATACTTCATAAAAATTACAAACTTTAACTTTGTTCCATGATTAACTTGGTTCCATGCGAATAAGGTCAATTTTTTCAATCATTCAAATAGGCACTCTTCTTTGAAGAAAATGCTATGAAAATAATAAAAGGCAAAAAACGTAAAAAAGAAGATTTTAAAAAAATAATGTTACCATTTGAAAGGAAATATGCATGAAAGAAAACACAGAACCTTGTGCCTCCTCTACACCGGAAGAATTGCAAGAACAACACTCTGCAATTAATGCAGCCATTTCAAAGCAAATCAATGAAGAAGCGCAAAATTTTTCTACCCCAATAGCAAAGTGCTTAAAAATAAATACCGCATCAAAAATAACGAAATATTAAAAGAACGCTGTTCTAATGATGTAAAAGAAGAAATGATAAAACTGCACCAAGAACCTCTACCAGAGCAGTTTAATGCCTCTTATCTAAAATACCTTCATCAACGCCTCTTTTCCCGCACATTTGAATGGGCCGGACAAACGCGCGAAGAGCCTTTTACATTTGAAGATGGCACTGTTGCTTCTATGCCAATGATGAAAAAAGCTGGTATTTCTTTTGCCTCAGCAAAACAGATACAGGAGGGACTAGAAAATTTAGATAAAATACTTGCTGAAACGAATAGTTTAAAAGGCTTAACCCGCGAAACATTTGTTGAACATGTCACTGAAATGTTGATACAGCTCAACTATACGCACCCTTTCAGAGAAGGTAATGGACGCACGCAACGAATATTTTTTGAAAAACTTGGGCAAGTTGCTGGCCACACACTCGACTTTTCTCTTGTAACAGAAAAACGTATGAATCTTGCCAGCATTGCATCGCTAAAACATAACGATAAAGAAGAAATGAAACATCTGCTTGAAGATATCTCAAATCCAGAAAAAATACTTATTTTAAAAGAATTCATGGACAGTATGAAACATATCGGGCTTGAGAGTATTCATCATCAT
Organism: Bartonella sp. AC329YNZD; assembly: GCF_042196685.1. Classification (NCBI taxonomy): domain Bacteria; kingdom Pseudomonadati; phylum Pseudomonadota; class Alphaproteobacteria; order Hyphomicrobiales; family Bartonellaceae; genus Bartonella; species Bartonella sp. AC329YNZD. The sequence goes on along the minus strand of NZ_JBHIQS010000003.1, from coordinate 173,514 downwards.
ATTATTATAACAGCAAAAGAAGGTCATACCTATAAAGGCTTTTATAGAGGCAGTGGACCCAATGGCTTTATGCTTGATGCTAACGGAATTTTCATCTTGGGAAATAAAAAAGATCTCACCCCAGAGCAAATACAGACATTAAAAATCGGTGACGCTCTCTCCTTTACAGCACCAAAAATTCAAAACCAGCAAGAAGTGCTTATCCCCGCACAAACAATAGCCCCCCTTACCAACAATGAAATTGCCACAAGGATAAAAAACAACGTTTCCATTCAAGCAAAAAGAAAAGAAATAGAAACTTTGTGCCAAATCATTTATGGCAATCGTCATACTTTGCGGGAAAGAATTGAGATGATCCATGAAAATCATACTGAAGGAGAACAACTCTCCTATCAAATTTCCACCTCCCCCCAATCTATTTCTAAGCTTTCTGGTAGCAATGTATTTGGCATAAAAAACAACGCGCGCGCCCATGCTGAAGCAAATATTTTGCCCCTCTGTAAAGCCATTGATCGTTATATCAATATTTCTAAACAAACAGAAAGAGACATTCTCCATACCCATCATGTAAAACAAAGGCGGTGTGAACAGTCGGTAGAAATACCTAAAGCTTGGATAACAAATCTCTTTTCCGTGTCAAAAACACAACAGCAAGAAACGTTATCAAACTCTCCCGAATTAAGGGGGGAGATAAGGACTTATATCAAAAAAATCAATGAGCGCTTATCCTCAAGCGAGCATGAAGCTATAAAAGAAAATAATCCTGAAAGACTTGCGAAGAGTCTTGGCACATCAACCATCAAAGCAAAAGAGATTATGGAAATAGTCAAGCAGATAAAAGAGATAGAACAGCATATACAACCCATGTATTTTTATAATCATAAATTCGATGAGCGTTTCGCACCAAACCAGCATCAATCTATAAAGAAAAACAATGAAAAAAAATGTTCCAACACTCTTGATAAAGAGGCAATTAAAGTGCAAAAAATGACAGAAAACGTCAATCAGAATCCCAAAAGACAAGAAAATATTCAACCTCACAAAACGGCACACGCAAAAGCAATGGCAATGAATGTCTAAAAGGTTCATAAACTTTAACTTTTTCGCCCTCTCTGGTAAAAATGATAGCCTTTATCCCCCTTGCCTTCATCGGCAAATCAATCGCACCTCAAAGAGAATGGAAACCATGAGAGAGTAATTTTTATCTTATTTCCTCAGATTTTATCCTCATCAACTGTGAAAAGAAACCTGAACAGGAAAAATGCTGTTGAAAGATCATGTCTTCCTATCCTCTTGTTTATGTAATCTCTAAAATGGGAGGGCCGGCAAATTTGGGGAAAACATAAAGCCGTAAAAGTGAAAACCAATCACCAACTTTACCATTACCTTTTAGCTCAGCCTTACGACTTTTTAAAAGATCTAAAGCGCTGTTTTCTTAATAATGAATAAATAATGGAAATGGCGCATTGCTCCACGCTTTTATTTTATTGGAGTTCTTTTAATAGGGTCACACCCCTCACATAAAACAGAACGGTATTGGCTTACACTATTCACGATATCACACCATAAAGGGAAATGATCATTATATATCCCTTCAAACTGTTATGATATCACTCGCATATTTCAGTTTGAAAAAGAAATTTTAATTATTTTATGGCAACAATAAAAATTTTAATGCAACAGTAAACAAGGAGCATAAAAAAGTCTTCAAGCACCATTGTTGACAGAAAGATAAACACCGTCGTAAAACGCTTTCAAAAAGTCTCCTTGATTAGGATAGAGATCAGATTTTTACGATTTAAAACAGTTTATTTCTCCTGTCATCGCTTCTCTTTTACAACAAAGTTGATATATCTTTATGACATTGATTAAAAAAATTGCGACAGTTGCTTCCGGAACCCTCATGAGCCGTATTTTTGGCTTCGTACGCGAAATGCTTATGGCAGCAGCCCTAGGGACAGGTCCTGTTTCTGATGCCTTTAACGCTGCTTTTCGTTTTCCCAACACATTTCGTCGTTTTTTTGCTGAAGGTGCCTTTAACGCTGCTTTCATTCCTCTTTTTGCAAAAAAAATCACTGAAGAAGGCCACGAAACGGCATGCAAATTTGCAGAAGAGGTCTTTGGCGTTCTCTTTTCACTGCTCTTACTGTTAACAATTGCGATGGAACTCAGTATGCCTTTTTTGGTACGAACCATTATTGCTCCAGGTTTTACAGAAGATGTAACAAAATTTAACGCTACAATTCACTTTACTGCAATCATGTTTCCCTATTTAACCTGCATGTCGCTTGCTGCCATGATGGGGGGTATGCTTAATGCTCTACGACGCTATTTTATTGCCGCCATTGCTCCACTCTTTTTAAACATTGTTCTGATTGGTGTGCTTGCCTATGCTTGGATCTATAAACTTGACGCTTGGCATATCGGTTTAAATCTCTCTTGGGGTGTGTTGGCAGCAGGGCTTCTTCAACTCACCTTAATTGCCCTTGCTTTACGTCAAAGTGGAATGAAAATTTCCTTCCGCCAGCCCCATTTTAGTCCTAATGTTCGCAAGCTGTTAACTTTAGCATTTCCAGCAGCCATCACGGGTGGCATCACGCAAATTAATTTGCTCATTAATACCAACATTGCTTCTAGTCAATCAGGTGCTGTTTCTTCTTTAATGTATGCGGATCGTCTTTATCAATTGCCTTTAGGCGTAATCGCCATTGCCGTTGCAACGGTTCTTTTACCAGAGTTAACACGCGCTTTGCGGAGCAAAAAGCATAAAGAAACCCACCATTTACAAAACCGCTCTATTGAATTAACATTGTTGTTAACACTTCCAGCATCCATCGCTTTTTTGCTGCTCTCCACTCCCATTGTCAGTTTGCTCTTTGAACGAGGACAATTTACCAGTCAATCAACACACCATGTTGCACAATTACTGGAGCTTTATGGACTAGGACTTCCAGCTTTTGTTCTTATTAAGGTCTTTATTCCTAATTTTTTTGCCCATGAAGATACCAAAACACCGATGATTTTTACAGGTATTTGCGTTTTTATCAATATCGGTCTCGCCTTAACATTATTTCCTATTCTATCTGCACGAGGCATTGTTATTGCTGAAATTACCTCTGGATGGGCCAACACCCTGTTGCTGTGGAGTGTCCTTATCAAACGCGGTTATTGGAAATACGACTTCCAACTAATAAAGCGAATATTATGTCTCATGATGGCAACTCTTTTGAGTGCACTAGCCGTCTATTACGGATTGAATGTATTTAGTTTTTTGTCTTTTCCTTTATCCTCACAAGCATCCTTTTTCTTGCGCGCGATCACCTTAGCTGGGATCATGATTGGCATATTTTTGATCTATTTTAGTACCTATTTTTTATTCAACACCCGTTCCTTTTTTCACACGCTTAAAAATTTGAAAAAACGCTCATAATATCTATACTTTGTCAAAAACAATAAAATGAATAACCTTAATTGAAGAAAGAGCACTCCTATGGATACCTTCACACCACTTGTCTTTTCCGGCGTACAACCGAGTGGTCATTTACATCTTGGCAATTATCTTGGAGCCATTCAGCGTTGGGTTGAACTGCAAAACTCTCATCACTGTCTCTATTGTGTTGTGGATATGCATGCGCTCACAGTCAACCCAGATCCCCTTACTTTACGCGAATCCACCAGAACAGTGACAGCAGCTTTTTTAGCCGCCGGTATTGATCCTCAAAAACACATTATTTTTAACCAATCACGTGTTTTTCAACATGCTGAACTCGCCTGGATTTTTAATTGTGTTGCCCGTATCGGCTGGCTTCAACGCATGACACAATTTAAAGATAAAGCGGGAAAAGATCGCGAAAAAGCATCCATCGGGCTTTTTGCTTATCCCACTTTGATGGCTGCTGATATTTTAGTCTATCGTGCAACCCATGTTCCAGTAGGCGAAGATCAAAAACAGCATGTTGAACTCACACGCGATATTGCACAAAAGTTTAACAACGACTATGCACAGCGTATTGCCGAATTAAATTTTGGCGTCTCTATGCAAACGGATGAAGAAAAAAGACAAGGCTTTTTTCCTCTTCCAGAAGCACTGATTGGAACAACAGCCACACGCGTTATGTCTTTGCGCGATGGGACGAAAAAAATGTCAAAATCAGATCCTTCAGATTTTTCACGCATTAATTTGACCGATGATGCTGATCTTATCGCAAAAAAAATACGTAAAGCCAAAACGGATTCGGCCCCTCTTCCCGATACCCTTGCCGCTTTAAAAGAACGACCAGAAGTAGATAACCTGCTTGGTATTTATGCCGCCTTTGCCAAAGTTAGCAAAGAAAAGATTCTTTTAGAATTTTCTGGTCAACAGTTTTCGCATTTTAAAACAGCTCTAGCCGACCTTGTTGTCCATAAGCTTGCCCCTATAACAGAAGAATTACGTCGCCTTCATAAAGAAAGCGGTTATATCGACTCTGTTTTGCATGATGGCGCTAAACGTGCTAGTATGCTTGCAGAAGAGAATATGAAAAAAATTCGTGAAATTGTTGGATTTTTGCACGATACATAAAAATAATAAAACTAAAAACTGTAGAGAGCAAAAAAATCGTTTGTACAAAATAGAGAAAGTGCATGATTTCCAAACCCCAAAATCCGAAAAAAGAACCAAAGAAAAAAAACTTAGTTATTATCGATGAAACACCAGAGTGTCGGCGTGCCGTTGCGTTTGCCGCACAGCATGCCCAAAATACCAGTAGAACATTGGTATTACTTTGTGTCGTTGATAGTGTAGAATTTCAACATTTTCTGGGTGTAAACAACCTTATGCGTACAGAATCAAAGCAAAGTGCTCATAAAATATTAGGAGACATTGCCAGTGAAGTCCGCACCACCCATGCGCTTGAAACAGAAATAGTAGTGCGTGAAGGAAAAAAAATTGATGAGATTTCTAAACTGATCGACGAAGATAAAAGGATTGCACTGATTGTTTTAGCAGCCAGTGGACATACAGAAGGACCAGGACCCCTTGTTCAATTAATCGGGAATAAAGGGACAGCTTTTTCAATCCCTGTCATTGTTATTCCTAGCAATCTTGCCGATGAAGATATTAGATCTATTGCCTAAAAAATATAATTTTCTACAATGTAAGATCTTCCCAAGCCTTCATTATAAAAGGAGAATCTATGTTTATTCAAACTGAAACCACCCCAAACCCTGCAACACTTAAATTCCTGCCAGGACGCGTGGTTCTTTCTGAGGGCGTATTAGAATTTCGTGACCGTGAAGAAGCAGCTAAAAACTCACCTTTAGCGGCTAAACTGTTTAATATTCCCAATATCAATGGTGTCTTTTTAGGCTATGATTTTATCACCGTGAGCAAAAAAGAAGGAGAATGGCAACATCTTAAGCCCGTCATTTTAGGCACAATTATGGAACATTTTCTATCCAATGAGCCAGTGATCACCACCAACGCCACAACACAAGCACAAACCCATGCCCTTAACGAAGAATTTTATGACGAAAAAGATGCTGATATTGTCTTAACCATTAAAGAGCTCCTTGAAACGCGTATCCGCCCCGCAGTTGCCAATGATGGTGGAGACATTACTTTTCGTGGATTTGAAAATGGTATTGTTTATCTCAATATGCGCGGCGCCTGCGCTGGATGTCCCTCTTCAACGGCAACCCTCAAACATGGTATTGAAAATCTTTTACGTCATTTTATCCCTGAAGTTTTAGGCGTTGAAGCCATGCCACAATAAATATTGACCTCAATAGGTAAAACAACCACATTGATTGCCCTTCTTCAACAGCGCTCAAACATGGAGTGCAAAAATCTTACATCATTTTATTCCTGAAATTTTAGAAGTGAGCTATGCAGCCATAAAAATACAGTACTGTAAAAAAATCTAAACAAAATGATCCCTTCGCTCACCTTTCACCTCCACATATGCCTTAAAAAGCTTTCTGCCCCTTAAGAGCATAAGTTGTTTCAATAAACCAATCGCATAGACAGAAATAGAACGCATAGGGATGTGCATTTTAAATTTATTTTGTTTCATAATCTTGTCATGCAATTTTAACTAGGAAAACACGACCTCGTTACAAAAAAAGAAAACCCCAAAAAAAACATTGCAAGATAGAGTGCCCATTTGCTTTATCTTTCTCAGCTCTCCCAACGACAAAATCATGCAAAATACTTCTTGTAGCAAACCGGCACCATCATTATATCTGCCAGCCCCCAATGTTGCGACAGCCCTTGGCACTTAAGACGATTCATAAGAGCCATTTTTAATCCTTTCTTGTACAGTTTTTACCCACACGCCAGCCCCACTTGTGGTGTGCAAATAAGTGATTTTAATTGATTCAACATGGAACAGATTTGAAATGAGAGAATCCACGTTATTCGGGATTCTAATTCAATATGAATAACGCTAATTTATTATTATAAATCAATATGTTGTAGCAGAAAATTGACAAAAATCATATTTTGCAACTTGAATGAGAATTCTGACATTCTTCTTATTTCAATTCTGTTTTTATTGCATCAATGAAAATCGTCCGCTTACACAGCACAAACTGGATAATAACAAAAACTATTTTTAATAGCGCTTATAAACACTTTTAAATATAGGAACTGTTGCAACATTGAGAGCTGGAAAAAAATGCATGATGATGCTACCTTATCAGTATCTCGTACCGATCTTTTCCTATTTTTGAGTCAAAAATTCCCCTCTAGCACCTTGAATCTGATCTCCATAAATATAGCGAGGAAGGTGTGTACAAATACTTGTAAAAATAAATAAATGTAAAATCAGATCTATTATGGTTGTTTTGGAAGTCATTTGAAAAAAAGTGGGAATATTTTTTCAATTCAGCAGAAATAAGTTTGTTACTTTACGGCATCGTTCTCTTCATAAAGCGCATACCTTTATTGTTGCTTGTAAATCAACATCTACCCCTTCTCATCACAATATGTTTAAAAGAAAAGACAGTGTCAGTATTTCTCTACTATATATATTTTTCCAACCCTCAAGGTTGCAATAGCCCTTGGCACTTGAGATGGTTCATAAGAGGCCTTTTTACTACTTTCTTGTACCATGTCACTCCACACGGATCTCCCCGCCTGTAACATGCAAGAGACATGATTTTGATTGATTCAACACGGAACAGATCTGGAGCTCTCATTCAACATGCAAAATAGTGAATTATCTTTATAAATCAAATTATTGCTGTACGTATTTTTATATCCCAATAAGGGCATATATTGCATCTATCTGATTGGCATAATCAGTGAAATAAGAAAAGAAATACAAAAACAATTGCAATAGGATAAACGTCTAAACTTTTTTCACAAACTCCGACTTTAAACTCATCTGCCCAATCCCAGGAATTTTGCAATCAATATTATGATCCCCATCTACCAAGCGAATATTCTTTACCTTCGTCCCCCCTTTTAAAACAGATGAAGCGCCTTTTACTTTCAGATCTTTTATCACCATAACAGTATCGCCATTTGTCAAAATCTGACCATTGGCATCATAAACAGTATCGGAAAGAACAGCGGCATCGTTCTTTTGTGGCCATTCATGTGCGCATTCAGGACACACAAAATTTCCACCATCTTCATAAGTATAAAGACAATCACAACGAGGACATTTGGGATATTGGGTCATAAATTCCCCTTTTTTAGAAAAATCATTCATTATGACGGTCATAAAACAAGAAATGCTTATTGTCCATCATTTTAGAAAAATACGTCCCTTTGTTTCATTCCCCATCTGCCAACTATGTTTGTCAATGCGATCACCACAGACAAGACGTTAATTTATAAGAATGATTTATCATTGTACACCTTAAATAAGCCCCTACCTATCATAAAATTTACTCCCTTCATTCTCTCTTATAAATCAATCAAAATCATTTTCTTATCCGTCACAAATGAAATTAACGAATGGATAAAAAATGAAAAAAGGAACATCTCTTAATAAATTCTCTCAAAGAGCGAAGCACGATTGAATATTGCGAGAAAAGAAAGTGATGCCCTAACTTGACCTTTTATTTTAAGTAAAATAACGGTTATAATATTAGAGAATATGTTGATTTATAATCATCATCAATGGTTTTGTATGTTGAATAGAACACCCGAATATTTTAAGATTTTCTTATTTCAAATCCTCTTCTATTGAATCAACCAAAGCCTTGCGCTTGCATGTTACAAGTGGAAAGATGCACATTGGGAACTAATCAATAAGTGTGATGGAGCTGGGCTTACTCTCTCATAAAAATGGTGGTGCTCAATGTTGTCACTGCCCTTGGCACAAAAGATGATTGATTCATAAGAGGTGCTTTTAGTTCTTTTTTGTACAGTTTTTATCCACACGGCTCTCCCCGCTTGTTATGTGCAAATGAATGGTTTTAATTGATTCAACATGGAATAGATTTGAGATGAGATAATCTTACAATATTGGAGAGCTCTCATTCAAATTGAATAATACTAAATTATTATTATAAATCAATTTATTATCCAATATATATCGACCATTATATTCTTCTCGAGGATTTACCGTTATCTCCTACATGAACAGCATTCCATAAAGAAGGGCGTAAGTGTATTGAGAGAGGCTTTTTAAATAAGCATATGAAATGCGCAATAACGACAGTGTTCTGTTTTGCATGAGGAACATCATCCTATTAAACAAACACTTCTATCAAACCATCAGAAACCATTGGGCATAAATGCTCCGATTATGCTGGATTATAATTGCCTACAGCATTCGGTTTTAAGAAGCACGCAGTTTTAGGAATCGGATCGATATGTAAAGGTGAAAAAAACAAAGCGAGCTTGAAAATGGAGTTAAGCTCTTCCTTATGGCAAATAAAATCATGCCCCTAAAAACATACCCCATGTGATCAATCATCATACCTTTACAAAAAAACATTCCAATGATCTTAGGTAATAATATCAGGGTGGTCTCGTCCCAATACTTGTTGTATGTTTAGTAGTTTTAGTGCCACCTGTTGCAAAGGTTGGAGAACTTCTTGCGGATTAAAATTGTGTTTGCGTGGATCACTTTCATACTGTTCAAAATAAAGTCGTAAAGTAGCACCCAGTGTTCCTGTTCCCGACAAACGGACTACCAACCGTGCTCCATTCTTGAAAAAAATACGGATACCTTGCCGCGTGCTAACGCTCTGATCAACAGGATCATGATATGTAAAATCGTCTGCTTTTTTGACGAAAAATCCAGAAATTTCAGTTCCTGAATGTGGTAAGTGTGCACGCAAATGTTCTATAATTTCCAAAGCTTTATCGGCTTCGACTTCTTCATAATCATGCCGTAACGTGTAAAAACGCCCATAGGTGTACCAATGCTGTTGAACAATTTGTGCGACAGTTTTTTCTGTTACCGCTAAAAGATTTAACCAAAATAGGACAGCCCATAAACCATCTTTTTCACGGATATGATGAGACCCAGTTCCAAAGCTTTCTTCACCACAAAAGGTTACTTTCCCCGCATCCAAAAGCGTTCCAAAAAACTTCCATCCCGTTGGTGTTTCAAAAAATTTTAATCCTTTTTTTTCCGCAACCAGATCAGCAGCACGCCCCGTCGGCATAGAACGCGCTATCCCCACAACACCTTTTCGATATCCTTTAATGAGGTGTGCATGCTCAGCCATAATAGCCAGAGAATCTGACGGCGAAACAAATTGCCCACGACCAATAATGAGGTTACGATCTCCATCACCATCAGAGGCTGCGCCAAGATCTGGTCCTTTCTCTGACATCAATAAATCATAAAGAGCCTTAGCATAAACCAAATTGGGATCTGGATGACCACCTCCAAAATCTGGCAAAGGAATACCATTAACCACCGTCCCTTCAGAAAATCCTAAGCATTTTTCAAAAATTTCATGAGCATAAGGCCCTGTTACCGCATGCATGGCATCAAACCGTAAAGTAAGACCTCGAGCAACAGCCTTGGCAATACAGTCAAAATCAAAAAGCTCCTGCATCAAAGCAACATAATCAGCGACAGGATCAATAATATCAATCCGCATGGCTCCCATAAAGATCGTACCTTGCCTATCTAAATCAACATCTGGTGCTTCAAGAATTTTATAAAAAGAAAGACGTTGCGATGTTGCAAAAATAGCATCACATAAAGAATTAGGAGCGGGTCCCCCATTAGAAATATTATATTTAATACCACAATCTCCTTCTGGACCACCAGGATTATGGCTTGCAGAAAGAATAAGTCCACCATGGGCATGAGTTTTACGAATAAGATGCGAAACAGCAGGTGTAGAAAGAATACCGCCCCTTCCCATTTTAATAAGAGAGACACCATGCGCCGCTGCCATCTTCAACACAATCTGAAGGATAGTACGATTAAAAGTGCGCCCATCCCCCCCAAGAATTAACATTTTTCCTTCAAGAGGCCCAATGTTATTAAAAAGAGACTGTATAAAGTTTTCTACATAATGGGGTTGTTGAAAAACAGACACTTTTTTGCGCAAACCAGATGTTCCCGGTTTTTGCCCCTCAAAAGCCGTGGTCAAAACTGTCTTTATGGTCATATCCATACCTTTATATTCTTTCCTATAATTTTAAGGTGAAGAGTATCCAAAGTCGACCATTAATTCTACTTGACGGAAGTGTGAAATATTTGCACACTCGTTAGAAGTAAGAATTTTTTAAGAAGCCCTTTTATTTAAAACGATCTTTCCCATATGTTTTTAAATACGAAGGCTGTTTTAAAACAAAATTTTCGTAAAAGAATACAGGAGCATCATGATGATGAAAAAAACAGTTCCCAATGTAACATTCCACACACGCGTACGCGATGAATCAATGGCTGGAGACAATCCTTATCGGTGGCAAGAAGTTAGCAGCGATGCTTACTTTAAAGGAAAGCGTGTTATTCTTTTTTCTCTTCCTGGAGCTTTTACCCCTACTTGCTCAACCTTTCAGCTGCCTGACTTTGAAAAACTCTATGATGAATTTAAACACGCTGGTATTGATGAAATTTATTGCCTTTCCGTCAATGATGCTTTTGTCATGAATGCTTGGGGAAAAGCACAAAATATCAAAAACGTGAAATTAATTCCCGATGGCTCTGGTGAGTTCACACGCAAAATGGGTATGCTGGTTGCAAAAGACAATGTTGGTTTCGGCATGCGATCATGGCGCTATGCAGCTGTTATTAATGATGGTGTGGTTGAACAATGGTTCGAAGAAGCAGGTTTTTCAGATAATTGTGCAACAGATCCTTACGAAGTTTCTTCACCACAAAATGTTTTAAAAGCCTTGAAAAGCTAATTCCAACCAAAAGTTATATATTTAAATTCTACGACACAAATTCCTTTTAGAGAGGGGATTTGTGTTTTTTGTATCTCTTGAAACATCTATTCGACATTTTAATTTACATAGCGTTTTTCAATTTGAATTAGCCCCTTGAATATCGTAATATTCCTTTATTTCAAATTTTTCTCTACTGAATCAATTATGATTACTTGTTTGCACGTCATAAGCGGGTGTGGCGTGTAGGTAAAAATACGCTTAAAGCACTAAAAATGCTTCTCGTAAGCGCTCCCGAATGCCAAGGCATTAATAATCCAAGGTTCACAAAAGCATCAAAAGAAAAAATACAGATCAAACATTTATTTAAAAAGGCACACACTTGAAATTGAGTTATGTCTCATAAAACTAATCGAATATAGCATAAAAACTGCTCTGGATAAATAACCGTTGAGGAAAAGAATTGAATCAAAACAGATCCCGTAAACATTCCAATTCACATACCATAAACAGACTCATTGCTGTTCTCATAGCAATTTATTCTAAGCTTTTATTTTTCTCTAAGAGAAAAACGGTTAAAGAAGTCGTTTATTTGGATATTCTACCATAAAGTGTGTTTTCATTTCTTCCTCTTCTATCTCTTCCTCTTCATCGAGCTCAAAATCTTCATCACATTCAGGAAGACCAAAAATATCTGGATTGATGAAATAACAATCTCTTTTTGTCCCCTTCGCTACAATTTTATTCTTTTCTAATTCTTTGATACCTTCTTTAAAACTTTCAAAATTAAGATATTCTGGTTCTTGAGTTGAAAGATCGCAAGTCAAAAATTCCTCAAGAATATCATGATCCAATGTTATCTGATCAAACCATAAATCCACATCATCTTCATCTGACATTTTCCCTACTTGCCACAACATCACAAAAAAAGCTTTCATACCACTAAATGATAGTGCAAAAATCATACGTCGACACGACGAGGCGCCTGAAAAAGTGATTTGCGGAAGATCTTCAAATCCAAAATTTGAAGGAGGAAGTTTAAATGACTTTCCAATCTCTTCAGGTTTTTTCAAAATAAAGGGATTTCTTTCATGTAACACTGTAAAATCATATTTGGCCATTTTCATTTCTCCGTAAAAAATTTATTTGTTATAATAAATGAATAATTTCAAATGGTTGTCACTATAATTTCTTATAATGCCTCTCATATTTTCCCTTTAAAAATTGTCTGATTTAAGTTATTCGTTGTTTCTGAAACTAAAAAAATCTTCTAAAATAAAACTTTTGAGATCTCTTTCATCTCTTATGGATGTGAGATTGCAGACTGTTGACAATAAAACAGTAGAAAATATGATACCAGCAAATGAGAATTCAAAAATTAAATCTATATGAATGATCAATATTTCTATAGACTAATGGATTTTTATAAACCTATTGGTCATCAATTTTTCTAAACATAGTTGCGCAAGTCCTCAAGCACTTCACTTTCCAGTGTTTTTCTTCACGAAGATGTTCCCATCAAACCCTCAAAAAAATGCATTTTATCGCCTTCAAAAACATTCATTTTATTGAATACAAAATGTTTTTACCTTTTAAAAGAATTTTCTTTTTATGCCATACGAACTTAAAAAATAACGCAATTTGTTGCTTTTCAGTTTTTAGATATGCGTTAAAATGAAATGATTTATTAGGTATTAATTCATTAAAATTGTACAGACAAACAGAAAATTTCTCTTTTTTCTGCTTGTCATTTTTTTAATTCTCTGCGAATTCCTCCAACACTTTCAGTATTCACAAGTCCAGAAGAGACGCATTCATCCATTAATTAGGTACCTAAAGAAGTCCTAAAATGTGAGTTTTCATATTTAATTACATCTATTTTAATTTTATCGTTCGCTTTTATTTTTTATTGAATCACCCAATGTAGCTCCTATTACAAACCTCTATCGAGAGCGGAGAGCTGTTTTTTTAATTATCCAGTGTATTTTTTTCTGTTCCTAAGGTTTTAATTAAATACCATTTTTTTTCTTTTTTAATGCGTTTAATATCATTGTTTTCACTAAGCACTCCAAACCTTTTAACAATTTCAAAAAAGCCACGCGAAGCTGTATAAGCTGTTATGAAAAGAACACGACCGTCATCAAGATAAAGATAAGAATATCTAAACAAGTAAAAGACAAATTCTGAAAATTGAAGAAGAAAATTTCAAACTTTTCCCCACAATCGCTTTCACAAAACTTTTACCATGCCCCTTTTTGGGCTGCCAAAATATCTTGTACTGTTTGAACCAATTGCTCTTCATCAATCATCACTTGCGCAGGGCGGCTTTCACGCCATGTTTGATTATCCTTAATTTCATGAGACAAACGCGCCCCTTCAATCAAATCTTTGATCTGTATTTTTCCACTCTCACGTTCTTGTGAACCTTGGATAACCACACAAGGAGCTTGGCGACGATCTGCATATTTCATCTGCGCTTTAATTCCCGATACTCCCAAATAGAGTTCAGCACAAATTCCCGCATTTCGCAATTTCATCACCATTTTTTGATAGCGCGCAACAGCTTCTGGCTCTTTATCCATCATCAGCACCACAACGGGTCCAAGAGTATTTTTTACCGGCAATTTTCCAAGGTTTTGCAAAGCAGCGATCAAACGTGAAACTCCCATTGAAAAACCTGTTGCCGGAATATTTTCTCCACGAAAACGCGCGACCAACCCATCATAGCGCCCGCCCCCACCAACAGAGCCAAAAACAACTTTTTGCCCATCATCATTGAAAACATCAAAAAGCAATGCCGCCTCAAAAACAGGCCCCGTATAATATTCCAATCCGCGGACCACCGAAGGGTCAATTTTAATGCGATTATGATAACCATTAGCGGCAAAGATTGCTTGCATTTCTTCAAGCTCGCGAACCCCTTCTAGCCCTTGAGTACTCTGACCAACAACTTGTCTGAGAGCATCAAGCGTTTCTTCTGCTGTTTTTGCATTTACCGTGAGTAAGGAAAGAATACACTCAATCTCTTTATCCTTAAGCTCAGCCCCTTTTGTAAAATCACCACTGTCATCCAAACGCCCCTTACCTAAAAGCAACCGTACGCCTTCAGGACCAAATTTATCAAGCTTATCCATTGCTCTTAAGACAGTTAAGCGCTTTTCAATCTGCTCTCCTTCATCTAAACCAATCAACTGCAAAACACTTTCCAGAATTTTTCGGTTATTCAAACGAATGGCATAATCATGTTGCTGAATTCCTAATTTTTCCAAACTATCCGCTGCCATCATGCAAATCTCAGCATCTGCCGCAACGGTTGGTGTTCCAACAATATCAGCATCAAATTGCATAAATTGCCGAAACCGCCCCGGTCCAGGCTTTTCATTGCGAAAAACAAACCCCAACCGATAACTGCGATAAGGTTTTGGTAACGTTTCAAAATTTTCAGCAAAATAACGGGCAAGAGGAGCAGTCAGATCATAGCGCAAAGACATCCATTGTTCATCATCATCTTGTAGCGAAAAAACCCCTGCATTGGGACGATCTGAATCAGGTAAAAATTTCCCCAACACATCCGTATATTCAAAAATTGGTGTTTCAAGCGCTTCAAAACCGTAAAGTTCATAGACTTCACGAATTTGCGCAATCATGGTTTCAGTTGCATACAATTGTGCACTTGTGCGATCAACAAAACCACGCGGTAAACGAGCTTTGGTTTTTTCTTTTTTCAATGACATGTTATTCTCTAGCAACAATATGTGTTCACAGATAACCATTATCCCATAGAAACAAACGCTGCAATGACTTTATCAACCTAGAAGCTTTTAACAACATGTTAGAGGTTTTTATTTTACAAAAGCACTACCCTTATCAGGCAATAGTCTAAAAGAATTTCCCTTTAAAGGAATCAGAGCCATAAAACGAAAACACTCTCTAAATTCTCTTAAGCCTCATTTTAGCACGGTTAGCGTCCTTTTTATATTTTCTTGCCTATCTTGTCTCCTTAAAACAATTATTCATATATTTTCCAAAGTTTCTGCATTTTCTTCAAACACTTGACTTAGGTATTTGATCCCCCAATTCCAACAGAAAATGAGAAATATATTGTGCCTCTTTTTGAGAAGATAAAAAGCAACTCTTGGCTTTGAGATAAAGCAAAGTCACTTCTTGAAAGCAGTGTCTTCCTTAAAATTTGATAAGCCTCCCCTTCTTTATAAGAGCTTTCTCTCTTTGATGGCTTAGCAAAAAAATTAAGACAGAAGTGTATTTTTAGATTGCTCAGCAAAGTTATGAATGACACTTTTTAAATTAACACTATTTCGGCCCGCTTCTGTAATCGATCTTGAAATTGAAGGAATAATATTTTGCCATAACCTTTGAGGAAACTGTTGAGTTAATTGTGTTATCGTTCCCCCTTGAGCACCAATGCCAGGAACGAGAAACAAGCTATTTTCTAACTGTTCGATTGTATCTTTTGCTTCATGACCCAATGTTGCTCCAATAACTGCCCCGATAGGGCCAACCTGATGAGACTGACTTAAAGATTGGTTATTATATTCAAAAATACGCTGCGCCAAATGAACCGAAACAGTTTGATCACCAATGCGCGCATTTCGAATTTGCTTTCCCTCTGGATTAGAAGACTGAACAACCATAAAAACGGCTGTTTTTGTTTCTTCTGCAATCTTTATCAAAGGAATGAGAGCATCAAATCCTAAAAAAGGATTGACGGTTATGGCATCCGCTTTGAATGGACTATTGGGGCCAAGCCAAGCTTTACCATAAGCTTCAGCGGTAGAACCAATATCTCCTCTTTTTGCATCAACGAGAACTAATAAACCTTGTTCGTGCGCATTTTCAATGAGTTCTTCCAAAGCTTGAAGCCCTTCCGCCCCATATAACTCAAAAAATGCGGCTTGCGGCTTTATTATCCCCACTTTGCCCACAACAGCTGTTAAGAGAATATTACAAAAATCTTTTAGACCTTTATAATCACAGCTTAAATTCCATGATTGCAAAACTTTATAACTCGGATCAAAACCAACACAAAGGGGTCCATATTTTTCACTATTTTTCAAAAAAACTGAACAAAACATTTTATATCCTAACATAGCCTCTCTTTAAACTTTCTAATACAATCAAAAAAAAGCATTTGTCAAAATAATACAATACTGAACAGTGACACAGCAACTATCGAATTTTTGTGATAAAAACGTATCATGAACTGTTAACATGATAGCTGCTTTTCATTCCATTTGAACGTTTACATGCATTATAATGTTTGCATCATAATTTGCTTTTATAGTCTGTTCTATACACGGCAATCTTTTATAAAAAATGGTCAATTGAATCATGCATAAAAGTGTGAATTCTAAAGGAATTTATATAAAAATAAATTGATTCAACCCACTAATTTTATTGCATTTTTATGTAAAATTCTCCTATGCTAAATTGATAGCCTTTTAAAGCCGATATCCAAGCAAATGATCTTGTCTTCTCGGCGTCTCATTTCCCCCAACCCGCTCGTACCAAAGCATTTCCTGTAAAAATTGGTATAAACTCTTTCAGGACAATGCTACTCTCTTCTGTCGTCATCTTGCATTCGCAGAATGAGTGGCAGAGCTTTATAGAAAGTTGCAAGAGCGTGTTCAAAACATCAACGATATGGAAGAAGTAAAGCTTACTTTGCCTCTTCTAAAATTGCATTTAAAGTGTCAAATAGAGACTGAAAATGCACATCTACAAACGACACAAAACGCGGCTTAATTCCCCTAATATGCAAAATGAAAGTGGAAGACTTTTTACATGAAAATTATACAACCATTTGATTTATAATTATATATTTCATCAAAAAATAGATAATCACCAACAAATGAAAATCTTTTTTGCTTTTTGGATCATTTGGCGTTGATTTTGATGCAAGACTTCACTTTTTGTTTAATTTTTCTCACAGGGTCTTCAAAGATGATTTTCTGGGCTTTCAAAGCATTTTCAAAAACCTTTCAAAGCTTTCTCTTATTTTACCATTGAAACGCTCTTTTTTTGATTTTCGGTAATTTTTACAATTTTAGATGACAAAATCTAATTTGAAAAAACGAGCATTTAATGGTAAAAATTGTGCATAAAAATAACCAATTAATAAATAATCCCCCTAATTTCACCTCTTTCCACATACTTGTCACACTAGAATAATTTTATCTAATTTGCTCTCATTTATCCCATATTTTTTCTTTAAAGTACGTGCTAAAATCTCTTTTTTTACACTTCACTGCTTTACCTATCCTATACGGTTTTGGATATAGTCCTTGAAGAACCAAGTTGCGAATTATTGTTGTGGATACACTAAAAAGCTGTGCACATTCATGGTTGCGATATATCTATCGCTATTATTAAAAATCATCTCATTTAGCTTTAGTGAAGGACTTTTTCCTTATTTTTCTTTTTTTATATTACATAAATGAGTGGAAATGCTGGGAGGACAAAGCCTCCCCATAACTTCAAGCGGATTTCGTCAAAATTCTTTGCGTCTCTTCTGCTATTGCTCCTAAAAAGATTTCAACAGCTTGATTGATTTGTTTAAGATGTTGCGAAAAGGTAGCCAATACAACACCAGACAAAGATGCCACCATTGTCCCCGCACGCTCCACAAAACACTTCATATGAAGAAGACGAAGGCGTTATTCATATGAAAAAGAAAATACATGAAACGGAACTCATCGTTCAAGTTTATTACAAGACAATATTCTTTACAAAACTATCAAATAGCATTGGTCTATATGTTGAATATGCTCTAATGATATATTGTTTCAGTTAGAAATAGACTACTAAGAGAGGGAGAAAATATTCATTATGTTTTATGTAATAGTTTATTTCACATCCTTCATAAAGGTATGTTTTTAAGTAAATTAAGCAATTAGAGAAAAAAATAAAGCATAATTAAATTAACTATAGCTTTTTTGATTAAACATGTATAATATATTATGTGTTAAGTATTGTTGTTATCTAAGATAATTGGTAGATGTATAACGCTTGATTATAATATCTCTTTTTTTATAAAAATTTCTACTACGTAAGTTATAGATTATATAATTATTTAAAAACCAATATCTATTATTTTTTCATTATTACATTTCTTATTTTTATTGAAAAGAACTTGCCTTCACTAGAAATATTGGAAAATATTGATTTTTTCAAGTAAGATTCCTTTAAATCATTCTAGATCAACTATTAGAGTTTGTGAATGGAGTTTCGTTGATTATAAATTTGGTTTATTAAAAGTTCTTGTCTTTTAAACAGAGAGGAGATCAATTACTGAAAAATAAATAGTGATTAGCGCAATTTTTGTTCCAACAAAAAAACGATATGAGTTTTTATAGGGCCTATTATAGTGATTTTAGTGTTATGAGACCCTTTCAATGTTTCGTTTTTTTAATGAGTAAATGTAAGTTTTGAATTCATATCCTGATTTTTGTAGTTTTTTATAGGATAGAATAATGCGAAAAATATCAAAAGAAGAGCTTACACTGATTAAGCAATTGGAAGGCTTACGTTTACGAACCTATAAAGATTCTGGTGGTGTATGGACAATTTGTTATGGACATACAAGTACAGCTAGTGCACCAACTGTCCATAAAAACATGCAAATTACGGAAAAAGAGGCTTTAAAAAATCTTTCGTCAAGACTTGAGAGAATGTGAAGCCGTTGTTGAAAAAGCCATTACCGTTATTTTAAACGATGAACAATTCGCGGCATTAGTATCATTTTGCTTATAATGTAGGAATAACAGCCTTTTGTAATTCTACACTTTTAAAAAAGCTCAATAAAGGTGAATATGAAGCGGTACCAGCAGAATTGCAAAAATGGACAAAAGTAGGAGGAAAACGTATCCCAGATCTTGTCAATCGTCGCGCGGCCGAAGCCGGATTATGGGCAAAAAGAGCTCACGTTGCTCCCAATTATCATGTAGTAGAATCAGAAGGTGTAACAGGTATTTGCAAAGTAGAAGCTCTTGCACCAATCATAGGTTCTTTTTCAGGGCTTGGAGGGATTTTTGCGGGAAATGGCCCTGTTTAATGGGTTTTAGCAGGTATTATGGTTTTAGCAGCTTGTACAGCTATGGTCTATATTGCTAAACGCTTTCAGGAACACCCTCTCTGATCTTATGGATAAAAAAATATCTGACAATGACGTCAGCGATCATAGCAGCTTTTCTTATAGCTTTAGTGAAAGCCTTTTTCCTTGGAAAAAAGTTGAGAAACAAAAGCAAACAAATGAAGCTTTCAAGATAGCGAAAACACGGCTTGAGGTAGAAAATGAAATTAACAAGAAAAGTGATGCTGATGTGCGCACTAAGCTTTCTAACTGGTTGCGTGACGAATGAACGAACTTCTTGTATTGGGTGGCTGCCCATTTATTTGAATCGATAAGATATCAATGTCATTAGTCCAAATTTGGCGAGAGATATTCTAAAACATAACGAACAAGGTGAACATTTATGTGGTTGGAAACATAAACAGAAAATAAAATGATAAAAATACAATTCCTCTGAGACATTACTCGATGAAAAAATTTGAAAGAGGTGAAGGCATTCAGATTAAAAGCAGCAACACTTAAAGGATTAGAGCACTTTGATGGTTCATTGATTTAATTGAAATGACAAAGGTGCTCAAATGACAACCAAAGGATTTAAGCGGTTATATTTGCATAAAATGATTGAGTGTATCGATATATTCTAAGGGTATCCCTGTTATACTCTCAAAACAAGATGATAAAGGATTTTATGGATTACTTCGCTATCGCCGTATAAAGACGTGATGATACAAAAAAGGGGGTGCTTTCAATAAAAATAATATCTAGAGATCTGGCACCCTTGAGAAAACTAATCCACGGAACTGTACCATGAATAACGGTATTGGTTTTTTATGAGATTTATGAATGATGTTATTTGAGCTTTCTAACTGTAATGACATTGAAGATAAAGTAAATACTCTCACACTGAAGCTGCCTTTTCATGCTAAAGTGGTGCAAAAGCATTGTGAATAATGTTGGCTGTTAATTTTTCTATAGGTAAGCTACCCTCGTGAAAAATAATAGGCAATTCTAGTGAAAAAAAACAACCATTTTTTCCTTCACTTTTTAACCCAGCTTTTTAACCCAGCTTTTTTACTTTCAATAATCACTCAAACAACTTCTTTAAAGATATTGCTTTATTGTTTTAAGATAATTTGTTCCAGAAATAAGATGAGATCATTGCTTTCTTTAAAAATATCACTGTCATATCTTGCAATCTCCCGCGCTTTTTTTAAAGAAAGTTTGTAACAGATAAATATTGATTTATATAGATAATTTAGCGTTACTCATATTGAATTAGAACCTTAAGTATCGTAAAATTCTCTTATTTCAAATCTGTTCATGATAAATCAATCAAAACTATTCACTTTCATGTCACAAACGGGATGAATGTGTGAGTAAAAAACACTGAAAGAAAAGAGTAAAAATACCTCTTTATGAATCTATTTAAATATAAGGACTGTTGCAATGTTGATCAATAAAATAACAATGCTGACTTGTTCATGACAAAGAGTAAATAGTCCATACAATTGCAATTTGAAGTGATTATTTTGTAATTCTTCTAAAGGGGGAGAGTATGGCTGATGCAACCTATAAATCGGATGTTCATGATGTAATTTATGCTCCTGATCTGTATCTTAAAATACTTGAATTCATTAGAAAAGCAAAATCCGGTCATACAACGGCAATTCCCTTCTATATTGGTATAATATCTTATACAAATATTTCTTCAAATAAACCCAATGCGTATTTATGATCTCCATCGCGATTGATATATTCAAAGTAAAGGACATACGGTTGAAATATTGTATATTATCAGAAATAGGATATTTGGGTCCTAAACTTTTTGATACTTATTTATAATTTAGTTCAGATTTTATTGGACATGTAACTCAAAAAGTCCCTAGAGTTGAGTAAAATACGGATTCTCTTAGCCATGATTTATATGACTTTTTCTGGACAGCTTAATTTTCAATCCTACCGTGCGTTCGTGCTTCTTGGCGATAGAAAAATGATAGAGGAATCTGTTTGGGAGGCTGCACTTTTTTCAGCATATTATATACTCAGCCATCTCATTGCGATTGTTGATAGAAATCGGTTTCAAATTACGGATAAAACAGATGCCTTAATAAAAACAGAACTCTTCACAGATCAATTTACAAGTTTTAGATGCCATATTGTAAAAATTATTGGACACGATATAACATAGATTAAAAAGGGGGTTAGGATTACTCT
Source organism: Bartonella sp. AC329YNZD (assembly GCF_042196685.1). NCBI lineage: Bacteria > Pseudomonadati > Pseudomonadota > Alphaproteobacteria > Hyphomicrobiales > Bartonellaceae > Bartonella > Bartonella sp. AC329YNZD. Next base: position 151,918 of record NZ_JBHIQS010000003.1, on the reverse strand, counting down.
CATTTTATCAAGATAAACCAACAAACCATATTTATGAATACACTAAAGAGATGTCGTATTTCCTCCATGGAAAATGATATAAACTGACATCACAAAGTTCCAATAAATGAGAAATATAATATTTCTATCAATGAAATTGAGAAAAAATTCAATTTATGAGAGAATGCGTTTGTATACTCCTCATCATGACAGCACAAACTTCTATGAAATTTTTCAACCTTGAAGATCTTAATAAGATTCTTAATAAAATAGCGCAATTTGATAAGGGTATTACTGTTTTTACGGCGGATTCAAGAATATCTGGACAAATTGATCAATTTGCAAAATGATCTCTAGAATATATTGTAGAAGCTGGAATTGCCAAACCAAATTTAATCGGCGTTGCAGCGGCTCTTGCCTCCTGTAAAAAAACATTTGTTGTTTCGCTGGCTTGTTTTTTGACAACACGTGCACTTAAATAAATAAAAACAAATGTTGTTTCTTGTGAAATCCCTATTTGACTGATTGGCATTAGCGCTGGTATTCATTATAGGCTACTGAGAGCTACACATCATGCTATTTCTGATTTTTCTTCGCTTTGTACTATTATAAACATACACATCATTACTTCTGCCAATAATAAAGAAACAAAAGCTGCAATTTTTTCTACTCTCAGTCATCCTATAACCCGTTTATATACATTGAGAAAAGCGCGCTGTTAAAAATATTCATAATGATGCTTTAAAAATCGCTATTCATGAAGCTTTTGTTATAAAAAAGAGAAAAGATATTCTCTTCCTTGCTACTGGAGAAACTCGCCAGATTTGTTTTGATGCCGCTGAAAAACTCTAAAATTATATCAAAGGTTATAAGCGTAGCAATAATTCGATTTTTAGATAATATATCTGTGTTAGAGTTATGTAAATGCTATAAATCTGTAGTTATTTGTGAAGAAAATAATATCAATAGAAGGCTTGCAGTTGTAATGACTGTATTGTTTATGGAACAAAACATTAAATGCCAATTTGTATTATTAAATATACCAAATAAGCCTATCTATAATGGAAACTGACTAAAGTTTTTAACAAATTATGGAATCAATAAAGGAAGTATAACGAAAATAATATTAGAAATGACATAATATATACAAAATATTAAACTTTTCTCTAATATGCTCACCAGTTCAAAAACAGCATAAATCATTAAGAATGCAAGAAAATAAGATAGGTAAACCTATTAAGTCGCGCAGCTTTTCTCACAGTAAACGAGCTTTTCTAAAGACAGTACACTTTTTCATTACTTAAAACATACTACATAAAAAATATCATATCTATATATTATTTATTAGATCAATTTTTTATTATAATTATAGATTACAATAATACATATTGACACTTTTAATAATTTTAGTATATTAATATAATTAATATTATTCCATATTTATTTAAAACTAAATGAAGTTTATAAATTTGTGTTTTGTGCTAATGTGGAAAATAATTAATTAACATATTATATTTTAATGTTTTTATATAGGAGGGAAAAATGCTTACAGCATTATTTATATCTATTTTTTCTATATCAACAGTTGTTTTACCTTTAATAGCAGCGTTTGTTCCTTTTTATCCATAGAATGAGTTTTTAACAAAGTGAATACAAAGTTATATGTGTTTTTTCTATGTTGATTATTATTAAGCTTTTTTTATTATTGTAGTGGTTGGGTATTTCCTGTCATTTTATAGAAGAGATGTTTTACCTTTTCTATTTAATGCTTATGGTCAACATATCTGTACAATACACAATTATGCTCATCTATAAAAAGACTTTCTTTCTCTAAAAGCAGCATAACATACTGCTTTTAGAGCTTAAAAATATCTGTATTCACTAAACTCTTGCGTGTAATATCTTTGATTGTCTGAGTACCGGTCAGTGTCATAGCTACCCGCATTTCGTTGGCAAAAAGATCAAGGAGATGCATAACACCTTTCTTACCAGCTGCTGCAAGCGCATAAACAAAAGCACGGCCAATCATAACAGCATCCGCACCTTGTGCTATCATGCGTACAACATCAAGACCAGAACGAACACCAGAATCCGCTAAAATAGTCAAATGATCCTTTACAGCATCTGCAATTTCAGGCAACGCTCGTGCTGTTGATAATACACCATCAAGCTGGCGTCCACCGTGATTGGAAACAACAATACCATCAGCACCAAATCGTACGGCTTCTCGCGCATCTTCTGGATCAAGAATACCTTTCAGAATCATTTTTCCTTTCCAAAAATCGCGAATCCATTGTAGATCATGCCAACCAATTGAGGGATCAAAATTTGCACCAAGCCAACCAACATAATCATCCAATGCAATCTTCTTTTTGAGATAAGTGGAAACATTTCCAAGATCATGAGGGCGCCCCATAACACCAACGTTCCAAGCCCAATATGGATGAGTCAAAGCTTGTAAAAAACGACGTAAACCAGCATAAGGACCAGACATACCCGAATGCGCATCACGATAACGTGCACCAGGAATTGGCATATCAACTGTAAAAACCAACGTGCGTACACCAGCCAACCAAGCCCGTTCTAGTGCATCACGCATGAAACCGCGATCTTTGAGAACATAAAGTTGAAACCAAAATGCACCTCCAATCGCTTCTTGCACTTCCTCAATGGAACAAACTGAAACCGAAGATAGCGTAAAAGGGATCCTTTTTGCTGCCGCAGCACGCGCTGCTTTTACCTCACCACGACATGCATACATGCCTGTTAGCCCAACAGGTGCGAGCACAATCGGTAGACCAAGTGTCTGATCAAAAAGCTTGATTGAAAGATCAACTTCACCAACGTGGCATAGAATCCTTTGACGCAGTGCAAGTGCTTGAAGATCTGTACAATTACGTCGCATCGTTTCTTCAGCATAAGCCCCACCATCAATATAGTGAAAAAGAAAGGGGGGAAGACGACGCTTTGCTGCCTTACGATAATCAAATGTTGAAGAAATAATCATTGATGGCCCATTATTCCTGAATTAAAAGGGAAAATACCCTAAAATGCATAAAAAAAACCGTGTACCTTCCTCTTCAATGTTCTCCCAAAACGCTCTATTGAATTGATAAAGGTAACAGGAATTGCACTTTTCTAAAAAAACTAATTGATAAAAACAACGTCTTTATTTCTCTTTTCCCAATTTAAAATCTCATAGTATAGGAGCAGCATTAATACCGTACCACTTATACATTGTTCATATACAGTTGAAATGTTATACTCTCTTTAAACAAATACCTCTTTGTGAGCAATTGCTTTACAACTTAGTGCGTTGTCATTTAAAGTAGTTTTTCCCTCCAAAGAGTCCTTATCGTTTATAAAAATAGAAAGTCTATACTCATTAAAGATAAACCATCCCCCCCAAAAGATGAAAAAAACCTTTAATTAATACTTTAAATAAAGTTGTCGCGTACATCTAAAAATCTTCTCATATCAATATTCAAAACTGAAACCTGTTACTTGTCATGAAATTTTATAAAAATATACCGTGCCTAATTTACATAAAGTGTAAAAAACTTTTAATGTTCATACTCATGAAGTGCTTTACCTTTAGTTGAAACATTTTCTAGCTATATTATATCTTGAGGCTATAAATGTCTTCCTAAAATTAGAACACTATTCATTAAAAAAATTGTTCCTGAACTATCGTGAAAAACTTATTTATCTTCTCTTAATGATAATTTTTATACAAAATAAAATGTACTGGCACTTAAGATCTAAAAAAATGAAGCAAAGTGCAACATCCAATCTTGCATATTTTCTTTGAAAAGAAAACAATCTGCTGTTATATCGAATAAGTAAATTATTGATTTATTATCACAATACATATGCATGACATATTGAATAAAAATTGATTATAGCCAAATTATTTCATTTTAGATTTTTTCATAATAAAATAAGCAAAACTATTCTTTTCCGCATCATAAACGAGAATTTTTATGGATAAACACGCCTGAAAAAAGAAATAAAAATGCCTATCATATCCTCTCAAATACAAAGCCCTAATGTTGGAAACTGAAAATAGAATGCATGGCGACGGTTTTTTAAAGAACAAAAAATTTTCTTTTATTCACAATATATTTCCTGCGTACATGTTATCAAAATTCGTGGTTTCCAACTCATTTAAAATGCTTAGACAACTTTAAACCCTGTGCTTGATAATGTGATCCAACATCATGTCCATAAAGGGTTGAGGGCCGATTAAGCATATGTTCATAGACCAAACGACCAATCATTTGGCCATGCTCTAAGATAAAAGGAACTTCATGGCTTCGCACTTCTAAAACCGCTCTTGCTCCTTTTCCACCCGCTTCCATATGCCCAAATCCTGGATCAAAAAAGCCTGCATAGTGCACCCTAAACTCACCAACTAAAGGATCAAAAGGAGTCATTTCTGCGGCATAAAGCGGAGGCACATGAACAGACTCTCGTGAAACTAAAATGTAAAACTCATCAGGATCAAGAACTAGCTCTCTTTGATCTCGACCAAAAAGAGGTTCCCAAAAATCTAAAACGTGAGCAACGGCGCGTTTATCAATATCAATAACGCTTGTATGATGTTTACCACGATAACCTATAAGCCCATTTTCATCTCCCTTTAAATTAATAGAAAGTCCAATACCATCAGCACTAATATTAGGAAGATCCTCCGATATCAGTGTTTCTTGCCTTTGCAAAGTGTGCAACTCAATTTCATTTAAATAACTTTGCCCTTTTCTAAACCGAAGCTGTGATAAATGTGAGCCAGTACGCACCAAAATTGGAAATGTTCGTGGACTAACTTCCAAATAAAGTGGACCATGATAACCAGCACAAATTTTATCAAATTCCTGAGCATTATCCGTAATGACACGTGTAAAAACATCTAACCGCCCCGTAGAACTTTTGGGATTGGCAACAGCAGATAAAAATTCTGGTAAAGCTAAAGTTTCCAAAAGAGGAACAATATAAACACACCCCGTTTCTAAAACGGCTCCGTCTTGTAAATCAAACTCATGCAACTTTAACCGTTCAAGCTTATCCAAAACTTTTGCATCAGAACCCGGCATAAAAGAAGCACGTATACGATAAGCTTTCTCCCCTAAACGAAGATCAAGGCTTGCTGGTTGTATTTGAGATCTATCAAATGGATACTGAGCCTTGAGAAAGTTATTATCAATCAAAGCTTGTATATCACTATCTGCTAAAATACCGCTTATACGCGCCATATATTGCCTTCCCTTTTTACTGTATTTCTTTTTGACCTAGATGATCCGTTGGTGCAAGCCATTTTTAAGGTGATAAAAACTATTTTTTTGTTTTTTCAAACTGATTTGTTAACATAAAATAAAATACTTTGAATAATGAAGAACATTTTGCCTCTCTTTAAAAGTAAACAAGAGGTATTGTAAAAATAATATTTTCATGCTCTCTTATTCTTGAATGTCGCGCAAATGGTGTTATCATAATTTCTTATAAACCCTTAAGATTCCTGTTAGAATTTATTATGATTATACGCCATCTTAGCGAAAATATTATTAATCAAATCGCCGCTGGTGAAGTTATTGAACGACCAGCAAATGTTGTCAAAGAACTTGTTGAAAACGCTATTGATGCTGATGCAACGCGCATTGAAATCATTACAGCAAATGGTGGAAAAAATTTTATCAAAGTTAGTGATAATGGTTGTGGGATTCCTGCAGATCAGTTAACTCTAGCAGTTTCTCGTCATTGTACCTCAAAGATTACCGATGATGTACACAATATCTGCTTCCTTGGGTTTAGAGGAGAAGCCCTCCCCTCTATTGGTTCTGTTGCAAAACTTAAACTCACTTCACGAACAAAAAATGCTGAGAGCGCTGCTGAAATTTCCGTTACTGCAGGAAAAATTGTAGGTCCCAAGCCAGCTGCTGCAAATCCTGGAACAATTGTTGAAGTTCGTGATCTTTTCTTTGTCACACCGGCACGATTAAAATTTATGAAAACTGATCGGGCTGAAACAAATGCTATTAGCGATATGATTAAGCGAATTGCTATCGCATTTCCACATATCCGCTTTTCTCTTTCAGGACTAGACAGAACTTCTATAGAACTGTCTGCTACAGAAAATAATACTCAAGGACAATTACAACGTATTACGCAAATTATGGGAAAGGAATTCGCCCCTAATAGCATTGCACTGAATGCTGAACGCGAAGCAGTGCGCTTAACGGGTTTTGCTTGCTTGCCATCTTTTAACCGAAATAACAGCCTACATCAATTTGCTTATGTTAATGGGCGTCCCGTGCGTGATAAATTTCTATGGAGTGCACTCCGAGGTGCTTATGCTGATGTTATGCCCCGTGATCGTTATCCTGTCGCTATTCTTTTTATTGATCTCCCACCTGCTGAAGTAGATGTTAATGTTCACCCAGCTAAAGCTGATGTACGATTCCGTGATCCAGGATTAATTCGTGGTTTAATTGTTGGAGCTATTCGTGAAGCATTGCAGCAATCTGGTATTCGTCCAACTTCAACCCGTTCTGAAGCAATGCTTACTGCATTTCAAACACAACAACCATTGGCACAACAACCATTAGGCAATTTTAAGAACACGCACCTGTTCTCTTCTTATAACCCACAGCCTCATCATTTTACCAGCGCTTCAATGGTTCACAAACCCCTAGATATTACTAGCTCTTTTGATTTAAAAGAAGATGCTACTCCTATTATGGAGGGCTTAAATATACCAAGTGGAGATGCATACATTCCAAGCACTATACCTTCATCAGAAGAGTTATCTTATCCACTAGGAGCGGCCAGAGCACAAATTCATAAAAACTATATTATCGCCCAAACACAAGATAGTTTGATCATTGTCGATCAGCATGCAGCTCATGAACGATTAGTTTATGAAGCACTCAAAAATGCACTTTATTCCAAACCACTTCCTTCACAGTTATTACTTATTCCTGAAATTGTAGAACTCTCTGAAGAGGATGCAACATGCCTTTTAACGCATAAAGATGCTTTGCAAAAATTTGGATTAGGAATAGAATCATTTGGACCAGGAGCAATTGTTGTGCGTGAAACCCCTTCCATGTTAGGAGAGATCAACGTCCAAGCTCTTATTAAAGATCTTGCAGATGAAGCCGCTGAGTATGATACAACAAACAATTTAAAAGCAATGCTTGATTATGTTGCAGCAACGATGGCCTGTCACGGCTCAATACGGTCAGGGCGCCTTTTACGCCCCGAAGAAATGAACACACTATTACGACAAATGGAGGCAATACCTAATACAAGTACATGTAATCATGGACGCCCTACTTATATTGAACTCAAATTGGCAGATATAGAACGGCTTTTTGGCAGAAAATAAGCTCTTCATCATTTTTACAAGAAAAATATTTTAAAATTAACTCTCGACTTTATAATATATTTTATGGCACTTTTCTTGAATCTCTTGTATCAAGTAAAAAGGAGTTATAATGTTTCCCAATGGTGAACGCGAAGCAAAAATTCATTATTCTAATAACGGATATGACATTATAGAATATGGTACCTATACCATTTGTGCTGTTAGCGGGCAAAAAATCCCTATAGATGATTTAAAATATTGGAATCATCACCGCCAAGAAGCATATGCTAGTTGTGAAATATCCTATCAGCGTGAACTTGAGTGCAACCCATATCTCAAGCAATTATTAAAAACAAAAGAAAAATAACCCCTCGAAAGCTACAAATTTAGCCTTTGCCTTTTAGACAAGAAAATTCAAGGGAACGTTTTCTAAAGCGGGTCATGACCTCTTCAAGGACCATACGACAGAAGTCTTTTTGAACAAAATCGACATTCACATCAAAGACAATAAGATTTTTCAAACCTTTTTGCGTGTGAATTGTCTGTATACGGATATAATCTTTAGCTGTTGTTGCTAGCCATAAATTGTGCATTTTAGCCTTTTGTATAAGGCTTTTTAAATTTTTATCTGTGAAAAAATAGTGGTCTGGATATATGTAAGTTTGCACCACATGACCGGACAATTCTTTAATAGATTTAAAAAATTTATCTGGATTGCCAATACCAGCAAATGCCAAAAATGATTTTCCTGAAACCTCATCAGAGGCACTGGCTTTAAGATGAGCACGATATAAAGGCTTTCCAGTACGCGAAACAAGAAAAGCGACATTATCAGGCGCATCGGAATAACCAATCAATAAAACACTATCCATAAAAGAAAACTGCGTTTTTAATGGTACGCGCAAAGGTCCTGCTGGAAAGACAGCTCCATTACCAAAACCGCGCATCGCATCAACAACGAGTAACGCATAATCCATATAAAGACGGCGACTTTGAAATCCGTCATCCATTAAAATAAGATTACATCCCTCTTGTTTAAGCCGTTGTGCTGCTGCATAACGATTAGGTGATACAGCTACAAAAGCATGCTGTGCAAGTAAAAGTGCCTCATCTCCGACACTATATGGAGTATCATATTTCTCATTTACAAGATGTACCCCTTTAACTGATCCACCATAACCACGAGATACAATACCAGGTACAAAACCAAGTTCTTTAGCCACTTTTGTAAAAGCAATAACAACCGGCGTTTTACCCGCACCGCCACATGTAAAATTTCCAATACACAAAACTGGCAGATCAATCACGGGAGGCTGTCTTGTCATAAAACGACTTGAAAAATAACCATACCCCCATGAAACTGGAGCTAACACAAAACGCAAAAAGCTTTTATTTTTCCACCAAAAACGAGGGGCGCTAATATGCATATCTACCCTGACGCTGACGTAAACCTGTTTGTATTACAAGGGGTTGTAAAAATGGATCTAAAATCTTTAATGTGCGCTCAAATGCACCTGCCATACCTGTCGCCACTTCATGAGCCTTATCAACCATTTCTTGCCGCAATGTTTCATTTGTTAAAAGCCTATACACCTGAATAGCAAGCTGTTTTGTATCTTGAACCATATATGCTGCATCATGTGTTAGAAATTGTTTGAACATCTCTTGAAAATTTGAAACATGGGGTCCTGTCAAAATAGCGGAACCAAGCAAAGCCAATTCCAATGGATTGTGTCCACCATTTCCACATAAGGATTTACCAACGAAAGAAACTTTCGATAAGCGAAGAAAAAGTCCCATTTCTCCAATGGTATCTCCCCATAAAATATCGGTATTCATGTTTGGAACAGCATCTCTACTCCTACGAATAAAACTTAACCCCTTATTATCGCATTTTCTGATAAGATCTTCTGAACGTTCAGGATGACGAGGCACAATAATTGTTAATAAATCTGGCAAATAATTTTTAACAATTTTATGGACCTCAAAAGCAATCTCCTCTTCCCCTTCATGCGTTGAAACAGCAGCCCAAACTGGGCGATTGCCGATAGCATTACGATAACGTGCAAGCAATTCTTGATTTTCAATCAGAAAAACATCAGCCTTGAGATTACCAGAAAACGTAACAGATTTTACGCCAAGTGTATGGTAATAAGCTACATCTCTTTCATTTTGACCAATCGCCAAATCAATATCCTTAAAAATATGTTTGGCAAGAATACGCCGTTTTTGCCAAGCTTTAAAAGAACGTTCAGACATATGGGCATTAACCAAAATCTGCGGAATACGCATTTTTGCAAGTTCTTTAATACGGAGAGGCCAAATTTCTGATTCACAAATCAAGACGAGATCAGGCTTCCAATGACTAATAAAACGCCGCACTGCAAAATCTAAATCCAAGGGAGCATATTGATGAATCAACCGATGACCAAAATGTTTTTTTACAAGAGTGGAAGATGTCACAGTCCCAGTTGTTAATAACACATTGATTTTTAATGATAAAATATAATCAATAAGTGGAACAAGCGCAAGTGTTTCTCCAACACTTGCTGCATGCAACCAAACTAACGAACCTTGGGGACGGGCATGAGAACTTTTGCCTAAACGCTCTTTTTTGCGACACCACTCTTCTTTTCCACGGATAGAACGAAAAAATAAATAAAAAGGAACAACAGGACATAAGCAAAAACCAATTATTCGATAGGTTAAAAGAGCCGCATGTGCCTTTAATTCTACCATTTAAAATCACCTCATCTAGCTATTTTGAGATATCTATATGCTTATTTTGTTAAAAAATTCATCAACACTATTGGGTGCATCAATTATTTTAAATACCATCCGTATCTTGGATAAAAAACGCTTCACCCATGAAAAATTGAATACACAAAGAAAAAAGAAACATAATTTTATCCCACGTTTTTTCAAAAATCTTCTTATAAGAATAACATATACACATTATTTGAATTCCCTTTAATGAAGTTTTTTCAATTATATCGATTTATCATTTCAATTTGCACCCTATAAAAAATTTACTCAAAAATAACAAAACTATATTTCAGCAGATTATAATTTTGAAAATATAACCAATAAATACAATACAACTTGTAATATAGGTTGTATCAATTTTTCAGATTACTTAACAAATAATTCTTATAATTTTAGTGAATTATTAAAATATATCTTAGGGAAAAAACACATGATTTTTTAAAGAAAACAATTTATTGTAGTGCTATCAAGATGCATTTATAGATTTTAATGAGACTTTGAATTTTGAAAGTTAGTATTTTGGGAAAAAACTTATTTTTAAATACGTTAGATGTTATCAATTTTTCAAAAAAAACAACAGACATTACAACCTGTATAAATACAACAAATAAAATATGTTTAAGCGGTAGCTCAATCTTTATGATTTTATCCCAATGCAGCAGCATATTTAAAACAAAATTGAGGCGGTTCAATGCAGTACGAGCTACTCCAAGCTTTTGTATGCCAGATAGGGGCAAGTGTATTGTGTATCTCTGTTTGGGTAATCTCTGAAACGTGAAAATAGCCTAATTTAGGGAGAATATGAAAACGTAAAGGTGCAAACCAGTTTCCATCTTTACCATCATTTTTTAATTCAGCTTTAGGATTTTCAAAAATATCTAGAGTAATATCTTTTCAATAATGGAGATTACGCATTGCTTCATGCTTTTGTTTTTCACGTTCTTTAATAGGGTCACGTCCGTTATAAAGAACAAAACGCCCCAAACAAATAATACACTTGAGTTGCACATTCCCAGGCTTTTTTTAAGAAACATATCCCAACGCCCGCTCCCAAGCCCGTTTCACAACGACTCCCGTGAAAGGCATAGCGTAAAATCTATTGAGCCTCCCATCTTTACGCTTGTTGCAATAGCACGCCGGCATCATCACACTATTTTTCAACTCCTAATGTCGCGACACCCCTTAGCTCCTAAGACGGTTCATTATAGGCATTTTTGCTCCTTTCTTAAACAATTTTTATTCACATGTTGGCTCCACTTGTGGTGTGCAAACACGTGATTTTGATTGATTCAACATAAACAAGTTTGGAATGAGAAAAATCTACGATATTCGGGACTCTCACCCAACTTGCAAAACGATAAATTATATATATAAAATTAATCTTTAAACAAAAATTTTGCAAAATATAGAGCTATCATTTTAAATTGTGAAATATAATCTCTTAAAGGTAATCCCGAAAAATCTAATCTTGTTTAATAGAGAATTTCTTAAAAGTATTAAAACAATTTGAATAAGAGTTTTCAAAACTTTAAATCCTCTCTTTTGAAAAGAAAGCGCAATATATGATTCCTTTTAAGATTGTATATCATCAACACAAAATGATTAACTTATAGATTATAGCTTTAAACAAATACTCAAAAAAACTTATAAGGTAAATTAACTGCAGAAATCTATTTAGTTTCTCTAAATTTCTAATTTTGGTAAGCTTCTAACGACTTTCATGGTTTCTAAGCTTATAGTAATAACTCGTTGAAAAAATTCCAATATATAAGTAAAGTTGTAAACGTTCTCAACAGAGCAGTGATTAGCATCATTAGTAATGCTGTGCTTTTTATCAGCCGTAACTAACGCATTAATGTCTTATACCTCATTCAAGCGCAGAGTGACTATTCACACTATAATTATGAGCTTTGAGAAAAACCTGTCATGATAATATTGCTGTTGTAAATAGTTTAATGGAGCTGTCTTACACTTTATATTAAGCGTAAAGATAATAATGCGAAACAGATTTTATATCTTGACACGGGAACCATTATGAAATGACCTGATAGCTTTGAAAGATATTTCCTTAAGAAAACATATAGGTTTTAAACAACATGAATATTCTTTTCTACGGCATCTTTTTTTACCCGAATAACAATGCCATGGAAGGGACGATCACAAAAGCATGAAGCAATCTACAGGCTATAATGACCAAATATTTAAGCTTTATTCTGCATTGCTTGATTCAGCATCAAGAAACTGATGCAAATCTACAATGTAATAACGTTGCAATGCATTATCTACACTGCTTTGTGCCTTTGCCTGCCATGCTTCTTGAGCGGATTGATAATCTGAAAAAATACCAACCACATCTAAATCATCAGGATTCTTAAATTGATTACTGTTAAGATTTTTTAATTCCCCACCAAATACAAGATGTAAATATTGTTTTTTTTCCTTTGTTTCAGTCATATGTGCCTCCATATCATTCAAATGATTTTAGCGCTTTTTATGTGATTAAACTAACTTTGCTTGACGAACAACATCTATCATATCCTGACAGCAATTATTTTTACCAGCAATTAAAAGCCCATATTGGTAAGGTTCAATTCCATAAGATAGTAAAGGAGTATCAAGTGATAAAAAACACCCTCCACACTCCTGCAAAATAAGATCAGCAGCGGCAATATCCCATTCATGACAATTTGGACGAACTAATACGATATCAATTTCATCTTGAGCAACAAGAACAATACGATAAGCAAGAGAAGGAAGATAATGGTAAAGACTGACTTGATTGAGAAAATCATCTGGTAATTTTTGTGCGAGCGATTTATCAAGTGAAATTTTATATTTTCGATGAACCTCAAAGGCTAAACGAGGAAGTTTTATTCCATTTAATGTTGCTCCTTCACCCGTTACAGCTGCATAAACATCCCCTTGAGCCGGACATTGTAAAACGCCCACAATAGGACGCCCATTCTCAATAATAGCAACAGAAATACACCAATAAGTACTGCCAGAAAGAAAACCACGTGTCCCATCAATAGGATCAACGACAAAGGAGCGCTTATAATCTTGTTGTTCTCGATTATCTTTTGTTTCTTCTGAAATCCATCCATAATTTGGACGTGCTCCAAGAAGCTTCTCTTTCAAGAAATGATCGACAGCAAAATCTGCCTCACTGACCGGGGAATTACCTTCTTTAATCCAGACATCTAACGTGCATCCAAAATACCGCATTGCTAAATCTCCTGCCTCTCGACAAACGTCACGCAAAAGATTTAAATCAGAAGAATGATGCATGTTATTTTCCTGCAAGTGTCATCCCTTCAATTAACAATGTTGGAGCTGCTGTACCATAACGCCGATCAATATCATTGGCAGGTGTTAAATGTGCTAACATATGAAGCAAATCAGAGCCTAGGGTTACTTCACTCACCGGATAAGCAATTTCACCATTTTCAATCCAAAAACCGGAAGCCCCACGACTATACTGACCAGTAATAAAATCAATGCCATGACCGAATAATTCGGTCACATAAAATCCATTTCGCAAATCTTTTATCATATCGCAAGGCGATACTAAACCCGGTTCAATAGCAAAATTTGTACTGGTCGGCTGCACTAATGATGCCGAACGCATACCGTGTCCATTTGTTTTAAGTCCCAATTCACGCGCTGTAGATGATGAAAGAAGCCAATTTTTTAAAATACCATTTTCAATAATATTGAGTGTTTTCCCCTCTACCCCTTCTCCATCAAAAGGATGAGAAGCATTTCCACGTAATCGCAAAGGTTGATCGGTTACATTAACATTAGGCTTCATCACTTCCTTGCCTAGGAAATTCTGTAAAAGACTCGTTTTTCGAGCCACAGAGGCTCCATTGACCATAGATGCGATATGCCCTGCAATTCCACGAGCTGTACGCGGATTAAAAATAACATCAACGCCCCCAGTCGCCGCACGAACTGCACCCAAACGTCGAACTGCACCAAGCCCTGCATTCTTTCCCACAGTTTCTGCTGCCTCTAAATCAGAAAAATGTAAGGCTGTTGTATAATCATAATCCCGCTCCATCTGTGTTCCTTCACCTGCAAGAGCACTACAAGAACGTGAAAAACAACTGGAACGATAGGCTCCACAAAAACCATCACTGGTCACAAGAATAAGTCCACTACGGCCATAAGCTGTTGCAGCGCCACCAGAATTGCTTACACCTTTAACATCAAGAGCTGCTGCCTCCGTTTTTAAAGCATCTTCTGTTAAAAAATGACTGCTGGGTATAAAATCATCAAAAAGATCAAGATCTTTAGGGTTCTTAACCAAACACTCTTTATCTGCCAAACCTTCAAATAAACTATCGGGAGAAGCTTTAGCCATTGCAATAGCACGTTCCGCAAGTTCTTGCGGATAAGATCCTAAATTAGCAGAAACACTTGCTACTTTTTTTCCAACAAAAACCCTTAGAGTAAAATCATTGCTCTCTGCAGATTCTGTCGATTCGACTTTCCCAAAACGAACAGATACACTGGTGGAATGTGCATGAACAATAACAGCATCAGCAGCGTCGGCCCCAGAACGCCTTGCTGCTTCAACCAATGAAACAGCTTTCTCAATCTGGTTCTTGTCAGTCATTATAGACTCCCTAAAATATTTTATTATTTACATTGATAAGCATTCTGACAAAAGATTATGCACATTTCATGCATTCTTTTTCTTTTAATGCATTAAATCATTTCCTTTTTCGCTTCTTTATGAAAAGATGCAATATGTCGTAAAATCTCTTTAGTTGCAAGATTGCTCATTGGACCTTATCATTTTAGAAGCCAAATCTCCACTGACAATCAAATCAACAGAACATTGACAATTAACAAAAGTCTTAGCAATAACACTTGAATTTAAGCCAAAATCCTCAAAAATTCGAAAAGCATAAAATGATCTAAATCACAGGTCTTCCTTCCTCTGGGTAGTAAAAAACCTACCTCATCTCTTTCCTATAGCATTCTTTAATTTCCAAGCAAGAATCAAGAAAATGCCTTATATTTGTATACACTTCTTTTCTTCTATAAACTCTCTCATAATGAAACGGCACTCTTGTAAATGAAACAAAACTTAAACAGAGTAAAAAATATTTCCTTCCATTATGGTTTCAACAAAATGAGCAGTCATAAACTTCTTTACCCTAATGGACGTAATATCATAAAGAACTCATTTTTTATATTTAAAAGTAATCAAAGAAATTATATTGTAATCTTTCAATAAAATTAATATTTTGATTTATACTTATAATTTATTGTTTTGTAATTTGTATAAAAAAGCCTAATAGCATAAAATTCTCTTTGTTTCGAACCTATTCATGTTGAGTCAATCACAACTATTTGCGAGCATATCATGAATAAGGGGCATATGAATGAAAACTATTTAAGAAGAAAACAAAATGCCTCTTATGAAGGTTTTAAATGCAAAAGCTATCGCAACATTAGAAACCAGCAAATATCATGACGATATTGGCCTACATCATAAGAGAAACAATGAGCTTCTGAAACTTTCTCATTTTCAATGAAGAGAGCATCTTATAAGCTTTTATATATAAAAAAAATTCAATGAATTTCATAAGATTTTTAGCGCAAAATTAATCCCGTAAGATGATTTGAATCGATTTCAACAGCTAACTAAAAAATGCTCCGTAGCTCATTGGTTTGCCGTATACCCATAACTGATTTCGTTCTAATAATAAGTTACAATTTCTGCACCTTTTTTAAGGTGTTAACTTCTTTATAAACGCACACCCTTACAAGATGGTTTTGTTTTCAGTAAGAGCACGCCTGCTCATTTCAATCATTGCATCGCGAAGATGTAACTTAATTTTTGATCCAATAATCATTCCAAATAAAGGAGCAAGTAAGCCAGAAATAATTACAGTATGACGAATTTTGTTATTTGAAGAACCCGATTTTGTTGAACAAATATATTCATGATTAAAACTCATACGTGTAAAAGGAAGTTTAGCATAATCAGAAAAGCAAATATTTTTTATAACTTTATCAAGTGTAAAAGTTACTGTAGGTCCTTTTTTAGGTTTCATGCGTCCTATAGCGCCTTCTTTGAAAGGACCAGAAAGTTCTACCCACTCAAGTTCACTATCCCAGCAAGGCCATGATGCCACATCTTCCCATATAGCCCAAATTTTCTCAGCACTTGCTTCTGTACTAATTTCTTCACTATATATCCATTTAAACATGATAATCTCCCCTTTTTTATAAATTACTTATCTTTAGTGATAAAAAATAATATAAAAAAGTATCCTTAAAGCTGCACAACGATAAGATACTTAATACTCTAAGATCTACTTAATATGTAATGATTAAATCAACAAGCGATACTACTAAACTAAACACACAAATATTCAGGATAAATGAACAATATTTTCAATACTAAACAAAATATCTTTTTTAAGTTTAGACAATAACAAAAAATAAAAGTTACGCATCATTAAAATATAAATGCAGACTGCATAGCTTAAAGCTTTCAACTGCTGATGAAATGTAATGATTAAGGTATAGCAGAAAGAAATTAGACAAAAAAGATCATAACTATTATCGAGGATATATATATCCTATTGGAGAAAAAACATCCTTCTGTAGTAAAGCTAATAAAACTTCATCAATTCCTTTAACATTAGAATCTTTTATTTACTTTCTGCTTGACCTTTTAAAAACCATATAAAATGAAGAAAACTGTGAAAAAACATTTTTTTATCTTATCGGATAAAAACAAGAACTTTCTCAAGATGTAAGCAATCGTAATTTATAAAGACGTATTGCTGTCTCACCATAAAAACGCTCATCGTCTAGATAAAAAATATCTGGTAAATGAATAATCGTATCTTTCTTTTCTTCGAGCACGAAGAGTGTATCAGCTTTTGCCCAACCTCCTCGCAAAGCTTCTACAAAAGCACGTTCACCTAAACAACGGCTATAGGGAGGATCAGCGCAAATAACATCAAATGGAAGCATTGTTCCAATATTGCCAAGTTTGGTTGCATCACGACGCAAAATCCGTCCAATCCCTTGCAATTCAAAAGCTTCGATATTTTTTTGAAGTACTCCACGCCCCTCAACTGAATTTTCAACAAAAACAGCAGCCTTTGCTCCACGTGAAAGTGCTTCAATGCCTAAAGCCCCCGTACCAGCAAAAAGATCAAGAATGCGTTTATTGGTCCAAAATTGTTCTTCACGGCTAGAAAGAATATTAAAAAGGCTTTCACGTGTACGATCACTCGTTGGGCGAATCGACTGATTAACAGGCGAAAATAAAACACGACCAGCAAATTTACCGCCTATAATCCGCACGTGGACCTCCAAATCGCTTCGAAGTTTTTGCACCATCTCTCTGTGATTTAGATTTTTTCATAGAACCACCAAATGTTTTTACTTTTTTCTTTCTCTCAAAAGAACGCTCATCATGACCACCTTTTATCATTTTCTCTTTATCCTTTAAAAAGCGATCTTTCTTACCAAAGGGATGCGTCTCGTCATAAGATATTTTGCCACGTTTTTGAACAAAACTTTCCCTCTTCTCTTTGTGTGACGAACTTTCTTTTAGTTTTTCCTTGCCTCGATGAAAGGACTTTCTACCATCCAAATCGCTCTTATAACCATGCGATTTCTCCTCACTATAGGAAGGCTTTCTACGTGCACTTTGCGGACGTGCACCAGGAGCCATCCAAACATTAGCACGGCGAGAACGCGGTAGAAAACGCTCTACTTTTCCTTCTTCACTTTTCTCCTTTTTTACATTTTCATGAGATTTTGTACTTAATCGTGCGCGACTATGTTCAACAGAACCATCTCTTGAGCGACGTCGTATCACCCTTTCACTTGAGAAAACCCAACCATCATTTGCAACAGAAAGATCTTTCTGGCTTTTCTTTTCTGCAACAACTGCAGAATTTGAAAATGGCTTAAGAATAGGAGCATCAAAATCTGCATTGGCTTGCATAATCAAACGCTCTCCCAACTGATCTCGTAACATCCGCCCTTTTAACTCTTGCACAGCTCCTTCTTCTAAATCAGAGAGATGAAATGGACCATAAGATACACGTATTAATCGATTAACTGATAATCCCAATGCCCCTAAAACATTCTTTATTTCACGATTTTTTCCTTCTCGCAAAGCAACAGAAAGCCATATATTCGACCCTTGTTCGCGTTCAATTGATGCTTCAATTGAACCATAAAAAATACCATTAATCGCAATACCATTTTTAAGGTTATCCAGCGCACTCTGTTTTACTCTTCCATGAGCACGGACGCGATATTTGCGGACCCACCCCGTTACAGGAAGTTCTAATACACGCGCTAAGCCACCATCATTGGTTAAAAGCAAAAGCCCTTCCGTGTTAATGTCAAGCCTTCCTACAGAAAGAACACGCGGCATTCCTTTTGGTAAATTACTAAATACTGTAGGTCTGCCTTCAGGATCACGGTTCGTGGTGACAAGACCTGCTGGCTTATGGTAAAGCCATAAACGCGTTCGTTCTATAGGAGGTAAAGGTTTGCCATCAACTTTAATAACATCAGAGCGGCTAACATTAAAAGCTGGCGTTTTCACGACTTTACCATTCACAGAAATACGACCTGAAACAATCATCATTTCTGCATCTCGACGCGAAGCAACACCAGCACGCGCTAATCTTTTAGCAATTCGTTCACTCTCATTATTTTCATTCATTTGCGTTTCAAACCAATCTTTGCAAGTATGTTCAGAAAATTATTCACATGCACCATACCGCTTATCCTGAAAAATGAAGTAGCATAATCATTTATCATTTTCTATCCTTTAACGACAATAATGTATCTGTTGACTTGCAAGTTTGTTTTAAACTCTTAAAAAAATAGAGGTATTCTTTTCATTATAAAAGCGTAATAAATTATTCATTCCATAGCATTCCTTATCGAGATAACCTTTAGATTTTCTATACCTTCAGTAGGAAGAATATTATGACTTTGACGCCCATGGAAATAGCCCTTTTAGAAGCGCAAGAAGCTGCAAAAAAAGATGAAGTTCCCGTAGGTGCTATCATTACACGTGGAAAAGCTATCATTGCACGCGCTGGTAACTTTATAAAATCTGCATATGACCCTACAGGACACGCAGAAATACGCGCAATCCGTATGGCTTGCAAAACATTGCAAAGCGAAAGGCTTCCTGATTGCGATCTTTATGTAACACTTGAACCTTGTGCTATGTGTGCTGCTGCTATTTCATTTGCACGCATACGACGTCTCTATTACGCAACAAATGATCCCAAAGGAGGTGCTATAGAAAATGGTCCACGTTTTTATCAGCAACCAACCTGTCATCACAAACCTGAGATTTATTCTGGTTTTAAAGAAAAAGAAGCAGCTCAATTACTTAAAGATTTTTTTGTACAAAAACGATACTAAAAATAATTCTTCTTCCATAACTTTTACTCTTTAGAAACTATCCTATTTCTTAAAAAAGATTATTCATCCTTCTGATATAGCGAAAGCTATTTTGAAGCATTTTTTTCTCTTTTAATCCTGCATATGCTTCTATAAAATGATACATTCATTCATAAGAATAATTCATTATTTTGTATATAAAATATAAAGTCCAAAATATCGTAGATATACTCTTATTTCAAATTACATTGAAGCAATAAAAATCTCTTTCTTGGCACTCATAAGTGAGGTTACTGTCTAGATAAAAAACGTTTTAGAAAAGACTAAAAATGTCTTTTATGAAAGCTCTCAAATGCAAAAATTGCCACAACATTGAAATCTGGAAAATAAAATGATGGTATAAGCTCTCTCCTTCATAAGAATAAAGCTGCTAATTTTCAATGGCTTTCACGTTATACTATCCACAAAAACAACGTTGTGAAATGGACTTAAAAGATATTTCTTGTTAAAAAAGTGACGCCGAACCACTCTCTCGGTGCTATCGCCATATTGCTATTTCATGGAAATAACAACCAGCTTGCAGCAGCATTATAACTCTGAGTGAACGAGAACTTGGCGTTATAAGTAATGAGAAGAATACTTCACATACTTTATATTTTGTCTTTTTCTTATCGACCAATAGGTGCAATTTTTGCCGGTTGGCGATAACTTAAAGGTGGTTCAGTGAGATAGCGACGGTATTTTGAACTTCCAACTTGTGCTCTCTGACGACGTAAATATTCTTGTCGTTGCTTCGCACTCAACTGTGAAGGATTTTCTGAACCAGCGCCATTAACTAATGATCGCTTGTGAGGAAAAGGAGTACTTTCCCGATGCTGCTTCGATGCTGCTATTTTATTGACAGATTTATCTTGTTGTGGCACCGGTAAAAACCTGCGTGAACTAGGACTTGGTATTATAAGCTTTGGATGGGGTTTCATAACAATCTGGCTGCTGTTATTTGTTGGTGTTAATGAAGTGATATTAGCAACATCTTCAAAAAACTGTATCGAAACTGGTTTATTGGTACCATAGGTAGGCGCATTACATCCCGTTAAAACAAAGCATATACCTAAAATTCCTATTGGAAATATTTTTACTTCACATTTTCTCACTGCTTATCCCATTTCCTAAGTATATGGCTGATTAATATTCCCGTTATTTATGAGAGAACGGTCCATATACAAATTTCCCCCCCTGCAGATAAAACAACGGAATTTTTTTCGTACCACAAAAAACTATATTCATCAATACGAGAAATATACTTGCATTTCTTTCCTTTGATCTAAAACTTTAAATCTTGCCAAGAATCCGCAATTCCCGCAAAGCAGCTGCATCACGAGCAGATACATCCGGATAAGCTGGATCACTTCCAACATCTTGTGTATAACGCCATGATCGAGCACATTTTTTTCCCAACGCTTTCTTTGGATATACACCAACACCTTCAACATCATCCAAAGTAAACGCATCGGAAGGCATTGTATCCTGCGTAATTGTGAGTGCGCTGGTAATACAGATCTCCGCCATATCCACATTTTCTAATGCCTCTCGTAAAACCAGATTGGAAATAAAAACAATAGGCGCAGCTTCCAAAGAGGATCCAATACGCTTATTAGCACGTTCAAGTTCTAAAGCACCTGTCACAACTTTACGGACCTGCCGAATTTTTTTCCAACGCTCAGCCAAAGATTGGTTTTGCCATTCTTCTGGTACAGAGCGAAATTGTTCCAAATGCACTGATTGGCTTTCTGGGTAACGCTCTAACCAAGCTTCCTCCATAGTAAAAGGCAACATTGGAGCAAGCCATGTTACCATACGCTCAAAAACCTCACGGACAACCTGCAAGGAGGCCTTGCGTTTTTTTGATGAAGGCGCATCACAATAAAGAGAATCCTTTCGGATATCAAAATAAAATGCCGATAACTCAATGATTGAAAAATCCAATAATGCACGCATAATCTTTTTAAAATCAAATTCATCGTAAGCGCGATTAATCAACTGATCAAGTTCAAAAAGCCTATGCAATATAAATTTTTCAAGATCCGGCAGTGCACCATAAGATATTTCTTCTCCATCATCATGTGCTAAAGTTCCAAGCATCCAACGAATTGCATTGCGTAGTTTACGATATGAATCCACATTTGTCTGAAGAATTTTCTTGCCTAAACGCTGATCTTCCCAATAATCTGTTGTCATCACCCAAAGACGAAAAATATCAGCTCCAGATGTTTTAATGATCTCTTGCGGAACAACCGTATTGCCTAAAGATTTAGACATTTTCTTACCATTCTCATCCAAAGTAAAACCGTGTGTGATCACTGCCTTATAAGGAGAGCAAGCACGCGTACCACAGCTTTCCAAAAGAGAAGATTGGAACCATCCACGATGTTGATCAGAGCCTTCAAAATAAACATCTGCAGGCCATTTTAAATCAGCCCGATCTTCTAATACAAAGCTATGGCTTGCTCCAGAATCAAACCAAACATCCAAAATATCATGAACCTGCATCCAAGGCTCATGCGCACGGTCACCTAAAAAACGTTCACGTGCTCCTTCAGCAAACCATGCATCTGCCCCTTCTACTTCAAAAGCCCGTAAAATACGTTCGTTCACGCTTTCATCTTTCAAAACAACACCATCCTCATTCGCAAAAATACAAATAGGAACTCCCCAAGAGCGCTGACGAGAAAGAACCCAATCAGGACGATCTACTATCATAGAAGCTAGGCGGTTTTGCCCAGAAGATGGTACAAAACGCGTTTTTGAAACAGCTTCCAAAGCCCGACTGCGTAAAGTTGAACCATCCCCAAGATCTTTATCCATTGAAATAAACCATTGCGGCGTATTACGAAAAATAACGGGTTTTTTCGAACGCCAACTATGGGGATAGGAATGTTTCAAACGACCGCGTGCAAATAATCGATCTGCTTTAATTAAAGCGTTAATGACCTCTTTATTGGCATCACCCATTTTTCCATTATCATCAATAACACGTGCTGCTCCCCCTTCACGATCCGGTCCCAAACCCGGAACATCTTTCGTATAGAAACCCGCATCATCGACAGGAAATGGTATAGATGAATCAATCCCTGTTTGCTCCAATAGAGGCTTATAAGCATTCCAAATTTCAAAGTCCTCACGCCCATGACTTGGTGCTGTATGGACAAAACCTGTACCAGCATTCTCTGTCACATGCGCCCCCTCAAGCAGTACTATCTTATAATTATACCCTCCCGCCAAACCTTTGAGTGGATGAGAAAGAACAAGAGCTTTCAATTCATCAGTAGAAATAACACGCAAACGCTTCAAAACAAGTTTGGCTTTTTCTGCACAACTCATCGCTAGAGCATCTGCAAAGAGAAGCTTTTCTCCCGCTTGAGGACCAAAATCATTTTCAGTACTTTCAACTTCGTAAATACCATAAGAAATCTGCGAAGAATAACTCACTGCACGGTTAGCAGGAATTGTCCATGGTGTTGTTGTCCAAATGACGACATAAGCACCATATAAATCATCAGAATTTGCTTCAAAAACAGGAAACTTAACCCAAATCACCTCTGATTCATGATCATGATATTCAATCTCAGCCTCTGCCAAAGCCGTACGCTCCACAACAGACCACATCACCGGCTTGGAACCACGATAAATCTGATCTGACATAGCAAATTTTATCAATTCACTAGCAATGCGTGCTTCTGCATGAAAAGCCATTGTAGTGTAAGGCGTGTTAAAATCTCCCACAACACCAAGGCGTTTAAATTCTTCGCTTTGAACGGTTACCCAATGTTGTGCAAATTCACGGCATTCTTGACGAAACTCATTCAGAGGTACCTCGTCCTTATTTTTTCCCTGTGCTCGATATTTTTCTTCAATTTTCCATTCAATTGGAAGCCCATGGCAATCCCAACCAGGAACATAATTTGCATTAAAACCGCGCATTTGGAATGAACGAACAACCACATCCTTTAGAACTTTGTTTAAAGCATGCCCGATATGAATATGACCATTTGCATAAGGTGGACCATCATGAAGAATATAAAATGGACGATCTTTTGCTTGTTGGCGCAATTGCGCATAAAGCCCTATATTTTCCCAATGCGCCATCAATTCAAGCTCTTTTTGCGGAAGACCTGCACGCATGGGAAAATTTGTCTGTGGGAGATAAAGAGTTTTTGAATAATCTATTGTTTCATTTTTCACAGTCATTGTGAAATATTCCTGTCCACTTTTACGAGTTTACTTTTGCATAACTTCCCTGAACCCTGCAACTCTGGTTTTTATCTATAGGGAAATCCGAGCTTATCATTCGTATTAAGCAGCGATCAAGAAAATATATCATTACACTTTATGGGCTTTAACATGAAATTCACAAGAAAAGAAACCAAAAAATGATTTAAAAAAATAAAGGCTCCACTAATAGTGGAGCCTCTTAGAAATTTACTCTTAAAAAAGATCAAAATTTGTAAGCTACACCAACACGGAAATCATTGGTTTTGTAATTAACTTCAAGTTTTTCTTTTGCAAATTTCTTTTTACCAAAATCGGAATAACGATATTCTGCACGTACAATCACATTATCCAACATCGCGAAATCAATGCCACCACCCAGAGTGTAACCAATCATAGTTTTTGTCTCATCAGTTAAGTTTTTAGAAGAAACGACACTTCCGTCCTCACCCTTAACAGATATTGATACAGTGTCTTGGAACTGCCCATAAGCAATACCACCAGCGAGATAAGGCATAAAGCGATCAGCAGCAAAACCAATACGGACCCGTGTAGCACCACCCCAATTTTGTTTGAAAGTATGGTTTAAAGCTTCAACTTCATCTTCTTGATCCAGAGCAAGTTCAGAAGCAACCTTTTTGATTTGTTCTATACCGTATACACTGGAATTGCTCTTATCTGCCGCTTGGGGACTTTGTGCACCGTGTCCAGCCATATTCTGTCCACCATGAGGATGAGAAGTATGTGGGTGAGAACCATGCGGATTAGCACCAGAGCTGTATCCACCGCCGTGAGGTGCACCATGTGGATGAGCATGTCCACCTCCATTAGAAGCAACGCGCGAATGAGAGTTATTACCACTATAACTCTGAATACTATGATGACCTCCGCTTGTTCCATTAGAAGCCTCTTTCTCAGATCCAGATGATCCTGATCTCGCTAGTACAAGTGATGAACTCGGTACCGTTTTCTCTACTGCTGATGGCTGTACTGATGTGGGTGCTTTTGCTACTAGCTCATTTGATTCTTTTATTGAATGAGAGGATACTGGTGTTTTTCCAACCGTTTGTGCAGATTCTGATCTTACAGACGCTTTGGGTTTACTTACTCTCGCTTCTGATGGTTGCTCTCCTGTAGATGACCTTGCCAAAGAAAGCGGTTCTGACGCTTTTGATATCGATCCTGTCTGTACACTGGGAGATGCTGATTTTGCTACTACTTTTGATACATTCTCTCTTAATGATGTTTCTCCTGTATCTGATCTTAATAATGAAGCTGATACTGGTTGCTCTGAGTTTGTCCCCGTGGTGGAAGATGTTTGTTTAGATATAGCTGTTTGCTTTAACATTGCTGTTGGGCTTGACCTTCCTGATACTGATTTTACTGAATTAGTGCTGCCAGCTGCTGGTGATTGCACAGTTTTCTCTGATTCTAATAACGTTTGTGTTGTAGAATTTTCTGGCGCTTTTGGATTAGCGTTAGTCTCTGTTAACCCTTTTGATTGTTGTATTCCTCCTTCTGCTTTTGTTTGTACATTTAGCGTTGATGGTACTGATACTGTTGATATTGATGCTTTTGGGGTTACAACTTCTGCTGATCTGCGGGCTCTTCCTACTGCATTCTCTACTGTAGCGTTATTAGATGCACCTATGGTTATGGTTTTTGTGTGTTTTTTTCCAGATAACATTAAATCCGTATCAATACCAAAAACAAAGCTGTCACCGAGATCGATATTAGACCCTGCATAAAAACCACCTGCAAAACCTGAAAGTTTAGGAGAGAACTCTTTATCCAGCGAGAAATTCTTTTCTTGATCAATAAGAGCCATATCCGCTTTGCTCGAAAAACCACCGGCTTGGACACCTAAATAAAGACCTGTCCATGAAAAAGTAGGAGCAACAATGGCAGAAGAAGTCGATGATGCTGGCTGATGAGGAATCAGAACATCAGCAGCTAACGCTGTAGATGCCGAAATTAAAGAAAAAATAGACGCTGTTATTAAACATTTTGTGTTCATAAAATCTCTCCAAATATCCAAAATGAAATGTATATAGAGTATCTTTTTTGAAATATCTGTAGCAAAAATAACACACTCACAAAAAAATAAAGGATTTTTGAAAATAAGCTTTCTTAACTATTTAGTTTTGTTTTCAATGAGGATTTGTAAATTAAATCACACTAAAATTATGTGTCTTAAAATTGGATTTATTTCCATTAAATTTTCGCGTGACGGTTAATGACAATATTCTTTACAAATTTCTTTTTACAGAAATCTCAATAACAATATTCTGCACACAAAAAACATTGTCTATCACTCAAAAAATCAACGCCAGTGCAAACCGTAAAATCAATCATTACATTTTTTAAAACCAAGCACCATAAAAGTTTCATGAAATAAAACATTCACAAAAAAACTTTTAGATTTTTTTCAGAAATATTGTCGTCCTAACACATCACTTTGATTTATAAAGATAACTTATTGTTTGTATGTTTAATAAAAAAATCTAATACCGTAGGATTCTCTCGTTTAAAACCTGTTCCATGTTGAATCCATCAAAACCATGTCTCTGTGTATGTCATAAACGGGATGGAGCATGTCAATAAAAAATATTAAAGACAAGATTAAAAATACTTTTTATAAAAGCTCTTAACAGCTAAGGTCTGTCTGAAACATTGGTGGCTATTACAGTGTATGATGGTGCCAGTTTACTCTTTTTATTAAGCATAAAGGTCGTAGTACTCAATGGAGTTATTATATTGGGGGATTATCGCTTTATACTATTCACGAATCTTGACATGAAACAGATATGATATGCCCTGAGAAATATTTCTTTAAAACAAGCGTGTGAATACGTAACAACGATATAGTCCGTTTGGGGCATTTTGTTTTCATAAGAGGTGTGATCCCATTAAAGAATGCAATAAATAAAAGCGCAAAACAATACATCATCCTCACTATTAAAAAAACATTGCTCTCAATGCTTTTGAAAATCATAAAACTCAATTAAAAGAAGAAGGTAAAGTTGAAAACTGATTTTTATCTTTATAATTTCATATGCTTCCCTAATGAGACTGTATTTCCGTTTCAGAGAGTACTCTAACAGGATATATGTAGCACGATCGTTCTAAACTAGCATATAAAAGGCGGCTAAAGTTAATCACTGGTTATGATCTTTTCCTGTTTTTGAGATTAATTGAACGCTTTTCACTTAGGTGTGAAATAGCAGCAGTGATATAAGATTTTATTAATCAGTAATTATAAAATCTCTCTATATATGTAACCAATCCGCTTATGGAGAAGCAAATCGGCACCATCACACATTTTGCCAGCTCGTGAATACTGCTCTCTCCCTTTCCTTGCATTAAGATGGTTCATAAGAGCCATTTTTAATCCTTTCTTCTATAGTTTTTATCCACACACTCATCCTACCTATGATGTGCAAGCAAGTGATTTTTATTGATTCAACATACACAGATTTGAAATGAGAAAATTTTACGGTATTTGAGGATCTAATTCAACATGAATAATATTAAATTATCTTTATAAATCAATATGTTGCAAGACATTTATAATAGACGACTTTTTTCTTTAAAGCTTTATAACACAAAATGAAATAATAAAAACAAGAAGGGTTTAAGAAAGATTAAAATAAAGGGCTAATAAAATAAAGGCCTCGTTAAACGAGGCCTTAGTATCTTTTTGTGCTTATAATTTCATTTTTACGAAATTAGAACTTGTAAGCGACACCTACACGGAAGTCATTGGTTTTGTAGTTGAATTCACGTGTATCGTTTGCGAATTTCTTTTTACCAAAATCGGAGTAACGGTATTCTGCACGTAAAAGAACGTTTTCTGTCATTGCAAAGTCAACTCCACCACCAATAGTAAAACCAACCATTGTCTTCGTGTCATCAGCCCAAGTACCACCAGTCAAATCTACATTTTGCTTAACTGGTGGGTTTTCCATCACATCAGCTTTCTGCTCAACTTTAGCTCTCTCTCCTTTTCCTGCAACTGACTGAATGCCCTGTACCTGCGCATAGGCAATACCACCAGCAACATAAGGCATAATACGGTCAATAGCAGCAAAACCGATACGAACGCGTGTAGCACCAGACCATTTTTCTTTATAACTGTGTTTTTCCGTTACTTTGTCACCTATTTCAAACTGCTGATGATCTTTTAGTTCAACCTTAGCTTTTTCAAGGGCATTATTAAAAAATGCCACATCTTCTTTAGTAAGAGTCAATTCACGGGCTGTTTTTGATTCTTCACGGTCTGCCCAAACTGCATCAGTTTCAACACCCAGAATGAGACCATTTCCGAGGTCTACGTTAGATCCTGCATAAAGGCCACCCATGAAACCAGAAGGACTAGGTATATTATCTTTTTTGAAAAGTTCTTTGTCTGCTCCTGGAACAGTTAATTTCGTTTTACTCGAAAAGTTACCAACTTGACCACCAAGATAAAAGCCTGTCCAAGAAAACGAAGGGGCTGTGATAACTGCTGGTGCGGCTTCATGAGGAATCACGACATCAGCTGCATATGCTGCAGAAGATGAAATCAAAGCGACAACAGAAGTTGCTATTAAAAATTTTGTATTCATAATTTTGCTCCTAAATTAACTACAAGATGATCCTACAAGATTATAAACAGAAAATCTGTAGTAAAAATGTCACAATTGTACAAATAAAAATCTTAGAAAACAGGGTTTTTGTAAAAGTCAAGATCTTTTGGAAATTTAATTTTTTATTAATACTTTGTATTCATAATTGCGCTTTTGACAAAATTAGAACTTGTAAGCAATACTTACACGAAAGCCATTGGTTTTGTAGCCTAGTTTACCCTCATCCTTTGCAAATTGCTTCTTACAAAAGTCCGAGTAATGGTATTCTGCACGCAACAGAACATTGTCTGTCATTGCAAAGTCAACACCTAGGGTGAAACTAACCAGTGTCTTTGTCTTCATCATGCAAATTATCAGAAGCGATCTTTTGATCAGTATTATCAGCCAGCCTCTTTTTTCACTTCAATTGTGGAAATGCCCTACATTTGCGTATAAGCAATACCATCAGCAAAATAAGGTATTATACGATTAGCAACTACAAAACTAATACGGGCCCATGTTAAACTAGACCATTTTTCTTCTTCAGTAAAAATTATAAACTATTGTATCATCATCGTGAAGCTTTTCTGCATCAGCCAAAGTAACGCCAGCATTTATAAGATTTTGGCTAAATTTTTATATCTCATACGCCTCAAGATCTTCTAAGTGCGTTTTTGTTTTTCCACGGTCATGCCCAAACTGCATCTGTTGCAACACCTAAGATGAAGACATTTCCAAGATCAAAGTTAGACCCTGTATAAAAACCGCCAATCAAACCTGAAAGTTTAGGCAATCCATATTTGTATGGAGTTTTTTTTATCTCTAAATCAAATAGATCAACTTGGCTTAAAAAGTTGCCAACTTGACCACCGATATAAAACCCTGTTCAAAAAAAGTAGGAGCAGCAATACCTGTTGGAGCTACTTCACCAAGAATGATAGCATTAGCAGCTTGTGTCGCAAAGCTGTAGTTATAATGATAACAGAAATTATGATTAAAGATTTTATATTCGTAAACTTTGCTCCTAATTTATTTAGAACGAAGTATTATACAACTACAGAAAAAACGCTGTAGTCAACATGATACAACCATAGGAAACGAAAGACGAACCCAATATAAAATCATTTCATAACTTCACTTCGTACAAAAA
This sequence comes from Bartonella sp. AC329YNZD, assembly GCF_042196685.1. Lineage (NCBI taxonomy): Bacteria > Pseudomonadati > Pseudomonadota > Alphaproteobacteria > Hyphomicrobiales > Bartonellaceae > Bartonella > Bartonella sp. AC329YNZD. Next base: position 122,370 of record NZ_JBHIQS010000003.1, on the reverse strand, counting down.
ACTGTAAGTTATAAATATATACATAAGATATTGATTTTACACCGTAGTTATTGTCTCTTGTTTATGAAAATCTTTTTAAGAAAATCCGAATAATATCTTTTACATCCCCAACAAATATAAGGTATGTGATAATATATCAATAGAAAAATAAAAGAGGCTCCGTCTTTAACAGAGCCTCATAACAATTTATTTTGTCTTCATCATTTCGTTTTTGACGAAATTAGAATTTGTATGCAACACCTACACGGAAGTCATTGGTTCTGAAATTATATTCTTTTTCTTTTGCAAAAAATTTCTTTTTACCATAGTCCGCGTAACGGTATTCTGCACGCAACAGGACATTATCAGTCACTGCAAAATCAAGACCGCCACCAATAGTGAAACCAACCATTGTTGCTGTTTCATCAGATGAACCTGAAACAAAAGTTTTATTACCTACCTTCACTTCTCCATAAGCAGCCTCTAGCTGTGTATAGGCAACACCTCCAGCAACATAAGGCATAATGCGGTCAGCAGCAGCAAAACCAATACGTACTCGCGTAGCACCAGCCCATTTCTGTTTAAAACCAACACCTTCTGATACATCCACAATTCCTTGTGCAGCTGTATTTCTAACACTTAAACTCTTTACAATTTCAGTTCCACTAGCTGGAGGAGTTTCAGTTCCACTAGCTGGAGGAGTTTCAGTTCCACTAGCTGGAGGAGTTTCAGTTCCACTAGCTGGAGGAGTATCAGTTTTAGAAACTACTCGCACATCCTTTTTGCCAGACCAGATCATATCTGTTTCAACACCTAATATAATGCCATTTCCAAGATCAAAGTTAGATCCTGCATAAAAACCGCCAATCAAACCTGAAAGTTTAGGTGACAAGTCTTTAAAAACTGAAGTATCTTTATCTTTATCTTTTAATTCAACTTTACTTGAAAAACCACCAATCTGACCACCAATATAAAAGCCTGTCCAAGAAAATGAAGGGGCTGCGATGACTGCTGGGGCTGTTTCACGAGGGATGACAACATCAGCAGCTTGTGCTGCAGAAGCAGCCGCCATAGCGATAATAGAAGTTGTTACTAAAGATCTTATATTCATAAACTTTGCTCCTAATTTATTTATGAGACAGTGCTACAAAATTAGAGAAAGAAAAGCTGTAGTAAAAATGATACAGTTACAGAAAATAGAGGGATCATCCAAGACGAAATGATCTCATAGCTTCGTTTTGCACAAGAAACCGTAAGCTGTATAATGTAATAACTTATTGATTTTAAATGTAATTATTCTTTATTGTTTATGAAAAACTTTTTAAGAAGATCTGAAGAATATCTTTTCATATCCACAATAAATTATGTGTTGTGTGATAATATAGCAACAGAAAATAACAGAGGCTCTGTCAAAGACGAAGCCTCTTCGTTATTTAACTTACCATCTATTAAAATTTGTAAGCAACACCTACACGGAAATCATTGGTTTTGTAAGAAGTCTCATATTTATCATTTGAGAATTTCTTTTTACCAAAATCTGAGTAACGATATTCCGCCCGGACAATAATATTATTGGTCATTGCTAAATCAACACCAGCACCAAAAGTGTAACCAACAAGGGTCTTTGTTTCATCAGAAAGAGTACCAGAAGCGATTACTTTGTCTGAATCTTTATCTGTTATTGAAATCAACGCACTATCTTGAAGCTGTGTATAAGCGATACCACCAGCAACATAAGGCATAATGCGTTCAGCTGCAAAACCAATACGCACGCGCGTTGCACCAGCCCACTTTTCTTTAAAAGTGAAACTGTGGGTTCGTTTAGCACCAGCTTCAAGCGCGTCTTTACCAATATTAATTCCAGATTCTGTTAATATCTTCTTAATATAATTTATGTGATTTGGAGCAATAATGTATGTTTTTCCTGTCTTCGTGTCATCTTTATTAGACCACATAATATCCGTATCAACACCTAAAATAAGGCCATTGCCGAGATCAATATTGGAACCTGCGTAAAGACCACCCATGAAACCAGATAGTTTAGGCAAATAATCGTCATCTACTGGAATCTTTTGTCCACTAGCAAGAATATCCATCTTTGTTTTACCCGAAAAACCACCAAGCTGCCCACCAAGATAGAAACCTGTCCAAGAAAAAGTTGGAGCAACAATAACGGGAGCAACAGGAGTTGGACGCGGGGGAACAATAACATCTGCTGCCTGCACCGCTGAAGCTGAAACAAAAGCGAAAGCAGAAGCTGTTATTAACCATTTTATATTCATATTTTCTCTCCATAGCTGAATATTTATTTGAACACGTCATTTCATATAGAGCCCTATCTCTAGATATCTGTAGCAAAAATGATACACTCATAAAAAAAACAAAAAGCCTCTCCCGCCACCCTTAATTGCTTGATCTGTAATAAATAAGAATTAAACTATGCCCACAAAGGATCTCTTTTCGTCACATTTTCTCTCCTTTATGAATTTTGCAAAAAATCTACACTATCCCCTCCGTGTAAAGCATGTATTATTGGCTATGAAAGATTGTCTTTTATAGCTTACCTGCACTATTGAAGATGCTCTCATTTATATTTAAATAACGAAAACCATTCCCCTGCACATCACAAAAGAGCAAATGTGTGTGGATAAATAAAACTATTAAAGGCTAAAATGCCACCTATGAATACTCTCAATATCAAAAATAGCGAGAACTGTTAAAGTATTGAAAACAGCCAAATACAACCGTTCTATTTAAATTCATACAAACAAAATTTTTAGCTTCACCCTTCGCATGACCAAAATGCAAATAGCTCTCTGATTGTTTTTTTAGATTGTAAAGGACACTTGTATCGCACAAAATAAGACTCCCAATATTCCATAAATTGCAACAAAATCACAGGTAATTTATCACACATGCTCTTTGTTTTAATTAGTCATTTATTATTTTTTGAAATACTTACGCTTCTGCTTAACTTTCTAGAAAATCTTTTTCAGAGCTTTAGCCCTATTTGTAGGCTATCATTTCATACTCTTTTTAGTTAAATTGAAAAAATACCTCAAGAAAGACACCAGCTATGATAAACATCAAAACTTATATAAAAACACTCCTTAATGCTGAAAAAATGAAAGATCTTTCTTAAAGCCTTCAAACATACCTTTCTTAAAAAATCATAGATTTAGCAGAAAAATATCTCTCTTCTTCAACTCCCTCACACATATATACATCTCTTAATGTTGTTTTTTCACTTTTTAATAACTCATTGGACCTCGTGCAAATAGGTTTGGTCGTCTTCTTTTCCCTGATCCTTTTTTAGGATAATGATCTCTTTTTTTACCAGAATGTAACACAGGGACTAACTGAGCTGCTGTTATGCATTCGCTGTTATTTGTGCAAGAAAGTTCTATCTGAAAAACTTCTGATAAGATCTTTCTAGATCGTTCACTAGAAAAAAGATCTATAGGAGGAACAATCGCAGATATGTCCTGTATTAACTTTTGAGAAAACAAAACAGAAGAACCCTGCGCTACAGAAATTGAAGCAAAAGTAGCAAAAGTTGTCATAAAATATTTTATATTCATAAATTTAACCTCACAAAATATCCACAATGGATTTTATTTAGTATCCCCATTGAAAATTTCCAGAGAAAAATAACATGTTGATAGATGAAAGGTGAGAATTCTAAAAAACAAAACTTTGGAGCATTCTAATTTTAAAATAAATGCAAATTCCCCTGCTCTGCCAACATAGAAATCATTTGTTTGGTAGTAAATAAAGACATGAAGTATCGTCTAAAAATAATAAACAACGGGAATTTTACATCAACATATTGATTTATAAAATACCCCCATGAATGAACGCTCTAAATATCGTAAGATTCTCCCATTTCAAACTTGATCATGATGCATTAAGAAAATTTTTCGCTTACACATCATAAATGAAGTTGATTCATGGATAAAATTCTTAACAAAGGGGGACTGTTGAGCTGTTTAAATACAAAAACTATTGTAACATTTTGACTAGGCAAAAAGCACTACTGCTGTCTTGTTTTTTGCGCACTTTTCTAAGAGTCATTTTTTGTATCGTTCAGAGTTATCGTGATCATCTTTATATATTAAGCCTTCCAACCTACCGTATGTTTCCAGCCTCTCCTCAAAATTGCTTTGTTTCAAATAAAAGCTGTTACAAAAATAAAAAATATGAATGCAAAAATACTTTTATTGCCTAAATTTCAAATGAAATAGCACTTAAAAATTTATTATAATTCTTATCAGAAAAAATGAGAGGATAAAATGCCCATAATGTACAAGCATTTTGCCCTCTCACATCAATAATTAACTCCATTTAAAAGCCAATTTTAAAGTTAGCTATGCGCAAAAATATCAACTTCCGCCCATCCTAAAAGATCAAGCCTAGCTCTCATAGGCAAAAATTGAAAGCATGCCTTGGCAACATTTTCTCGCTCTTCACGTCTTAAACGTTCTTCAAATATAACCTTTAAACGATGCAAATATAACACATCCGACGCAGCATATTCAATTTGTGCCTGTGATAACGTTTCTGCTGCCCAATCGGAAGATTGTTGCTGTTTAGAAATATTCACATTCAGCAATTCATTACAAACTTCTTTTAAGCCATGACGATCCGTATAAGTACGCGTGAGTCTAGAAGCAATTTTTGTACAAAAAACAGCTTCTGGCATAACACCAAATGTATGCGCTAAAATAGCAAGATCAAAACGCCCAAAATGAAATATTTTGGTAACCGCGTTATCTTCAAGAAGCTTGACCAAATTAGGTGCACTCTTTTGTCCTTTAGCAATTTGTATAATATCAGCAGTACCATCTCCGGCAGAAAGCTGCACAACACATAAACGATCACGATGCGGTTGTAAGCCTAAAGTTTCGGTATCAATCGCAATAGCATCAGTTTTATAATTGTCTAAGTTTGGTAAATCACCTTGATGAACACGAATCTCAGCCATTTACCCTCCTATTTGCTAAAGCTGCAAGAATACGCGCCCAAGATCGCTGCCCCTTATGAAACGATTTTAAATTATACTTTTCATTGGGAGAATGAATACGATCATTATATAATGCAAATCCAACCAGAACAGATTCCATATCAAGAATTGACTGAAAATCTCCCACAACCGGAATTGATCCCCCCATAGCGTCGAGTATAGCAGGATTGCTCCATTCTTGCGACAAAGCTTCTTTTGCGGCCTTGATAAAAGGTGAATCATAAGGAATTTGAATTGCAGAAGAACCACCATGCCCCTTAAATTCAACAGTACAATCAGCAGGAATAAGACCGCACACATAATGACGGAAAGCTTGGCGTATCTTCTCTGGATCTTGCTTATGCACTAAACGAAAAGATACTTTCGCATTCGCTTGAGAAGCAATAACTGTTTTTATTCCTTCTCCTTCATAACCACCACTAATCCCGTTAACTTCTGCTGTAGGACGCGCCCATACAAGTTCTAAAATGCTCCGTCCTTTTTCACCAGCAGGAATGGAAAGTCCTATAGGACCAAGAAAATTTTCAGCAGTACAATTCAGGGCATTCCATGATTGCAAAATCTGTGAAGGTGTTTCTTCAACTCCATCATAAAAACCTGGAAGCGTTACACGACCATTGTCATCATGAAGTCCTGCTAAGATTTTTGTTAAAATATGAATAGGGTTAGCAGCTACCCCTCCATAAGCACCAGAGTGCAAATCACGATCGGCTGCTGTAATCGTAACCTCTTCTCCTAAAATACCCCGAAGAGCAATACAAACAGATGGTGTATCGGCATCCCACATTGCTGTATCACAAACCAATGCACAATCAGCCTTAAGTTCATCCCTATTTTCTTTTAAAAAAGGAACAAGAGAAGGAGAACCACTTTCTTCTTCTCCCTCAAATAAAACAGTAACCTTAATGGGAAGTTGCCCCGTTTCTTTCTTAAATGCACGACATGCCTCAACAAAGGTCATGAGCTGACCTTTGTCATCAGAAGCGCCACGAGCACAAATAACTTTTTCTCCATCTTTTTCCTTTAATGAAGGATTAAATGGATCATCTTCCCATAAATTTAATGGATCAACAGGTTGAACATCATAATGTCCATAAAATAACACATGCAGACAATCATCTGAAGGCCCTGGATGATGTCCAACAACCATTGGATGACCTGGTGTATCACGCCGTGAAGCCTCAAAACCTATTGTTTTTAAATCTTCTACCAACCAATCAGCTGCTTTACGACATTCATCCTTATAAGCCAAGTCTGTAGAAATCGATTGGAAACGTAAAAGAGAAAAAAGGCGTTCAAGGCTCTTTCCTATATTCTCATCAAGATGTGTTAATACTTTATTCAACATAAAAAAACCTCTCAAGCCTCGTATATTCGTATAATTGTAAGAACCTGACTTTAAGCCTCTTGTAGGATTTTGCAAGACACCTTATTCATTTTTGACACTGTGAGCAGTAAAAACTTGAACGCCCAGCCTGTAAAATACGTATAATAGGCGTTCCACATTCCAAACATTCCTTGCCTTCTCGTCCATAAACTGAAAAAGCGTGTTGAAAATAACCAAGTGAACCATCTATATGCATATAATCACGTAAAGAAGAGCCACCGGACAAAATGGCTTCAGAAATCACATTGCGTATATTTTGTGCTAAAGAATCTGCAAATTCACGTGCACGTGTCGTTTTTGATGCCAATGTAAATGCACTACGTTGTGGAGATAAACGACTCCGCCAAAGTGCTTCGCAAACATAAATATTCCCAAGACCCGAAACAATAGACTGATCAAGTAAAACGCCCTTGAGAGACATTTTTTTATTAACAAAAGCCTTTTGTAAATAACGACCAGAAAACGAATTACTCATAGGTTCAAGCCCTAGCTTATTTAAAAGCGGATGTTCATAAAGCTTGTCCGTATCGACTAAAAGCATAAACCCAAAGCGACGCACATCATTATAAATAAGGTGATAAAATTCACCATCCCTTGTCTGAATATCCATGATAAAATGGTCATGCTTAACCAATTTATTTCTCGTTGAAAAAGCTTTTCTCAAAATGTCATTCTCTATACGCCATGAACCAGACATTCCTAAATGGCTTAAAATTGTTTCATTATGAGAAAGATGAAATAATAAATATTTCGCACGTCGACCAAGTTCTATAATTTTTCTGCCGATAAGGCGCTCAGAAAACGCCTCAGGAAAAGGAAAACGCAAATCTCTACGATTAAGTTTGACAGATACTATCTTTGCATCAGTTACAACGGACTCAAGTCCACGACGAACTGTCTCTACTTCAGGAAGCTCAGGCATTACTCTTCTTTAATAATTATACACTTTCCAATCGTATGACTGATAAATTGGCTTCTTCCCCCCTCCTTTAAAAACGAAGACTTCCTCTACATCTACTAAACAAATTCTTGCTGAGTGGATTTTACTTGGCTTTCTACTCATGTGAGTCATTTAACTAAAGGCTTTATGGCCAAACCCTGCCTTGAATATATACCACACACTCTAAAATACTTAGCGTATCAATGAGACTTGCATACCACCCCACCTTAAATGACGAAGTTTTACAGCATAACAGAATTAAGTCCATTCACCCTTACGAAATACAGGAACTCTTACACCATCTTGGGTAATGCCATCTATGTCAATTTCACCAGAACCAATCATCCAGTCAATATGAATGACACTTTTATTTCCACCACGTGCTGCAATCTCTTCTGACGTCAATGATGCCCCATCTAAAAAGCATTTGGAATAACACTGCCCTAAAGCAATATGACATGCAGCATTTTCATCAAATAAGGTATTATAAAAAAGGAGGTCACTCTTAGAAATTGGTGAAGAATGGGGCACAAGAGCAACTTCACCTAAGCGACTAGCCCCTTCATCACTTTGCAAAACCTGTTGCAAAACTTCCTGACCTGTTGATGCACGAGCCTCAACAATACGCCCTGCTTCAAAACGCATCTCAATATTATCAATCAGTGCTCCTTGATAAGAAAGAGGCTTTGTTGAGCGAACGAAACCTTCAACCTTATGAGCATGAGGAGTCGTGAAAACTTCTTCTGTCGGAATATTCGGATTGCAAACAACACCATTTTGAGCTGCAGATGCACCACCATGCCATTCATGATCATCTGCCAAACCAACTGTTAAATCGGTACCTGGTCCTGTAAAATGCAAAGCAGAGAAACGCTGCTCATTAAGCCAAGATGACCGTTGTTTCAAAGCTGCATTATGGACACTCCATGCATGCACTGGATCTTCTTCTGTAACACGTGAAGCAGAAAAAATTGCATCAGCTAATTTTTTAATCGCCTCATTAAGAGGTAAAGAAGGAAACATTGCCTCAGCCCATCCTGCTGTTGGATATGCAACAATCGACCAATTCATAGCAAAATTTGATATTTTCTTGAGTGCCGGCTGGTAAGCTATTGAAGTGGCTTTATTTAAACGTGAAACCTTATCAAAATCCTGATTGGAAAGGAGCAAAGGATTATCCCCAACAATCGCTAAACGCGCTGCCCCATTTTCAAAAGCCTTTGCCATTCCCTCATAGAGCCAAGAAGGAGCACAATCAAAACTAGCCGTATGAGCATTTTCAAAACGTGTAAGTGATAACATATCATCACTAAAAATTGGTGTAATGACACCAGCACCAATCTTATAAGCATGATATGCGATACGCCGAACAAAAGGGAGGGCTGAAACTGGAGCAGTTAAAACAAGATCCTGCCCCTCTTGTAAATTCAACCCCACTTTCACTGTAATTTCTGCAAGACGATTAAGCATTTCAGGCGAAATTGTCTCATGAATATCAAAGTACATTACCAATACCCTTCTTTAAATAGAATGCGTTCTTTATGTCGTCATATTATAAATTGTTATTCAATATCTTTTGAATTTACTTTCTCCACGTATAATTATGGATATCATGATCGCTAAAGAGTTCACTTAATTCATAAACTGCAATGGATTGTAAAAACACTTCCTTGGTCGTGCAAAAATTATCGGTTTGTGTACCGTTTTTCTAACATTGCAACAATTGCATTTAACTGATCTGATGAAGGTAACGCCATAATCGGTTTATTTTCTTCTTTCCTAGCTGGATGTTGAGGCGCATAGGCGGGAATGGGAACTTTATCAAGCTGTACCATCGCAAAAGACGTAGGATGGTCCGTCTTGGACTGTGCTACCTGTGTAGAAGAAGATATACTCTTTTCTGTTCTTATTCCTCTACTTTCTAAACTTTCATCCACAAAGCTTGGCGTATTACCAGAACGTTCTTGGGCAAACGCATAAGCAACATCATAAGGGCGATTATTTGTAGGAATTTGAAGTGATCCATCACGCGATCGTTTTTCATAAAAAGCATTTCCCCCTGCAACATGAACATAGTGCATGTTTTTATACGGAAAAGACAAACCAGCGGTATGAAAAAACTTAGCGTGTTTAACTTTCTTATCTCGTTCACCCCGTAAAACGGCATCAGCCGCTTCTCTTACACGAGCAACAGATGCTTTCTCCGTCATAGGACGTGTTAAAACACCAGGAGCAAACTGCTTATATTGACCAACAACACCACAAATCGTCTTAGGATAGGCGGTCGAATTAACACGATTCATAACAACCGTCCCAACGGCAATCATTCCTTCACGGCTTGTGCGATTTGATTCAAAATACATCGCTCGCATAAGGCATTGACGCTCTGTCAATGGATACGTAACCGTTTTTGTCTTATTATTTATTTTTCCAGTATCTAAATGATTTGAAGCACATCCCACAATAACTAACGGCGCTACACAACAGGTAACAAAAACATTCCAACGATTTTTTTTCATCTTATGCAACACATTCCTATAATCTCTAAGCTATTCAAATTTTAAAATGAGCTTTAAATGTATCTCTCAATAAAGTACATAGCTAATTGTTACCACTCAGTAAAACTTTAATACAAGAGGTAATCAAAAAGTATCTATGCAAAATAAAAAATAAAAAACTCTTAATTTACAGATCGATATTGTTATTCTTCACGATTCAATATAGGCTATAATAACCCAGACGTTTTAATTACAATAAAATAACACTATCCACTTCTTCTACATACGAAAAAAATAATACAGATATCCCCTTTGAATATAAAATTTTAACAAAATGATCTGAAAGGAAATTCCCCTAGAAAACTCCCCTCCAGCCACAGTGTGAATAATGGTATCATTCAATATACAAATATGTCAAATCAAGAGTTAGAAATCTGCCATGCTTCTCTGAAAAAACTCTTTGTTACTTCTTTGTGCTTTTCCATAAGATGGTTATCTTATTCTTTCTATAGCTGCACTCTAAGAAAATACTCATATATCTACAAACTTATTTTATACATATAAGAAAAATTTTAATCTATTTTATTCTCACCTACCCCAACTTTATAAGTAAGATCATCGCGAGGACGATCAGAAGACATATGATAACCCGTTATGATATAATGCAACATTTCAGCAATATTGGTAACATGATCACCAATTCGTTCAATGTTTTTTAAACAAAACAGTAAGTGCGTACAAACCGTAATATTGCGCATATCTTCCATCATATACGTCAAAAGTTCACGAAAAAGAGAAGTATACAAAGCATCAATCTTCTCATCACGCTCCCGCACAGCGTCAATACGCTCTAATAAGCGACTCGTATAAGCATTTAACACTTCTTTTAATTGATTGAGCGCTAAAGCTGTAATTGTTTCAAGTCCATGATAAAAGGATGCAGATTGACGTATTTCTGAAAGTGCAACAGTCCTCTTAGCAATGTTTTTGGCCATATCCCCAATCCGCTCAAGATCAGAAGAAATACGAATGGCTCCAATAATTTCACGCAAATCGACAGCCATCGGCTGGCGTTTGCATATAATAGCAACCGCTTTTTCATCAATGTCACGTTCTGCTTCATCTAAAAACACATCATCGGCAATCACTGTCGTTGCAAGTTGAAGATCACTACACACAACCGATGCGACAGAACGTTCAATCATCCTTTCTGCATGGCTCCCCATTTCTGTAATCCTTACTCTTAAATATTTTAGTTCTGCATCATAAGAACGGACAGTATGTTTCATAGACATATCTTACACTCCTCAATTTACCTATCCAAAACGCCCCGTAATATAATCTTGCGTCCGTTGCTCTTTTGGTGAAGTAAAGATCATTTCAGTTGCACCAACTTCTACCAAATGCCCTAAATGAAACATAGCCGTATATTGAGAAACACGTGCGGCCTGTTGCATGGAATGTGTTACAATAACAATTGTATAATTTTGCCGTAACGCATCGATAAGCTCTTCAATCCGTGCTGTCGCAATGGGATCAAGAGCTGAACAAGGCTCATCCATCAAAATAACTTCAGGACTAACCGCAATAGCACGTGCAATACACAAACGCTGTTGTTGTCCCCCTGATAAACTTGTTCCAAGATCATGAAGACGGTCTTTTACTTCTTCAAACAAACCTGCCTGCCTCAAACTCTTTTCAACCACATCATGCAATTCAGAGCGTGTTTTAACCAAACCGTGAATGCGTGGACCATACGCAACATTCTCAAATATAGATTTTGGAAAAGGACTAGGCTTTTGAAAAACCATTCCAACACGAGCACGCAATTCTACAACATCAATCCTCTGATCATAAATATTCTCCCCATCTAAGGTAATAAGACCCGTTATTTTAGCACCTTCAATTGTATCATTCATACGGTTAAAACAACGCAAAAAAGTTGACTTCCCGCATCCTGATGGACCAATCAAAGCAGTCACTTGATGTTCAGGAATATCAAGTGTAATACCATGGAGTGCCTCTTTGTCTCCATAAGAAACCTTCACATCCTGACCACGCATTTTAATCTTCATTACAAAAACTCACCTTACAAAAATCTTATCGAAATTGTTATTTTATTAAAATTATTGGCGGCGTTCAAATCGTCGACGTAAAAAAACCGCAGAAATATTCATGATCGCAAGAAAAATCATTAATACAATAATAGCCCCTGACGTCTTTTCAACAAAAGCGCGCTCTGCTTCACCAGCCCACATAAAAATTTGAACAGGCAACGCTGTTGCTGGATCCATGGGAGTCGTAGGAATATTAACAACAAAAGCAACCATTCCAATCAAAAGCAAAGGCGCAGTTTCACCCAAAGCCTGAGCTACTCCAATAATTGTACCTGTCAAAATACCAGGCGCTGCTAAAGGAATAACATGATGAAAAATCATTTGTGTTTTTGATGCCCCCAAACCTAAAGCTGCTGCACGAATAGAGAGAGGAACAGCACGCAAAGCAGAACGTGTTGCAATAATAATCGTGGGGAGAGTCATGAGCGCTAAAACAAGACCTCCAACAAAAGAAGCGGAACGTGGTAATCCCAAAAAATTAATAAAAACCGCGAGTCCTAAAAGACCAAAGACAATCGAAGGAACAGCTGCAAGATTATTGATATTAACTTCAATAAAATCTGTAAATTTATTTTTACGTGCATATTCTTCCAAATAAAGAGCCGTTGCTATGCCTATCGGAAGTGAAACCAATAAAACAATGCCTATCATATAAAGAGAACCAATAATCGCAACCCCTAACCCAGCAGTCTCAGGACGACTTGAAGCGCCAAGTGTAAAAAAACCAACATTAAATGTTTTATAAAGCGTACCATCATGCGCTAAACGCTTTATCCATTCTATTTGCCGATTAGAAACTTTACGGTTTTTTTCTGCTACATGCAGATCAATCTGCCCCTTATAAGCAGAATCGATATCCGCAGCTGCCAAAACTTTGATTTTTTGCATTGTGCCAATCAGTCTTGGATTCTTTGTCACCATTTCACGGAGTTGAACACGTACACCACTTGAAAACATACGGCTAACATCCCGCAGGGAGGCTCGATCATTTTGATCGATATCAAGTTTCTTGGCTAACGCATTGCGTACAAGAATTGGATAATTCGCCATTATGAGGACCTGTGGATTTGTTTTATGTTGACCACCTGGATCAATAATCTTTTCATCCAAATAAATCGATAATGTCATTTGACTCTGCAAAAAGGCTGTATAACCTTGACTAATGATAGACCATAAAAGCGCAAATAAAAAAAACAAACCAATAAAAATGGCAATCAAACCATAAGCACGAAAACGACGTTCAGCCCAATACCGACGTTTGAGGCTAATATTGCGACGAGGAAAAAGAATTTTTTCATTCATTCATATTGTTCCCGATATTTACGCACAATATAAAGAGCTAGAATATTCATCAAAAGTGTCATGACAAAGAGTGTCATTCCTAATGCAAAAGCCACCAAAGTTTGTGGAGAGTTAAACTCAAAATCACCAGTCAATTGATTAACAATCTTAACTGTCATCGTCGTCATTGCTTCGAAAGGATTGAGTGTTAAGTTTGCAGCAACACCCGCCGCCAAAACCACAATCATTGTTTCACCAATTGCACGCGATGCTGTCAACAAAATTGCTCCCATAATCCCTGGAAGCGCTGCCGGTATAACGACTTTCTTAATTGTTTCAGATTGTGTTGCTCCTAAACCATAAGAACCTTCACGTAAAATGCGTGGAACAGCTGTTATAACATCATCCGACAAAGAGGAAACAAAAGGAATCAACATAATTCCCATCACAACTCCAGCAGTCAAAACACTTTGCGCCATAATAAAACTAACCCCGTCTGAGAGAGAAGCAGAGAGATCTCGTAAAAATGGTCCTACAACCTTCAAAGCAAAAAAGCCATAAACAATCGTTGGAATGCCAGCAAGAACTTCTAACAATGGCTTCACAATTGCTCGCAATCGCGAAGAAGCATACTCGGCCATATAAAGAGCTGAAAATAATCCTATAGGTACAGCAAAAAGCATGGCAACAAATGCAATATAAAGCGTACCAGCAAGAAGTGGTATTAAACCAAATTGTCCTACTTCACCGCTTGAACCGCTCGCGGAAAAACGCGGATCCCAAACCGTTCCTAAAAAGAAATTTGAAAAAGATACAGACTGAAAAAAGCTTATTGTCTGAAAAAACATAGAAAGTGCAATGGCTATTGTCGTCAAGATAGCAACGATAGAAGCACAAACCAGTCCAATAATAATCAAAGATTCAACCTTATTACGCGCACGCTGATGAGGAGCAATTTGCATTATTCCACAGATAAAACCAAAGAATGCAATAGCAAAAAGGAAACCATAACCAATGAACTGAAGCTTTTCAGAAGAAAATACCCATGACTGTGCCATTGTGTACACATCATCCGATACTTCATCAGGTAAAATAAATCCCTTCGCGAATAATTGTGCCTGCACTGTCTTATAGGAAGCGGTAGAAAGATCCCCTTCAAAGTGATGAAGCATTTTGGCAAGACTTCGAAGAGTCTCCCAAAGTAAATCATGATTTACAGGCTCTGTTATATGCGCACTATATGCCTCAAGCTCTTGAGAGGCATTATATTCTAAATAAATTGTACTCCCAGAATCCCAAAAAATTAAAAAAATAAAAGCTGGAATAACAGTAATCAAAAATGTCCACCAGCCATAATAATACGCACGAGAATGCATTTTATGTCGTCTGTATTCAAGAAAGCGTGCACGCATATAAGAAATACAAAAGCCACAAAATCCAAGAATTAATAACAGCAAAATAATGAAGGAAATGCGCATTTTATCTTTCAGTTTTTATAAAAAAATAGCACCCAAATTTCCTATCCCAGAAATCCAACAAATTTTCCCTGCAAATTATTTCAATGTCATTACTCGACCAGCAGAAAAATCAAAACGCTGTGCTTGACGTTCCTTTTCAGGAGAAACAATCAAACCATATTCAGCCAAAGGACCCTCTGGACCAATCATTTGGTCAGAAAGAAAAAAATCAACATACTCTCGCAAACCTGAAATAATACCTAAATGTGCTTTCTTAATATAGAAAAAAAGTGGACGAGAAACTGGATATTGTCCACTAGAAATCGTCTCAACTGTTGGCGCAAAACCGTTAATATCAGCAACCTTTAGCCTATCAGCATTATTTTGATAAAAAGACAAACCAAAAATACCAACCCCTGTTTTATTAGAAGTTAGACGCGCAAATGTTTCAGAATAATCACCATCAATATCAACCGCTTTTCCATCCTTACGTACCGCAATACAAGCAGTGTGTATCTCCTTATCATCCATTCCTAAAGACTTCATCACCTCAACTGCCCCACTCTCTTTACACCCCTCAATAAGTAATTTTTCCTCAAAAACTTCACGTGTCCCATGCTTCTCTCCAGGAATATACGCTGCTATCGTCCAATCAGGAAGAGCACTATTAACTGTACTCCATTTCAAAAAATTATTCGGTTGCAATTTTCCGTCTATAATAATTCGAGCAGCAAGGGCTTTATAAACATCTACTGGCTGTAATTTCCAATCAGGCCCCTTAATATCTGTTGCAAAAACAATGCCATCATACCCAATACGTATTTCCTCAACATCTTTTACACCAGCATCAAAACAAGACTGTAATTCACTCGATTTCATTGCTCGCGAAGCATTAACAATATCAACAGTGTTCTCCCCAATACCACGGCAGAACTCCTTAATACCAGCTCCTGTTCCACCCGATTCGATAACAGGAACCTTAAAATGGGGATAAATTTCTCCAAATGTCTCAGCAACAATCTTTTGATAAGGTAAAACTGTAGATGAACCAGTAATCTGTATTTGATCGCGTGCATTGCCTCCATTTGCTGACAGCAGTAGCGCAAAAATCAATCCCACTCCAATTGATAATACTCTGCTCATCTATAAACTCCCTAAAAATTGAGGACAAAGCCTCTTAATTCATATCATACGGTCATTGTAGTTCACATTTGCACCATAACAAATATAAAAAAACAATATGGATCATTTTTTTAAAACCATGTTTTTATCTTCTGTCAAATAAATTCATTTGAACGCTTGAACTCAATAACATCCCAAAACAAATGAGCAACATCTGTACCGCAGAAGCGTTTAATTTCACGAATTCCCGTAGGAGACGTCACATTGATTTCTGTTATATAATCTCCAATCACATCAATCCCCACAAAAAGAAGACCTCGTTCCTTTAAGGCTGGACCAATGCGTTCACAAATCTCATAATCACGTTTTGTTAACTCAACATTTTCCGCGCGACCTCCAACATGCATATTAGAGCGCACATCTGTTTCTGTCGGAATTCGATTAATAGCTCCAACAGGTGCACCATCAAGCAAAATAATCCTTTTATCTCCTTTTCGTACTACTTCTAAATAGCGCTGAACAATAAAAGGTTCGTGATAAATTTCTGCAAACATTTCCAACAATGATGCTAAATTGCGATCATCTTGTTTTAAATAAAAAACACCAGCGCCCCCATTCCCATAAAGTGGTTTAACAATAATATCGCCAAATGTCTTTCTAAAAGCTGTTATTTCTTCAATATCTTTGGTAATTAGTGTTTCTGGCATCAAATCGGAAAATTCAGTAACAAAAATTTTTTCTGGACTGTTGCGTACCCATGCCGGATCATTCACAACAAGTGTTTTAGGATGAATACGTTCTAACAAATGAGTCGTGGTGATATAATTGAGATCAAAAGGGGGATCTTGGCGTAAAAGAACCACATCCATATCTGTTAATTCTGTGCGAACAGGCTTTTCTAATTGATAGTGGCTTCCCTCTTTATCATGTACAATCAATGGCTCTAGTCGTGCAATCACACAACCATCGCACAGAGATAAACGATCTGGTGTATAATGGAAGAGAGAATGTCCACGTTCTTGTGCTGCTAAAGCGAGTGCGAATGTCGTATCTCCTTGAATCCGAACTGTTGAAATATGATCCATCTGAATGGCAATTTTCATAAATAAATCCTCCCTATCCTAAAAGCAGACTGGTCTATGCATCATAAACTTAGTAAACAATAAAAGAACTATGACAAGAGAAAATTTATGACACAAGAAACAGATACAAAATTAAGCAACGAAGAAATCGAACGCTATGCACGCCACATCATTTTGCCTGAGATTGGTGGTGCAGGGCAACAAAAGCTAAAAAAAGCACGTGTCCTTGTTGTGGGCGCTGGTGGTCTCGGTGCTCCTGTCTTAACCTATTTGGCTGCCGCAGGTGTTGGAACCCTTGGAATTATCGATAATGACATTGTTTCACTTTCCAATTTACAACGCCAAGTTATTCATAAAACAAGTGCAATGAACAAAAGCAAAACAGACAGTGCTGAAACCACTATAAAAGCAATAAATCCCCATGTTGTAGTTGAAAAACACACCCTACGCTTAGATAACAGTAATGTGGATAAACTGCTCAATGCTTACCACATCATTGTTGATGGAAGTGATAATTTTACGACACGCTATCTTCTTGCTGATCACGCTGCCCAATGTAAAAAACCTTTAATAAGTGGTGCTGTAGAACGTTTTAATGGCTCATTAACCGTCCTTATGCCATATAAAGACAATAATCCTCACTATCGCGATTTATTTCCCACGCCTCCTGCTCCCGATACTATTCCAACATGCGCTGAAGCTGGAATTATCGGTGTTTTACCCGGTGTTATTGGGACCCTACAAGCAATGGAAGTTATTAAAATGATCACAAACATCGGAGAGCCATTAGTAGGAAAGATTCTTCTCTATAATGGATTATTAGCACAATTTAATATTATTACTTATAAACGCTCAAATTATAAAGAAAATGCCATAGTTATTAAGAAGCTTGGAGAATCTTGATGATGTTCTCTCTTCCACTAACTTTTAGCACTCTCGCAATATGTATTGAAATACTAATATTTTATCGTAAGTCATCGAAACATTGTAACCAATGAAACCTATTAAATTTATCACAAATATGGAAAACCTTTTGTGAAAAAATAATTCTCTATAATGGATTATCATCATAATTTCATGTCATCGTCTATAAATAGACAGAGACTCGTGCAAACTTAGCTCCCATCAGTATTCTTGTGTAAAAAATTTTCAACGTAGATAAAAATACAATCAACGGAACTCTATTCAACTATTTTACTAGTCACACATAAAAATTGTTTCACATGAAAGTGCTCACTTCAAACCATAACCTATAAATAATCTAAGTCATATTTTAGTGATCGGTACTATAAAAGGTCAATGATCTGTCCACACACTTCTAACCTTAAGAGAAAACGTCTATTCATCAAGCATCATAAAATGCAGCTTAGGATTATTGCACGTATAAGAACAATCAATTGTCTCAGTTCATAAGAAAAATACATGGGAATTGATGTGTATAGAAGGATTAAGATAAACCTCATGGAGAGCTTTAATTACATAATTATTACATTCAGAAGCAGAAAGCTGCGGCTCATGAATTGATAATCCTTCAGCAATAATTTCATAGAACAATTATATGTAGAAAAAGTGAAGCACACAAATCTTGAAAACCAATCTACAGACGACAGTGTAAAAAGTGCATTTTTATAAAAGATCTCTTTAAAATAAGCGAGTAAATATGCAATGTTAAATGTGTTCTGTTTTGCGTGAGGGGCGTTCGCCCTAACAAAACATCAATAAGAGCTCTTTTTATAAAACTGCGAAACTAAAATTACAAAAAAATCAGACTTCTTTCTAAAATTAACATCTATGGTATAAGTTAATTTGGCTCGTTCGCTTTATTATTATCCATTGGTAAAGGAACAGGATGATCGGATAAACTGCGTAAATAAAGCAAAAGATCAGCACGATCTTGGTCATTTTTAATTCCACGGAAAGACATAATGGTCCCAGGAAATGCTTCACGTGGAGAACGTAGATAACGATCTAACGTTACAAAATCCCATTTTTGATCAGAGTGCGCACGTAATACCCGTGAATATGCAAAACCTGCTGCTGATGCCAAAGGGCGGTCAACAATTTCCCAAAGAACTGGACCAACACGCCCTGCTTCATTGCGTCCAGAAGTATGGCATATGGCACATTGGCGAAAAATTTTACGGCCATTTTCAAAATCACCTTGTTGAAGGCGGCTATTGAGTGATAGAGAAACATCCATCGCTTTCTGTTTTTCTTTAAATATATCGTTCTTGGTAACTGTATGATAATATTGAACCGATGTAGGATGATCATAAACTATATTGCTGAGTGTGGAAATTCCCACAACAATGATCAACACACATAAACAAGCAAAAACAAAATAGATAACTCTCCAGCGATTCATAAAAATTCAAATGTTCATGGTTTCATTACTATTTTTAGTATAAGCTTTTTCTTTATAACACACAACATCCTAAATGCACCACAGACGACGTTTGGAATCTTGCAATGGCTCTTGAACCAATTATTCTTATTCCTGCCCGTATGGGCTCAACCCGCCTTCCTAAAAAAGCTCTCGCTGAAATCGCTGGAAAGCCGATGATTGTTCATGTCGCAGAACAAGCAAAAAAAGCCGCATTAGGTCGGACCATCGTTGCAACAGATCATCATGATATTGCTGAAGCCGTTACAGCTTATGGACATGAATACATCATGACATCTTGTGATCACAAGTCTGGATCTGATCGTATTTATGAAGCTTTAGTACGCATTGATCCTGAACAACGCTACAACGCCATTTTAAATATACAAGGTGACCTACCAACAATCATGCCTCGTGAAATCATTCGTGCACTACGCCCTTTAGAAAATAGCTTTACTGATATTGCAACCTTGGGTGCTCAAATCATTGAAGAAAATGAAACAAGAGATCCCAATGTTGTCAAGATCATTGGGACACCGCTTTCTCAAAATCGCCTTCGTGCTCTTTATTTTACTCGCGCCACAGCACCCTATGGAGATGGTCCTCTTTATCACCATATTGGAATATACGCCTATAGGCGCGAAGCACTTGAAAAATTTGTATCATTCAAACCCTCACCACTTGAGAAACGTGAAAAACTTGAACAATTACGTGCATTAGAAAACAATATGCGTATTGATGTGGAAATAGTCGATACAATTCCCTTAGGTGTAGACACACAACATGATCTCGATAGAGCTTGTGAGATTTTAGCATGAAAATACTTAAAAAAACCAATAAAATTTCTTTCCAAGGAGAATACGGCGCTAATTCCCATATTGCTTGCTCCAATATGTTCCCCAATATGGATGCTGTTCCCTCTGCTACTTTCGAAGACGCTCTTAATTTAGTGGAAAGCGGGAAAGCTGATCTTGCTATGATCCCTATTGAAAATACTCTTGCAGGGCGCGTTGCAGACATTCATCATCTTTTACCGCAGTCGTCTCTTTATATTATTGATGAATATTTTTTACCTATCCATTTTCAACTCATGGTTTTGCCCGGCGTTACATATGACGAAATTAAAACCGTCCACAGCCATACGCATGCCCTTGCACAATGCCGAAAAATCATACGAAACAACGGTTGGAAACCTGTTGTTTCTGCTGACACCGCTGGAGCTGCAAAATTTATTAAAAAAAATGCTAAACGTTCACAGGCTGCCTTAGCACCTTTAATCGCAGCAGAACTCTATGGACTTGATATTCTTGAAAGAAATGTTGAAGATAACCCTCATAATATTACCCGTTTTGTCATCCTTTCACGCTCCAAACGACATGTCCCCAAACCTCAAAATGGCGAAAAAATCATCACCAGTCTTCTTTTTCGAGTGCGCAATGTCCCCGCTGCTCTCTATAAAGCTATGGGAGGATTTGCAACGAATGGTATCAATATGACAAAATTAGAAAGCTATCAAATTGGTGGAAATTTCAATGCAACACAATTCTTTGTTGATATTGAAGGACATCCTGAAGACCCGATGATGAAACTTGCCTTAGAAGAATTATCTTTCTTTTCTGCAGAACTGCGTATTATCGGTACTTATCCAGCACAAAACGATCGAACATCGTATATATAAAAGCAATTAAGCTGCTATCATTTTTTGTTGATATCAAAAAGCATCGTAAAAATTTCATAATGCAACGCATCTTGAAAGGGCTCGTTTTTTTCTACTCAACACCCTTTATAAACACTGAAGAAGAAAAAACAGCTCGTAACAGAATATATAAATTATTTTCATAATATTTTCTCACAAATTATATCACGATAAACCGCAATTCAACTCGTATAAAAACCAGTGTAAAAAATACAGTAACCAAAAATAAAAACGCTTGTACCATCTATTTTCCTTTATATATTCAAAGAGAGACTCTTGAGAAAAGTCATTTCCTCTGACAATATTCCAATAAAGATAACGAACTTCTAAATTCGCTCTCAAAACAATTAAAATTATTATACATAATAGAGCATTCAAATCTCTTAGATTAATACCATTCTAAACATAGTTTGAAACTAGAAAATGCAACTTAGCCCTGATTTTAGCATTAAGTTTGAGCTTTTATCTTTATAAAAATTGATTTATGATTCACCTCACTTTAGAAAAAGGAGAGGATAATGAAAAAAGTCTTCACGCGAGGATTATTAGCTGCAAATATTCTCGCCTACTCTAGTGTTGCATTTGCTGGCTTTGGTGAAAAAAAATGGAATTTTGCGCGGGATGAAAGTGTTGTGATCACACCATCCTATACATTCCAGCAAGGAGTTGAATACTCTTGTAATATCTTTAAACCGAAGAAAGTATCCTTTACTTTATCATACTCTGCCCCTTCTGATTTAAACAAATTGAGAATTTTTGTTGATGATGAAAAGAAAATAACCCATGATAAAGAAAAGAAAATCTTTACCCTAAAAAATATAAAATCTCTTCATATAAGTTTTCCTTGGTCAGGACGTTATATTTTTAAAAATATTACGAACAAAAAAGTTGTTGGAACAGATTGTGACACAGGAGGTTATGATTAACAATATTTCTATAACATCTAAATTTGAGTAGAGTTATTCTTTTTTTTAGGTGTTTTTTTCAAAATACGGCATAATGAGCCATTAAAACTAATCGCTGAAAAGATTATTTTTATACTAATATGGCAAACCTTAAGATGCTTATAAGGTTAGATATTAAAGAACTTTTGCGAAAACTAGAAGACTAAACTTAAATTGTTCTGTATTTTCTACTATCAGAGCTATTTTTTTAATAAGAATATAACTTCTATCTTCGCAACTGCTTTATTTTAAGTACTATAAAGCACATCGTACCCAAATCACTTAGATAAACAGAAAGTAAAATTTGCATCTGCAGACGCATTCCTCACTGCACTTTAAGTCATACTCATTCAGCTTTTTATAAAAATTTATCTCGCTTTTCTCTTTTCGTTAAAAAATCTAATTATTTAAAGCTATAAAATGTCGTGTATATAAAATACCATTTTTACAGTTATAAAATCATAAATCTGTGCCAGCCACCATTATTATTTTATAGCTTTTAAATTGCATCGTCTCTTGTATGAGTACAGTCCTTAAAAGATATGTGAAATCTTTTCTCCAATAATGGGAACACATATATTGATTTATCTAGTGATGAGCCCAACGTCTTTAATGAAGAAAATCAGCACTCAAGAAAAAAGAGCGATAACATCTACTCAAGATTTACATTCATAGATGTTAAAAGAAAAAATATTACGTATTTGATATTCTCGTTCACAATAAAAATGATGAAACTTTTTTATAAGTCAAGATATTGATTTATAAATAATAATTCTCTGTTCTGCATATTGAATGAGAGTCCTGAATATCGTAAGATTCTTTCATTTCAAACTTGTTTATCTTGAATCAATCAAAACCATCTCCTTGTACGTCAAAAGCGGGATGAGTGTGAGGATAAAACTGTATAAGAAAGGAGTAAAATGGCTTTTATGAACCATCTTAAGTGCCAAGGGCTGTTGCAACACCCACAAGTTGGCAAATATTAATGATGGTGCCGGCGTGCTTCTTCACAAATGTAAAGATGGAATTGCTCAATGGATTTATACCTCAGAAGCAGTATGTATACACTTTACAAGTGATGTGATGAAATCGAATTAAAAGTATTGAAAAATATTTCTTGTAAAAGCATGTGAATGTACAACATTCAATGTATTCTGTTTGAAGTGCTCTGTTTTGTATGAGAAGAGCGATACTATTAAATTAGTATTTATAATTATTCATAAACAATATTCTTCCTCTAAATTTCTCATTATAATTCATTGCACGATCTATATGCTTTATTTTCCTTTTTTGCCGTTGCAAATTTTAATGATTCAACTTCGTAATTTTAGAACAGACGGAGCTATCCTAAAATTCTTACAGGCAAGTTTGAACGAATGATTATAATTATACATTCAGATTATCTTAAACGAAGAAAATATTTTCATCCCCAATAAATATGAAAAACTCCTGCTATGAAAACTGATAAATCCTCAATCTCTTTGTTGTTTATATGTCAATAAATTAAACGCAAAGGAAAATTCTTTGTCGTTCTTAGGATATTTTTCGTTTCCGAGCTTGATTTTTCATTCCAAATCGACAATATGAACTTGGGAGGTTGGTGGTGGACGAACTACTCGCCAACTGGGTCAGGTCTGGAAAGAAGCAGCCCTAACGGGTTCTGGTACGGGTCATCGTGCCGACCTCCTGTTTTGCTGAAGAAATTATTTTTATGCTGTCTTTTAGCGAAGTATTTTTAATCTTCAAAGCGGCATTTGTATGCAATGAGTAGAGGGATTTGATTGTCTTTAAATAAAGGCTCCCATAAATAATTTGATTAAGAAAAAATCCTTTTATATGAAAGTACAGTATTGACCTATGCTTTTGTATTATCAAAATATACGCATAACAAACTTCGAAGTTGGAAACATTCATGGAAAGTGTACCGGTAGAAACAGCCTATCGTGTTCTTGCTCGTAAATATCGACCACAAAACTTCTCTGATCTCATTGGTCAAGAAGCTATGGTGCGTACTCTCACCAATGCCTTTGAAAAAGGTCGTATTGCACAAGCGTGGATGTTAACAGGGATTCGTGGCGTAGGTAAAACCACAACAGCACGTATTTTGGCACGTGCGCTCAATTATAAAACAAAAGATATTGACCAACCAACAACCATATTAGACTCTCTTGGTGAACATTGCGTACAAATTATCGAAGGACGCCATATTGATGTTATAGAAATGGATGCCGCTTCTCATACGGGCATTGACGATATTCGTGAAATTATTGAACAAATACGCTATCGTCCTGTTTCTGCGCGCTATAAGGTTTATATTATCGATGAAGTCCATATGCTCTCAACACAAGCCTTTAATGGTTTGTTGAAAACTCTTGAAGAACCACCATCCCATGTAAAATTTATTTTTGCCACAACAGAAATTCGCAAAGTTCCTATTACAATCCTTTCACGTTGCCAACGTTTCGATTTACGACGTATTGAATCAAAAGCTTTGAGTGCGCATTTGCGCCAAATTGCAAAATATGAAAAGGTAGAAGTGGAAGAGCAAGCACTCTCTATGATTGTTCGTGCTGCAGAAGGCTCTGCACGTGATGCATTATCCATTTTTGATCAAGCGATTGCCCATAGCAATGGCAATGTTAATGCTGTTGAAGTGCGTACAATGTTAGGGTTAGCTGATCAAGCACGTATTATCGATCTCTTTGAATTTATCATGAAGGGTAATGTTGTCAATGCATTACATGAATTACGCAGTCAATATGATGCAGGTGCTGATCCTCTTACTATATTGACAGAACTAGCCGATTTTAATCATCTGGTCACACGTTTACGTTTTACACCAGAAATAGTGGAAGATTTCTCACTAACTGAAGAACAACGTTTAAGAAGTTTAGACTTTTCAAAAAAACTTTCCGTTCCTGTTTTATCCCGAAACTGGCAAATGTTACTCAAAGGCTTACAGGAAGTTAATCAAACTGCACGTCCACTTCAAGCCGCTGAAATGCTTTTAATTCGTCTTGCTCACACGGCTGACCTACCAACTCTTGATGAAGCTTTAAAAAAGCTTACGCAAGAAAAAACACCTCTCACACTCGTTACAAATTCTTCTCATCAAGAATCTACGAATGCAAATAATATAACAAAAGAAACAACGGTCGATGCCCATACTTTCTCAAGCGTTACCAATACATTATCAGATCTATCAGATTTAAAAACATCCTTGAAAAGCCAATTAGATAATTCCTTACAACCGGAAAATTTAGTTAAAAATCAAACTCCTGAAAAAACCAACGCCCACGAAGTAACAAAAACTCTTGAAACTTTTCAATCTACTGATCTTTCTGAAAAGATTGAAAATTTATCGCATTGTGTCACACAAATAACAGAAGAGATTGCTGAACCTAGAACTCTAGTGATTAATTCTTTGCACGATATTGTTAAATTAGCTGAACAGCATAATGATGTTCCTTTCAAACTCCTTGTTAAAGAATTTGTTCATCCTGTTTCTTTTGATGTTGGGCATATTACCTTAAGACTTTCTGAAAATACTCCACAATTTCTTGCTCATGATATAGAAAAAAAAATATCTCAATGGACTAAAAAACGCTGGACAATAGCTTTTGTCAATGAAGGAGGTGGCCCAACCTTACAGGAGGAAAGTATAGCGATTCAAAAGACTCTTTTTTCCAAAGCAGAGACAGATCCTGACATCGCAAAAATCCTTAATCATTTCCCAGAAGCAAAAATTGTCGATATTCGACTCAATAAAAAAGAAAATGATCTTGATTTACTTCCTAATACCTTTAAAAATGCTGATATTTTTCAAAATAACAGTAATATCAATGATGAATAAGGATACCTCTTCCTATGCGTGAAATGATGAGCATGATGAAAAAAGCCAAAGAAATGCAAGAGAAAATGCAGCAAATTCAAGAGGAAATGGCGAATTTACAAGTGGTTGGTGTTGCTGGCGGTGGGCTTGTCAGTGTTACATTAAACGGCAAAAATACCATAACCGCCATCCAAATTGACCCTTCATTACTCAAACCGGAGGAATCTGAAATTCTTGAAGACCTTGTTATGGCAGCCCATAATGAAGCCAAAGCAAAAATTGAAATGGCTATGGAAGAAAAAACTAAAAGCATGACAGCAGGGCTACCACTCCCATCAGGTTTCAAGCTTCCATTTTAATGAAACGGATTTTTTCCGTGGGACAAAAATATGTCTAAATACATTGCAGGACCTGAGATTGAACGTCTCATTCAGATTTTATCACGGTTACCAGGTCTTGGTCCACGTTCGGCACGTCGTGCTGCGCTTCATCTTATCAAAAAAAAAGAGACATTGCTGGAGCCTTTGGGAGCGGCTATACAAGCAGCTATAGAAAAAGTCGGCATTTGTTCTGTTTGTGGAAATGTCGATACCATTGATCCTTGTTCAATTTGCACAGATTTACGCCGCGATGATACAACAATCATTGTTGTTGAGGATATTGCTGATCTGTGGGCCCTTGAGCGCGCAAAAACTTTAGCCGCACGTTACCATGTGTTGGGTGGACGACTCTCTCCCTTAGATGGAATAGGCCCTGATGAACTCAATATTGCCACCTTAATACAACGTGTTGTACAAAACCCTATCACGGAGATTATTCTTGCTGTCAATGCGACTGTCGAAGGTCAAACAACTGCTCACTATATCACCGATCAGCTTTCCAATTTTCCAGTTAAAATTACGCGACTTGCTCATGGTGTCCCTGTAGGAGGCGAGCTTGATTATCTTGATGACGGAACTTTAGCAGCAGCTGTACAAGCACGAACAAACCTTTAAAACTTTTTCTTCTTAACCTTTAGCTTTTTAATGACGGGGGAATATTCAAGTGATCAAGAAAAAACTCTCACTTTTAAACGACTTTGGTCCTGGTATTTTAGTATGTTTACTCATATCAGCCTTAGCTTATGGTTTAGAAGTTGTAGAAAAACAGCTTTTTGCAGAAGCGTGGCTTGAAAGCCTTGTTTTGGCAATTCTTTTAGGCTCTATTACCCGTAGTTGTTTTACTTTGCCAACATATTTTCAAAAAGGTATCACCTTTTGTGCAAAAACACTTCTCGAAATTGCTATTGTTCTTCTAGGTGCAAGCATTAGTATTAATGCAGTCCTTTCAGCTGGTTGGAATTTACTTGCTAGCATCGTATTCGTTATATTCATAACAATTATCCTTAGCTTTGTCATTGGTCGACTTTTCGGGCTTTCTACACATTTAGCAATGTTAGTCGCTTGCGGGAATGCTATTTGTGGCAATTCAGCTATTGTCGCTGTTGCGCCTGTCATTAAAGCAAAGCATGACGAAGTAGCCGCATCAATTGCTTTTACCGCTCTTTTAGGGGTTCTTATTATTTTATTTCTACCCTTTTTACATCCATCTTTGAATTTGTCATTTAGCCAATATGGTGTGCTTGCTGGCATGGTTGTTTATGCTGTACCGCAAGTTTTGGCAGCAACAGCATCTATCTCTTTTGTAAGCGTCCAAATTGCAACAATTGTTAAATTGGTACGCGTTCTCATGTTAGGTCCTGTTATTTTTATTCTATCAATTATCTATCATCGCTCAGCACAAACACGTTTTCGTCTACATACTCTTGTGCCATGGTTTATAATCGGCTTTATTATCATGATGCTTATCCGCTCAAGCGGACTTATTCCTGAAACGGCTATAAATCCGATCAAACTTACTGCTCAGGTGTTCACTATCATTTCAATGGCAGCATTAGGTTTAGGTGTTGATATACGATCATTAAAAAAAGCAGGATGGCGCGTTATTTTGGCTTCAACCTGCTCCATAATTATTCTCGGTATTTGTAGCCTTATCATGATACAATTGAATGATTTAAATCATATAGTACTTTGAAGTATGCATTAATTGTTTCTTTTTTAATGGAGTATATAATAAATCAAAGATTTACTAATATCAAAAACAGTTCTTTCATAAAATCAGCAAAAATTCTAAAAATTTGCTTATTATCCTATATTCTATACAAAAAATTGAAAATGCTACGATATGAAGTGAAAACTATCGAATTTGCTTTTTCAATAAGCTTTTCAATCTATAGTGATTTGCAACGGTATAGTATTCAATATGGAACGCATACAAAATAATGCTCTTTATTTCAGATCTAATTAAGTTAATTTTTTTATAGAAGACTGATAGAATATGTTCTTTAATGAAGTCATCCTTCTCACGAAGAGAAAATACCTAAAACAGAACATATTTATGTTGCTCATTCACCTGCTTGTAAAAAAATACCTCTCAAGGCACATGAACTCCCTTTCAAGGCTGTGCCTGTGAATAATATAATATAAAATCCCTATAAAGTGTATAAAATACATTATGCACCTCCCTCTTCGCTTCATAAAGTCACAAGCCTCTAATATCAAACTCTTGCTAACTCCCAATATTGCAACAGCTCTTGCATTTAAATGGTTTATGAGAGAAATTTTACTCTTTTCTTCAATAGTTTTATCTACACGCCAACTCTCTTTCATGCCGTGTAAGAAAAAGATTTTAATTTATGAGTTTGAAATGAAAAAATCTTACAATATCCAAGGATATTATTGAACATGGCAATAATAAACTATTATTATAAATCAATTCATTGATAACAAAAACCTATAAGGATCACATCAATATCTCGTTTATTCTATAAAAGATATTGTTACTTATTGGCACTAGCAACTTTCTTACAAATGAAATATACGACAATAAAAAGATTAAAAATATAACAGGCCTTTTGTTTACCGTTTTATTCAACTAAAATATTTTTATGCTTATCCTTGCTATAGATACTGCTTCAATTTATTGTGCTGTTGCACTTGTTCGCCATAAATCTGTTATTGCGCGTATTAATGAGCGCATGAACAAAGGGCATGCTGAAAAACTTATTGGGCAAATTACACAAATAATGGCACAAGCCAATATGACGCTTGATCAAGTTGAGCGTATTGCTGTCAATGTTGGACCTGGATCGTTTACTGGTGCACGTGTCGGTGTTGCAACAGCGCGCGCTTTGGCATTAGCACTTGAAATACCAGCTGTTGGAGTGAGTGCTCTTGAAGCGTTAGCTGCGCAAATAACAACCAATACAAAGAGTACATCAGCAATTACTGTTGTCATTGAAGCAGGGAGAGATATGTTTTACCATCAAAATTTTCATCAGGATCTTATCCCTTTGGGAGCGCCGGGATTAAAAACAGTTGAAAATATCATCGAAGATTTGCCTCCAAAAACCCAACTAACTGGCCCAGCTGCTGATGTCATTGTGCAGCATATGAAAAACCATAAAATAAACGAAAAAATTGTCCTAGAAAAAATCCCCTGCGAAGCGGCTGATATTGTAAACTATGCTTATCTTG
Organism: Bartonella sp. AC329YNZD; assembly: GCF_042196685.1. Lineage (NCBI taxonomy): Bacteria > Pseudomonadati > Pseudomonadota > Alphaproteobacteria > Hyphomicrobiales > Bartonellaceae > Bartonella > Bartonella sp. AC329YNZD. The sequence continues at coordinate 93,054 of NZ_JBHIQS010000003.1, read as the reverse complement.
CTGCAAACAAACAACCACAAAATTCACCTCGCCCACTCTATCTACGCAGTGCTGATGCAAAACAACAAACTGATTTTGCTTTACCACGAAAAAAATAATGTCCAAATTTTCATTAACAAAAAAAGATTTTGAGATTGCTCCGCTACAAGTTCATGATAGTGCGGCTCTTCATCAAATTCATCAATATTGTTTTACCCTTGCTTGGAAAAAACAAGCTTTTGATAATTTCTTAACAGATCATTCTATCTTCGGGTACAAAGTTTTTCTCATTGATCGCCCTGATCAAATTTTAGGCTTTTGTCTCTGCCGTCTCATCCTTGATGAAGCAGAAATCATCACAATTGCTGTCCACCCTCATTATCGTCAACAAGGAATTGGTACCCTGCTTGTCGATCGTACCGTTTGCCATCTTCACAACAAGCGCGCTATAAAATTATTCTTGGAAGTAGAAACAACAAATCTTTCTGCTTTGAACCTTTATCAACGCTTCGAATTTCAAAAAATTTCTAAACGTCTTGCTTACTACCCATCAAAAAATGGTCGCGGTGATGCAATTATCATGCAAAAAACTTTTAAGCAAATAGATTGAGATTTGTGTAAAAAACATTTAGACATGCACTATGAATAAAGTAAATTCTAAAAATACGCCTCCTGTTACTCCTAAAAAGGTTTTTATCAAAACTTATGGATGTCAAATGAATGTTTATGATAGCCAACGTATGACTGATAGTCTCAGTTCACAAGGCTATGTGACAACACACACTCCCGATGATGCCGATCTTATTCTTGTTAACACCTGTCATATTCGTGAAAAAGCAGCAGAAAAACTTTATTCTGATCTTGGTCGTTTGCGCATTATGCGTCAAGAACGCACACCTGATAAACCCTTGACAGTTGGTGTAACGGGTTGTGTTGCACAAGCTGAGGGAAGTGAAATCTTGCGCCGTGCGCCAACAGTGGATCTTGTTATTGGTCCACAAATGTATCATCGCCTGCCAGAATTGTTAGAAAAAGCCAAACAAGGAAAAAAGATTATCGAAACAGACTATGCTGTTGAAGATAAATTTGCTCATTTGCCGCCTCATAATAAACATGCAGTAAGAAAACGGGGTGTTAGCGCATTTTTAACAGTACAAGAAGGGTGCGACAAATTTTGCACTTTTTGTGTTGTTCCCTATACGCGGGGTGCTGAAATATCACGGTCCGTCGAGCAAATTACCGAGGAAGCCCGCCAGCTTATTGAAGCAGGTGTTAAAGAGATTACGCTGCTTGGACAAAATGTCAATGGTTGGCATGGACAAAGTGCTGATGGCAAAACTTGGCGTCTTGGCGATCTTCTTTATCATCTTGCAAAACTCGATGGTTTAAAGCGTTTGCGTTACACAACCAGCCACCCGCGTGATATGGATGATAGCCTTATCGCCGCACATCGAGATCTTGATATGTTAATGCCTTACCTCCATCTGCCTGTTCAATCAGGTTCAGATCGCATCTTAAAAGCCATGAATCGCCAACACAAAAGTTCTCATTATCTTCATCTTATCGAAAAAATTCGGACGGCACGACCCGATATTGCCTTTTCAGGTGATTTTATTGTAGGATTTCCAGGCGAAACAGATGAAGATTTTGAAGAAACCATTAAACTTATTCAACAAGTGCAATACAGTTCAGCTTATTCTTTTAAATATTCCCCCCGTCCTGGAACAGTGGGAGCTACCATGAAAAATCATGTTGATGAATCTGTAAAAGATGCCCGACTTCAACATCTACAGCACCTTCTCCTTGAACAACAAAATGTGTTCTTGCATTCTAAAATTGGTCAAAAAACGAACGTTCTTATCGAAAAACCTGGGCGTCACTCAGGGCAAATGGTAGGGCGTTCCCCGTGGCTTTTACCTGTTGTCGTCGATACAGAAGCCTCTACAGGTAGCGTGGTAGAAATTCATATTAAAAATGCAAGCTCAAACAGTTTTGTTGGTGAAGTGACCAATAGATAACCATGCCTCTAAGACCTTGTTCACAATAAATATTTTGGAAAACTCTTTTATTTTAAAAGAAAATGATTACATCTAAAGTGTGCACTTTTGCGAAAGAGAGTTTGTCTTTTATAGAGTTTACTCAAAAAGATGTGTAGTATTTATGTAGAAATGGAGAATAGGCTGAAAGCTTCAACCGAAAAAATAAAGCGCGTTAAAGAAAACGTAAATATTGCCCTTGAAAAGACTGATCCCTTGGGAAAAGTAAACGCTTCAGATACAAGCCAAGTTGTTTTGATTTTTGAAAACAATAAATATGCAAAAGTAGTTTTTGGTAAATTTGACGAAAACCTTGCTTATATCGGAAAAAAACTTGAACTCAGTATTCATCCGCGTGGTAATGAAGTCTTAATCCATGGAAGTATTTCTGTTATAAAACGTGCGCAATATGTATTGCAGCAGCTTTATGAACGTGCAAAAACACATCAAGAGCTCACTTTATCAGATATAAAAGGAGCGATTGCTATGGCAAGTATACCCAAAAAGCAGAAAGAGGACACAATAACACACAAATCTGCAACAAAAAGTACACCAGCACAGTTGAGAACTCATAAAAAAATAATTCATGCACGGACTCCAACACAAGATGCTTACATCCACGCTATGGAGCATACTGAACTTGTGTTTGGTGTAGGACCAGCAGGAACAGGCAAAACGTATCTTGCTGTTGCTCATGCCGCAATGCTTCTAGAACGTGGTATCATTGAGCGAATTATTCTCTCACGTCCTGCTGTTGAAGCTGGAGAACATCTTGGTTTTCTTCCCGGTGATCTCAAAGAAAAAGTTGACCCATATTTAAGACCACTTTATGATGCTCTTTATGATATGATTCCTGCTAAAAAAATAGAACGTATCTTAGCTTCTGGTGACATAGAAATTGCTCCTCTTGCGTTTATGCGCGGGCGAACACTTGCCCATGCCGCTATTATTCTTGATGAAGCACAAAATACTACGCCCATGCAAATGAAGATGTTCCTCACACGTCTTGGAGAAGGAGCGCGTATGATTGTTACCGGTGATGTAAGCCAAATCGATTTGCCTACAGGACAAAAATCAGGTCTCACTGAAGCAATCCGCATTCTTTCAAATGTAGAAAATATTGCAATTGTGCGTTTTGAGGAAAAAGATGTTGTACGCCACCCGCTTGTTACTGCTATCGTTCGCGCTTATGATCGTGATTCTAGAATACACAATAAAAAAAAATCACTCGCGTACGACACATTAAAAAATGAATTTGATTCATCATGATTATTATTGATATAATGATTAAAAGCGCAGGGTGGAATGATGAGGAAATGCTTTATAATATCACCGAAAAAGCGTTAACGACAACAATGCATCATGTTTCATTGGAAAATGTTGTAAGCGAAATTAGCCTGCTTTTTACGGATGATGAACATATGGCACAAATCAATGCACAATGGCGCAATAAAAACAAATCCACCAATGTATTATCCTTTCCTGCTTTTCCCCTTAAAGCTGGAAATCCTCCTGGTCCCATAATGGGTGATATTATTATTGCACGAGAAACTGTTGTTCTCGAAGCAGAGAAAGAAGGAAAAACATTTCAAGACCATTTAATGCATATGATTGTTCATGGCATCTTGCATCTGCTTGGTTATGACCATGAAACTGATAATGAAGCACATCAAATGGAAAAGCTTGAAAGAGAAATTCTTCAAAAGCTTTTCATAAAAGATCCTTACGCTGAATTGTCTATAAATGATAAAATTTAACTTTTAAAATTAATATTACGAGCATACCATTTAAGCCTCTCATTCATCTATTATAAAAAGAAAGTTTAGAAGATTTCAAAACCATGGCCAACAAAATAAATGCACAAAATAATAGTCCTACATCTTCTAATAATGAAAAAAATCCCTCTCAACAAACGAATCATACAGAAAAATATTCTCTGATGAATCATTTATTTTCATTCTTACGTGGTCGTAATTGTGCATCTACGTCACTGCGCGATGACCTTACCGTTGCCCTCACGACTGACAATGAAAAAGACACCGCCCTCTTCTCACCTGAAGAACGTACTATGCTGCATAACATTTTACGCTTACGTGAAGCACGCGTAGATGATGTTATGATACCCCGTTCTGAAATTGAAGCATTAGAAATAAACACTTCACTTGGAGAAGCCCTTAAATGTTTTGCAAAAATTGGTCATTCTCGCATACCAGTTTATGCTGAAACTTTAGATGATCCGCGTGGAATGATCCATATCCGCGATATTCTTAACTATATGATTCGCTTTATTATCACCCCAACAAAAACCGAACAGAAATCCGATTTTCTTCAATTAAACCATGCAGACTTGCATACCCCAATCGGTGAATTGGATCTAATCCGAAAAGTTCTCTTTGTTCCCAGTTCTATGCTAGCAAGCAAATTATTAACACGGATGCAAACCACACGAACACAAATGGCTTTAGTTATTGATGAACATGGAGGAACAGATGGTCTCGTTTCAATGGAGGATATTGTTGAATTAGTCGTTGGTGATATCGAAGATGAACATGATAATGTTGACAATGCTATCGTACGCGAACCCAATAATAAATGGCTCGTTGATGCAAGAACTGAACTAGAAGATGTGGAGAAAGCTCTTGGACCTGATTTTATCGTAGGGGAATATGGTGATGATGTTGATACTATTGGTGGTTTGATTGTCTCCATTCTTGATCGCATTCCTGAAAAAGGTGAAATTATCGAAGCTGTACCTGGCTATAGATTTCGTATTTTAGAAGCTGATAAACGCCGGATTAAGCGGTTACGCATTTTTCGCATTCCAGAAAATGAGAATCTTGAGAACAATGCCATTCCTAAAGAATAGTCCAGAGTTTTTTAACAATTTCATCGTTTTTTTGTCCTCTGTTACCGGCTGGAAGCGCCAAGCATTGATCTTTCTATGTGGTGCTTTTACTTCTTTTGCACTTCCACCCTTTTATTTGACACCTCTTTGCTTTTTAACTTTCCCCATTTTTATTGTTTTACTGGACTCAATACAGTCCTCCCCAAACAATAAAAAACATTTTTTTATCTACGCTTTAAGCTGTGGAACCTTTGGTTTTAGTTATTTTATTTGCGGACTTTGGTGGCTCTGCAATGCTTTGTTAACAGATCCAGATTCTTTTGGTTGGGCAGTTCCACTAGCCATTTTATTTCCTCCTCTCTACCTTTCTTTTTATTGGTTTTTTTCTGGTTTCATTGTCGGCTTATTATGGACAAAAGGAATAGCACGCTTTTTTGTTTTAGCCTTTTCTTTAGGATTAGCCGAGTGGTTGCGTGCGTTCTTATTCACAGGATTTCCATGGAATGCTCTTGGATATACAGCCATGCCCACCCCAATGCTCATGCAATCTGATGCCATCGTGGGACTGTACGGAATGAATATTCTTGTGGTCTTAACCTACAGTTTGCCAACAGTTTTACTCACAGATGAAAAAAAGAAAGCTGCCCTTTCTCTTTGCTTAGCACTTATATTTATTCACTGTAGTTTTGGATTTTATCGCCTCCATACGATAGACAATACAGCTGAAGATCAAAAAAGAAGTTTTTGGGTGCGCATTGTTCAACCTTCTATACAACAAAATATAAAATTGCGCGATAATACACGAGAAGCCACGTTGGAAGCGCATATGAATCTGAGTGCAGCACCAGCAACTGGTAAAAATCCAGAACCTGATTTTATCGTATGGCCTGAAGCATCTGTTCCTTATCTTCTCTATGATCAATCATCTATCACAATGCACATCGCCTCTCTTTTAAAACCTAAACAATGGGCTATTATCGGAGCAATACGCGCCAGTGATGATTTACCCCATTCCCAAACACAATATTTTAATACAATTGTAGTCATTAACGCTCAAGGTAATATTTTTAACACTTCCGATAAACTTCATTTGGTCCCTTTTGGTGAGTATCTTCCCTATCAGAATTTATTGAAAAAAATTGGATTGCATATCCTCGCTGATAATATTGGTGGATATAGTGCTGCACATGTGCGCGAAACTGTCACAATGCCAAACGGATTTTCTTATCTACCCTTGATTTGTTATGAAGCAATATTTCCTCATGAAATGACTTTTAAAGGTTCCCCGCCTCAAGCAATCATTAATGTTACAAATGATGCATGGTTCGGTGTAACACCGGGACCCTATCAACATCTTCAACAAGCACAGCTTCGTGCCGTTGAACTGGGAATCCCCCTCATACGGGCAGCCAATAATGGAATATCAGCAGTTATTGATTCTTATGGACGAATCGTTGTAGCTCTTCAACAAAATGCTGTGGGCATTATTGATTCAAAAATTCCACCATCCATTACCCCTATAGGAAGCAATGAATACAGAACTTTCTCTACTTTTATCTTATTCATCCTTATGCTATTGTGTCGTATTGGTTTTGGTTTTACAAAACAGCTTAAATGATTCAAGTGCTCCTTGTGCGATATTATGTTGCATATACCAGTAATATTGGGAAAAAATATTACATATTATTTTAATTATATGATAAACCAGCTTCGCATAAATCTGATGTTGGTTTAAAAGAAAAGTGCTGGAAATTAAAGAGTTGCATTATGACCGAAACTAGAAAAAAACCTGACCCTATAGATATCTATGTTGGAACTCGTATTCGTTTACGTCGTAATATTTTAGGACTTACTCAAGAAAAACTAGGTGAAAAATTAGGCATCACTTTTCAGCAAATCCAAAAATATGAAAAAGGAACAAACCGTATCGGTGCCAGTCGTCTTCAAGCGATAGCAGAAATTATGGATGTTCCTGTTTCTTACTTTTTTGATAAAGGTATTACCTCTCAACAAGTAGAAGGTTTTGCTGAAAGTGATCACAATTTTATGGACTTTTGTTCTAGCAGCGAAGGTATCCAACTCATGCGGGCTTTTACGAATATCTCTGATGCTAAAGTGCGTCGAAAAATCATTGACTTAGCAAAAGCACTTTCTGAGGAAGATTTAACAAATAAGCTATAAAATTAAAATTATATTTTTTCTCTCTTATTCATATAAATTCGCATTAACGATTTGCTGTGGAATTGGCAAACCGTAGAAATTTTAGTAGGCAATTAATTGAATCGTTGGTTTTCTTTTTGAAGGAGTTCCTATGCCGCATCAAGATTATCTTTTTACGAGCGAATCGGTATCAGAAGGGCATCCTGATAAAATTTGTGATCGTATTTCTGATGAAATCGTTGATATGATCTATAAAGAAGCTCAAAAGACTGGTACTGATCCGTGGTTAGTCCGCGTTGCTTGTGAAACTCTCGTCAGTGTAAACCGTGTTGTTATTGCCGGTGAAGTGCGTGTTCCCGATACACTCTTAAAAAAAGATAAAAATAAAGAGTTTATCTATGATAAGACTGGCTTTCCACTCATTAATCCTACGCGTTTTCGTACAGCAGCACGCCGTGCTATTCGTGCTATTGGCTACGAACAAGCCGGATTTCATTGGAAAACTGTTAAAATTGATGTTCTATTGCGCCCTCAATCTACGGACATTGCAAGAGGCGTTGATAATGCTACAGATCGGCATGGTGAAGAAGGAGCAGGTGATCAAGGTATCATGTTTGGATATGCTTGCCGTGAAACACCAGATCTCATGCCTGCACCAATTTATTATGCGCATAAGATTCTCAAACTTCTTGCCGCAGCCCGTCATAAAAGAGAAGGAGAAACTGGAAAATTAGGACCAGATGCTAAAAGCCAAATCACCATACGCTATAAAAATGGAAAACCTATAGAGGTAACATCCATCGTTCTTTCAACGCAGCACCTCGATGAAAGTTGGGATTCCAACAAAGTGCGTACAGTGGTTGAACCATACATTCGTCAAGCTTTACATGATATTCCCATTTCTGATCAATGTAGTTGGTATATAAACCCAACAGGAAAATTTGTCATTGGTGGTCCTCAAAGTGATGCCGGATTAACAGGACGCAAAATTATCGTAGATACTTACGGAGGCGCAGCACCCCATGGAGGCGGTGCTTTTTCAGGAAAAGATACGACAAAAGTTGATCGTTCTGCAGCGTATGCAGCACGTTATCTGGCTAAAAATATTGTTGCAGCTCATTTAGCAGAAAGATGCACCATTCAACTCTCCTATGCAATTGGTATTGCACAACCTTTATCTATTTATCTTAATCTTCATGGAACAGGAAAAGTCGATGAAAAGGTTATTGAAGAAGCCATCCGCAAAATAATGGACCTTTCACCTACCGGCATTCGAAAACATCTTGACCTCAATAAACCTATTTATGCAAAAACAGCTGCCTATGGTCACTTTGGTCGTAAACCAAAACACGATGGTTCGTTTTCATGGGAAAAAACTGATCTCGTGAAAACGCTTCAAACAATGATCCAAATCCCATGATTAAACATAATATACGTAAGAGTGAAGCATTTTTTGGACGCCGACAAGGAAAACAACTTCGAAACAGTCAGCTTACACGTATACAAATGCTTCTCCCCAGTTTGAATATTGATTTAAATGTCCCTCCTCCCTTAAACCTTACATCTTTATTTTCAAGCAAAGTAAGAGAAATTCGACTTGAAATCGGTTTTGGTGGAGGTGAACATTTACTTCATGAAATGGCATATTTTCCAAAAACCGGTTTTATCGGTGTCGAGCCCTTTATCAATGGCATGGCAAAAATATTGTCGTCTCTTGAACAGCATCAAAACCATCAAAATCGTCTTCGCCTCTATAATGATGATGCTACACGCCTTCTGGATTGGCTCCCTGATAACTCGCTTGATGGAATAGACCTCTTCTATCCTGATCCTTGGCCGAAAAAGAAACACTGGAAACGACGCTTCATCAATATAAAAAATCTTAACCGTTTTTCTCGTGTTCTTAAAATAGGGAAATTTTTTCGCTTTGCTAGCGATATAGACAGTTATGTAAACTGGACTTTGTACCATTGTGCACAACATGATCACTTTGAATGGAAAGCAGAAAGCCCTCAAGACTGGAAACTCCCTTATCCACTATGGAGCGAAACCCGCTATGAAGCAAAAGCTCTCCGCGAAGGACGAACGCCTGCCTATCTTACCTTTATCAAGAAATAAATGATCAAGCGCTTTTCTCATAAACAACTTGAAAAATTTTGGATTTAAGAGTATCAATAGTTAAATTCTTGGTCTTATGATGAAGAGTGGGCCGTTGGACCCGCTCTTTTTTAATATCATAAAACTGATGAAACCAACTTGGATAAAATTTATGAATGAAGTTGAAAAAATAAGCAATCTTGACGAACCGCGCCTGTTTGAAGAAGATGGTATCGAAGCACAGGTTGCTGCTCTTGTCATACCACTACTTAAACCTTTAGGTTTTCGTTTGGTTCGCGTGAAACTTCTTGGTCAAAATGGTTTAACACTTCAAATTATGGTTGAACGTGCCGATGGTTCTATGACCATAGAAGATTGTGAAACGGTTAGTCGAACTGTTTCTCCCCTCCTTGATGTACAAAATGTTATTGAACGCAAATATCATTTAGAAATCTCATCCCCTGGAATTGATCGTCCATTGGTAAGAAAATCTGATTTTTTTCATTGGCAAGGGCATCTTGCAAAAATTGAAACCAAAATAACAATTGATGGGCGCCGAAAATTTCGCGGGACACTTACAAATATCACGCAAGATGGATTTATTTTAAACACTGATAAAGCTGCTTATGGAGAAGCCATGTATACCCCTATTTCCTTTTGTGATATTATAAATGCGCATTTAGTGCTTACCGATGAGCTTATTCGCGATGCATTGAAACAAAATAAAGATTTAAGTCAACAATTCATTGCCGAAGAGAACGCTAACGACTCTATACAGACGCTCAATTTCAAAAAATAATATCACTGGGAAATACCCATCGTGTGGCACAAAGAAGGAGAAAATTGATGGCTACAAGCGCTAACAGGCTTGAGATTCTGCAAATTGCAGATGCTGTTGCACGTGAAAAGTCAATCGACCGTGAAATTGTCATTTCTGCGATGGCTGATGCTATTCAAAAAGCAGCACGTTCTCGTTATGGTCAAGAAACCAATATTCGTGCTGAAATCAATTCTAAAACAGGTGAAATTAAATTACAGCGCCTGCTTAAAATCGTTGATGTCGTTGAAGACTATACAACGGAAATTACTTTGTCTGATGCTCTCAAACGTCAAGCAGAAGCAAAAATTGGTGATTTTTTTGCTGATCTTTTACCTCCTATGGATTTTGGACGTATCGCAGCACAATCTGCTAAACAGGTTATTGTACAAAAAGTACGCGATGCAGAGCGTGATCAGCAATATGAAGAATTCAAAAATAAAGTTGGTGAAATTATTTCTGGTACAGTTAAGCGTGTGGAATATGGTAACGTCATCGTTGATCTAGGGCGCGGTGAAGCTATTGTGCGCCGTGATGAATTAATTCCTCGTGAATCATTCCGCTATGGAGATCGCATTCGTGCTTTTGTCAATGATGTACACCGTGAAACGCGTGGGCCGCAAATTTTCCTTTCACGCACCCATCCCCAATTTATGGTAAAACTTTTCACTATGGAAGTACCTGAAATTTATGATGGTATTATAGAAATCAAATCTGTTGCCCGCGATCCGGGTTCACGAGCTAAGATCGCCGTTGTTTCACGCGATGGTTCCATTGATCCTGTTGGAGCATGCGTTGGAATGCGAGGAAGTCGTGTACAAGCTGTTGTTGCTGAATTACAAGGCGAAAAAATTGATATTATTCCTTGGTCGCCTGATGCAGCAACATTTGTCGTTAATGCATTACAACCTGCAGAAGTTTCTAAAATCATCCTTGATGAAGATGCTGAACGTATTGAAGTTATTGTGCCAGATGATCAACTTAGCCTTGCTATTGGACGACGTGGACAAAATGTTCGTTTAGCTTCGCAGCTAACAGGATGGAACATTGATATTTTAACGGAAAAGGAGGAATCTGAAAATCGTCAAAAAGAATTTACTGAACGGAGTAAATTGTTTATGGAATCCTTAGAAGTTGACGAAATGATCGGACAAGTTATGGCGTCAGAGGGTTTTTCTTCTATTGAAGAAATCGCCTATATTGATCTGGAAGAAATCGCTTCTATTGATGGTTTTGACCATGAAACTGCTAATGAAATCCAAAGTCGTGCCCGTGAATATCTTGATCGGCAAGAAAAAGAGCTCGACGAAAAACGTAAAAAACTCGGAGTTTCTGACGAATTGCGAACACTTCCTGGAATGACAAGTGCTATGTTGGTTGCTGTTGGTGAGGATGGTGTAAAAACAATAGAAGACTTTGCTGGCTATGCCGTTGATGATTTAGCCGGCTGGAGAGAACGTAAAGAAGGTCAAACACAGAGTTTTTCTGGTATTCTGACCCCTTTTGACATTACACGTGCTGATGCAGAAGCTATGGTTTTAGCCGCACGTGTACAAGCAGGCTGGATAGACCAAGCTGATCTTGTTACAGAAAATCCTGTAGAAGATGAAAATTCTGCAGAAAATGAAAAAACAGATGATTTGGATGTGGATACACTTTAAATGAATGAACGAACTTGCATTGTGACCCGAAAAAATGCTTCAGCACAAACGCTGATCCGTTTTGTTATTGGTCCCAATAACCAAATTGTTCCTGATCTTAAAGCGAATTTACCAGGGCGTGGCGTTTGGATTTCTGCCCATCACGCTGTTATTGAGAAAGCAATCAAACAGAAAGCTTTTCATAGAAATTTTAAAACAGATGTTGAGGTTGTACCAAATCTTGTGCATGTTGTTGATACACTTTTACTAAAAGCTGCTCTCTCAAGCCTTTCCATGGCAAGAAAAGCAGGAGCCGTTGTCGCAGGAGCAACAAAGGTTGACACCGCTATTCGCTCTGGTCAAGTTATTCTTGTACTCCATGCCAAAGAAACAACAGAAGATGGAAAACGAAAAATTGCACAGGCCATCCACACAACACAACAACAAACAAATCGCACTATAAAAACCATATCTTTATTTACAAGTGATGAAATGCGAGTGGCTTTTGGCTCTAGTCCTGTAATGCACGCAGCTTTATTGGACACAAAGGCTGCCGAAGGATTTCTCAAAACGATATATAAATTGATCACCTATCGTGATGACAAACATAGTAAGCTTGGTGAGATAACGGCACAAGCCGTGAAGGAAGTACAATGAGTGAAAATAACAACGACAAAACAACAATCAAGAAGACACTAACTCTCAAGCGGTCTGTCTTGGAAACAAGCACGGTCAAACAAAATTTTAGCCATGGCCGTACAAAGGCTGTCGTTGTCGAAACTAAACGGCGTAAAATTACGCGACCTGATGAAAAAACTGAGACCCTACAACCCATTACAAAGCCGCATGTGGCTTCCCAGCGCTCTAAACCACGTTTTGAGGGAAAAAAGCCTCAAGAATCTGTAGCCAAAAGCAATCTTTCATCGGCTGAAATGGAAGCAAGACTTCGCGCATTAGAAGAAGCACATATCCAAGAAAGAATAACGCGAGAACAAGCCGAAGAAAAAGCAAAACGCGCTAAAGAACAGGAAGAAATTTTACAGCAAGAAATTAAAGAAAAAGAAATACATCCCCAACAAGAAGAAGAAAAACCGCTGATACAGACTCCACCTGTTCCTCCTCTCATCGAACAAACAGATATTCCTCTTGCGCCTAAAAACACAACTGTGATTGAAAAACGCAAAATAGATGAAGATAAAGAAGAAGAGCGGCATAACCGACGTTCTAATCTTTCTAAATCAGAAATACGCGCACCAAAAGTTATCAAAGGGACTGATGAGCGACGTCGTGGAAAACTAACTCTTAATAGCGCACTGGATGAAGAAGGAAGCGCACGTGGGCGCTCAATGGCTGCAATGCGGCGCAGACAGGAAAAGTTTAAGCGTGCACAAAACCAAGAACCAAGAGAAAAAATTTCTCGCGAAGTTGTTCTTCCTGAAACAATTACCATTCAAGAGCTCGCACAACGTATGACTGAGCGTTCCGTTGATGTAGTTAAATTTTTAATGAAACAGGGACAAATGGTGAAACCTGGTGATGTTATTGACGCAGACGTTGCCGAACTCATCGCTGTTGAATTTGGCCATACTGTTAAACGTGTTTTAGAATCTGATGTAGAGGAAGGTATCTTTAATGTAACAGATAATCCTCAAAATATGCAGCAGCGTCCCCCTGTTGTAACCATTATGGGCCATGTTGACCACGGAAAAACTTCTCTTCTGGATGCTATTCGCAAAGCAAATGTTGTTTCTGGCGAAGCAGGTGGTATTACGCAGCATATTGGTGCCTATCAAGTAGAACAAAACGGTCAAAAAATTACCTTTATTGATACACCAGGGCATGCTGCATTTACCGCTATGCGTGCACGCGGAGCGCGTGTTACCGATATTGCTGTTCTCGTTGTTGCCGCTGATGATAGTGTCATGCCCCAAACGATTGAATCAATCAATCATGCGAAAGCTGCTGGTGTCCCTATCATTGTTGCTATCAACAAAATTGATAAACCAGCTGCGAATGCACAAAAAGTACGTACAGAACTTTTACAACATGAAGTGTTTGTTGAAACTATGGGCGGGGAAACTTTGGACGTTGAGGTTTCTGCTAAAACTGGTCAAAACCTAGATAAACTTCTCGAAGCTATCCTTCTTCAAGCTGAAATGCTTGACCTGAAAGCAGATCCTCAGCGAACTGCAGAGGGCGTTGTCATTGAAGCCAAATTGGATCGAGGACGCGGATCTGTTGCAACAGTTCTTGTTCAAAAAGGTACATTACATCCTTCTGATATTATCGTTGCCGGAAATGAATGGGGTCGTGTACGTGCTTTGATTGATGACCGTGGTCGTCATGTCAAAGAAGCTGTTCCCTCTACACCAATTGAAATTTTAGGCATGCAAAGAACACCACAAGCTGGAGATCGTTTTGCTGTTGTCACACATGAAGCAAAAGCACGCGAAATTTCTGAATATCGTCAACGATTAGCTCGTGATAAAGCTGTTGCTCGACAAACGGGTTCGCGTGGTTCTCTTGAACAGATGATGACAAAATTGCAAACAACTGGTGTTAAGGAGTTTTCTCTTATTATAAAAGGAGATGTGCAAGGATCAATTGAAGCAATCGCTTCAGCATTAGAGAAGCTAGGAAATGATGAGGTTCGTGCGCGTGTTGTACATTCTGGTGCTGGAGGAATTACCGAAAGTGATATTTCTCTTGCCGAAGCATCTAATTCAGCTGTGATTGGTTTTAATGTTCGGGCCAATAAACAAGCGCGTGATTTTGCTAAAACACAAGGAATTGAAATTCGTTATTATAACATCATTTACGATCTTGTTGACGATATCAAAGCCGCCATGTCTGGATTACTCTCACCAGAACAGCGTGAAACATTCCTTGGTAATGCTGAAATTCTAGAAGTCTTTAACATTACAAAAATCGGAAAAGTTGCTGGATGTCGTGTTACAGAAGGTAAAATAGAACGAGGAGCAGGCGTTCGCCTTATCCGTGATAACATCGTTATTCACGAAGGAAAGCTAAAAACACTCAAACGCTTCAAGGATGAAGTCAATGAAGTACAAAGTGGTCAAGAATGTGGAATAGCCTTTGAAAACTATGAAGATATGCGCGCAGGAGATATCATTGAGACCTTCCGTATCGAACATATTAATCGCACATTATAAAATAATCCAATAACTTTACCCTAGTGTAAAATGAGGAAAGTTATTCGATTATATAGACAATGTCTCTTTTTTTCCTTATCTAAATGATCAAAAAAGAGGTCTTGTAGCGAGGATAAAACTTTGATGAAAAATGCAGGGCCATCAAAACGGCAACTTAGAGTAGCAGAGCAAGTACGTCACGCAGTAGCGCATATACTACAGCGTGGTATTTTGCTTGATGATGTCTTGAAGGATATTGTCATTTCTGTCTCTGAAGTACGAATGTCACCAGATTTAAAAATTGCCACTTGTTTTGTATCACCTCTCAGCACTCTTAAAAATACTTTCCATACCGATACCGATGTCGTTGATATTCTCAATAAACATAGTCGTTTTCTCCGTGGAG
Source organism: Bartonella sp. AC329YNZD (assembly GCF_042196685.1). Taxonomy (NCBI): domain Bacteria; kingdom Pseudomonadati; phylum Pseudomonadota; class Alphaproteobacteria; order Hyphomicrobiales; family Bartonellaceae; genus Bartonella; species Bartonella sp. AC329YNZD. The sequence continues at coordinate 77,922 of NZ_JBHIQS010000003.1, read as the reverse complement.
AAATCAGCCATACGTTGCAACAAATGAAATATATGCCTCAACTGCGTTTCCGACTTGATAATAGTTTTGATAATTTTTCAAAAATTGATGCCCTACTTCGTTCGCCTGAGGTCGCGCGCGATCTTCACCATAGTGATAAAGATAAGGTTTAAGTATGGCACGACACCGCAAAAAAAAAGGACGTCCTGTTTCTGGCTGGGTCATATTTGATAAACCAAAGGGAATGAAATCCACAGAAGCTGTCTCACAAATCAAATGGCTCTTTCATGCACAAAAAGCAGGACATGCCGGTACGCTTGATCCTCTTGCTTCTGGTCTCTTACCCATTGCATTGGGTGAAGCAACCAAAACCGTTCCTTACGTGATGCAAGGCAAAAAAACTTACCGTTTTCATATCGCTTGGGGACAAGAACGTTCAACAGATGATCTAGAGGGAGAAATAACCAAAACATCTCTCAAACGTCCAACTCGAGAAGAAATACTTGCTCTTCTTCCTCAATATACAGGTATTATTTTGCAAACACCTCCACAATTTTCAGCAATAAAAATTGCCGGAAATCGCGCTTATGATCTAGCGCGTGAAGGGGAAATCGTTGAAATTCCACCCCGTGAAGTGGAAATAGAAACTTTCAAGTTAATAGAAACTCCTACCAAGGAGTATTCTGTCTTTGAAATAACCTGCGGGAAAGGAACTTATGTGCGCTCTTTAGCACGCGATATGGGACGTGATCTGGGATGCTACGGGCATATTGCTGACTTAAGACGTATTACCGTCGCACCTTTTGATGAAGAGGATCTCATCACATGGGATGAACTAAAAGCAGCTAGCCCGCTAAATAAAAATACTACAGAGGAAAATAATAGTTCTTTTGAAAAAAATTTCACAACACTCGATGGGCTCTTAATTGAAACGAGCGCCGCATTGGATTGCCTCTTTCATTATACCCTTAATGAAACCCAAGCACAAAGAGTTATGAAGGGGCATTCTATACTCTTGTGTCATCACAAAATACCTCTTGATGAAGATGAAATTTGTGTCCTCTATAAGGAACAACTGCTTGCTATCGGCACCCTCGACAAAGATCTATTTAAAGCAAAGCGGATTTTTACAATTTAATCGATTCTTTCCCCCTTTTTCGGAAAGATCATTTTTCTCTCTCAAATAAAGAAAATGTGTTGCTTTTCATTGTCTCCATTTTTCTTATTCACATCAAAAATTAAGTTAACGATACAAGCCAATACCATCATACACTTTGTCCCCCCCTAATGTAACAACAGTCCTTGCATTTAAAAAGATTCATAAGAGACATGTTATATCCCTTTTTCAATCTCTTTTTACTCACACGTTAACCTCCGTTTGTAATGTATCAGCGAATGATTTGGATGGATTCAACCTAAACACATTTAAAATGAAATAATCCTACGATATCTAGACTTTTACATTCAATATAAAAAACAGTTATTTATTCTTATAATCAATGTGTTGGAATCATATTCATTGCGTCCAACCTTAAAAACTCAAGAATCTATATCATGTTAAATCACTCATTTGATCATTACAGTACACACCTACATAATCTCTTTTTGGCAAAAAGAATTGTTTCGAATAGAAAAACTCAAACCGCAGGATTTAAACACATTGTAAGGATAATCCCTTCCAACTATTTATCCAATAAAAATTGATCGTTGACCACCTAAAAATGGCATAATTATGCTTACAATCGATCATTCTAATCGTCACGAAAGCACGCAAAGGTTTTGTAAAAATATCTGTAAAGAATAAGAAATTGTCAAGCTAGGGATTAGCTTATCGTTGTTTTTTGTATCGAATAAAAAGCTAGTATATCTCTTCATTCCATGGTTGGTATTTTGTAAACAGTTTCAACTTTCTATACCAGATATGAGTAAAGATATATCTGGTTGAGTAATATTTAAAAGGGTAAGATAGCTTCATTTTGCAAAAACATGCAAGCAAAAACAAGCTATTTTTCATCTTACTATTATCCCTTTCATTCGACTCTACTTTTTAAATAATAGGGATTACGCTTTGTCTTACGTTTTTATTTTTCTCGTTCTTTTAATATGATTATTTCTCACTCAAAATAGGACGCCTAAAATAAAAAATTGTTGTGCTGCTTATTCACATGCTTTTTTAAGAAACATTTCTCAATGCATTCGAACTTATTTCACAACAACGCTCGTAAAATATATAAAATTCATTGCGCATGGCCCCATCTTTACGCTTAATAAAAATATAAGCCGGTATCACCATTCTATTTTCTAATTTAAAGTGTCGTAATAAACCTTGGCACTCGAAATAGTTTATTAGAAATCCTCCTTTTTCTATCATACCCACTCTTACTTGTGACGTACAAGAAAATGGTTTTGATTGATGCAATATAAAGTAAGGTAAACAGATTTGAAATGAGAAAAACTTAAATTTTTGAAGACTATTATTTACCATAAAAAATGATAATTAGTCATTTATAAGTCAATATATTAACTATTGTAATACCCGTTTTTTTGTTGTTGCACTTATGCAAAAAAATTGATCAAAATAATATTAACATAATTTAATATTTTACAAAAAAACTGTTTTAACCCTAAGGGAGATGATCAGAGGAGACTTTTAAAAGCATCTCATTGGCTTGGGGTATTGTTTGGCGTTCAATCATGCGGTGCACTCTTATACCGTTAGGAGCACAATTTAAATGACGCAGACGCTTATTGACTTCGGCATCCGCTTTTGTGCGACGATGATTATGACGTAAATAATCTACCCATGTTGGCATATGATAAGCCTCTGTCCAATATTCAGGTCTTTCCAGATCTCGTAAAAGGACCCATTGACGCGCACCATCGCGTAACCGAATATGGCGTCGACGCGTCATCACTTTAAGAAACTCTTCGAGATCATTTTCATGAATTTGATAATCAATCATTATCATGATCGGGCCACTTCTTGCTTTGAGGTCGAGTAATAATTCCGGCTCTCTAAAATGATCAAGAGGATTTAAATCTATCTGAGGAATTTCTTGAATTCTAAACTTTACCCCCGCAAGAGCACCTAAAATCAAGAATAGAGAACAAATGCTCAAAGCAATTGTTGGAGAATAACCATCAGCCAAAACTCCCCAGATTGCACTTCCAATAGCCATCCCCCCATAAGATGCCGTTTGATAAAGTGCTAAAGAACGAGCTACAACCCAGCGTGGTGTAGAAAGTTGTACAGATGTATTAAACAACGATAATGCCAAAACCCAACATAAACCTGCAGGAAATAAAGCAATATGGCTTATAATCAGTGAACGGCTTATTCCCAATAAAAAGCAAGAAAAGGCAAAACCAATAAATGCACTTGCAATAATTGTTTCTGAACGAAAATGATGCCGTACAAATTCATTAATAATACCTGCTGTCATGGCTCCTAACCCAAAACAACCCAGCAACGTACCATAAAGAAGGGCATTTCCTCCGAGAACTTTATGCGCAACAATTGGCAAAAGTGCTAAAATCGAAATTGCTCCTATACCAAAAAGGAACGCTCGAACCATAATACTTAAGAGATTAGGCGACATCGCAACATAACGCAAACCATCTGAGACAGCTCCTAACAGTCTTTCTCGTGGCAATGGGTTGTTTTTATAATTCGATTTCCAGAAAAATAACGCACCAATAAGAGGAATATAGCTTATAGCATTAAACAAAAAAGCAGCAGATGCACCCAAAGTTGCAATAATGGCACCACCAATCGCAGGGCCAACACTCCGCATCAAATTAAAGCCAACACTATTCAAACTAACAGCAGTAGGAATATTTTCCCTGCTCACAATATCTCCTATCGTTGCTTGCCAAGAAGGATTATAAAAAGCCGTGCCACATCCAATCAAAAACGTAAAACATAATAAAAGCCAAGGTGTGAGAAATCCCAGATAGGCTAAAACAGCTAAACTCATGGATATGACCATCATCATAATTTGTGCGCACAACATAATTTGACGCCGATTAAAATTATCAGCTAAGGCCCCTGCCATCAAAGAAAACATAACAAGTGGTAACGTTGTCGCACTTTGAACAAGCCCAACCATGGAATGCGAAGAACTAATCAACGCCATTAACCACCCTGCTCCAACAGCCTGTATCAATCCCCCTAAATTAGAAATAAGAGTCGATAACCATAAATTTCGAAATACCGAATTACGGAAAAGCTTTAATGTTGAAATGCTCTGCATCTTTTTCCTCCAAATCGGTATTTATCATTTTTTTACCATACACACGCAATAATTTTTGTATCAAAAGGATGCATAATTCTTTAAAAATTCTCATAAAACCCTCTTTAAATCAATATTTCTAAATAAAAGCCCTTGATTTAGAGAAAGACTTCAAAATGCTGTTAAGGACTAGTATTTTAACCTTCTTTCCTATATAAGAACGAGAATAGGTAAGAGTCTTCGACTCTTTTTGTTTCTTAACAGACCCTTGCTGAACGACATCTCGGCTGTGGGTGACTTTATGTTTCTTCGTTTTTGGAAAGGATAATACGATGTCGATTACAGCTGAACGTAAACAAGCTCTTGTCGCAGAATACGCAAATAAAGTTGGTGATACAGGATCACCAGAAGTACAAATTGCTGTACTTTCTGAACGTATTTCTAATTTAACAAACCACTTTAAATCTCATAAAAAAGATAATCATTCTCGTCGTGGTCTTTTGAAGATGGTGTCTCAACGCCGGCGCCTTCTTGATTATCTTAAAGGAGTTGACCAAAATCGTTATCAAACACTTATTAAGAAATTAGGTTTGCGTCGCTAAAAGAAAAATGGGGGTGGTATTTAAAAAAACACCCATTTTTTTCAACGTGTTTCTTTCAGTTAAAATTTTTAAAAGCTGATAAGTTATTATGGGATAGGATTGCTTACCATTTCACATTTAATGCGGTTTTCTTCTTTTTTTACCAAAAGGATAGAAGTAACTTGTTGTCTACCCCAGAGCTTGAAAATATGCTACGCACAACCAGAATTTGAGCAATCAAAGATTTAAACACTGGTCATTAAGGATAAAAAATGTTTAAAACGCACAAGATAGAAATTGAATGGGCCGGGCGTCCGCTCACCCTTGAAACAGGGAAAATAGCGCGTCAAGCTGATGGTGCAGTGATTGCCACCTATGGAGAAACGATTGTCTTAGCTACCGTTGTATCAGCCAAAATCCCAAAACCAGACCAGGACTTTTTTCCACTCACCGTTAATTATCAAGAAAAATCCTATGCTGTTGGTCGAATACCTGGGGGCTATTTAAAACGTGAAAGTCGACCAAGTGAAAATGAAACTTTGGTTTCACGTTTGATTGATCGCCCAATTCGTCCCCTTTTCGTTGAGGGATATAAAAATGATACACAAGTTATTGTTTCCGTTATACAGCATGATCTCGAAAACAATCCCGATATCCTTGCAATGATTGCATCTTCTGCCGCATTGACCCTGTCAGGTGTTCCTTTCATGGGGCCTATAGCCGGTGCCCGCGTTGGCTATTGTAATGGACAATATGTTCTTAATCCTCATATCGATGAAATGCCTGAATCAAAACTTGATCTTGTTGTTGCTGGAACAGAAAGTGCTGTTTTGATGGTTGAATCAGAAGCACAAGAATTACCGGAAGATATCATGTTGGGAGCTGTGATGTTTGGTCACAAAGGCCTTCAACCTGTCCTTGATGCCATCATCAAGCTTGCTGAAGTTGCTGCAAAAGATCCTCGTGATTTTGTTCCTGAAGATCTTTCTGAACTTGAAAAAGCGGTGCAGAAAATGGCAGAACAGGATATACGAAAGGCTTACACAATTACTGATAAACAAGAACGTTATGCTGCAATTGATGCTCTAAAAACAGAAATTATCAGTAAATTTATGCCAGAAACAGAAGACGACTGTCAATTCAGTGCAGATCAAATTGCAACCGTCTTTAAACAATTGCAAGCAAAAATTGTTCGTGGAAACATTCTTGATACCCAAAAGCGTATTGATGGACGCAATCTTTCTACCGTGCGCCCTATCCAATCAGAAGTAAGTATTTTACCCCGCACACATGGATCCGCACTCTTTACCCGCGGAGAAACACAAGCTATTGTCGTTGCAACATTGGGAACTGGTGAAGATGAACAATATGTTGATTCTTTAACGGGTATGTATAAGGAAACATTCCTCCTCCATTATAATTTTCCACCATTTTCCGTGGGTGAAACAGGACGCCTTGGTTCTCCTGGTCGTCGTGAAATTGGACATGGCAAATTGGCATGGAGAGCAATTCATCCCATGTTGCCAAATAAAGAATCTTTTCCTTATACCATTCGTGCTGTCTCAGAAATTACTGAATCCAATGGATCTTCTTCTATGGCAACGGTTTGTGGAACGTCACTTGCTCTCATGGATGCTGGTGTTCCTCTAGCACGCCCTGTTGCTGGTATTGCTATGGGCTTGATTAAAGAAGGAGAACGCTTTGCTGTTCTTTCTGATATTTTAGGAGATGAAGATCATCTTGGAGATATGGATTTTAAAGTCGCAGGAACAGAAAATGGTATTACTGCCTTGCAAATGGATATCAAAATTGATGGTATTACCGAAGAGATTATGAAAATTGCGCTTGAACAAGCCAAAGGTGGCCGAATCCATATCCTTAATGAGATGGCGAAAGCTTTAACCAGTGCACGTGCTGAGCTGAGTGAATTTTCTCCGAGAATCGAAGTTATGAATATTTCTGTCGATAAAATCCGTGATGTTATCGGCTCTGGTGGTAAAGTTATTCGGGAAATCGTGGAACAAACAGGAGCAAAAATTAATATTGAAGATGATGGTACCATTAAAATTGCTTCTGCTGATGCTAAAACCATTGAAGCGGCAAAACGCTGGATCCATTCTATTGTTGATGAACCTGAAGTTGGTGCTATCTACCAAGGAACAGTTGTAAAAACTGCAGAATTTGGTGCATTTATAAACTTCTTTGGTTCTCGTGATGGACTCGTTCATATCTCTCAACTTGCATCAGAACGCGTCGCCAAAACAACCGATATTATTAAGGAAGGCGACAAAGTTTGGGTTAAGTTAATGGGCTTTGATGAGCGTGGAAAAGTTCGGTTATCAATGAAGGTCGTTGATCAAACAACCGGAAAGGAAATCACCGGTGATAAAGCGATGAATGAAGAAAAGTGCGTGGATGAAAAAAAACAACCTGAAAATAAGCGCCGCCGTAAGAAAAAAGAAGAGTAAGCCTTTCTTCTTATCAATCATGAAATGCCATCCCAATATTGGAATGGCATTTTTCTTTGAAAGAGCCCTATGTGTTATTATTTTTGCCTTTTGAAAATCATGAACTCCCGTATCCAGATCCAAGCCAATGTTGGCTGAGTTTCGGTTTAACAGAAGTTCCGGCTCAAAAATGGGCGCAAAATTTAAAAATTATTACGCCTTGGCGACCAGATTTTTTAAAATTTGTCGATACTCAATTTCACTGCTCTCCTCAAATAGATAAAACTTTCAACTATGATGGTGCATTTTTACATTTGAGCAAATATCGTGGTTTTAATCAAAATTGTTTTCTTGATTTATTAGAATGCGTTAAACCCAATGGATGGGTTGTGATCAGTGGGAATAAAACTGCTGGTGCTGCTTCAATGATGAAATGGGTCAAAAATATTGTCCCCATCACCAATAAACTGTCTAAAAATCATGGTCTGGTATTTTGGCTGCAAGTTCCTCCACAAATAGAGAAACAGAATATTGTACAATTGCGCTCACCACCGCTTACTTTTGGTAAATTTCAAACTACTTCTGGTATGTTCTCACACGGTCGTATTGATCCAGGATCTGCTGCGCTTGCTTCTTATATGCTCAAAGTTATTTCTGGAAAAACAGCTGATTTTGGTGCTGGATGGGGTTATCTTTCTCACGTTGCGCTTGAAAGAAGTGAAAAACTCACTGCTCTCGACCTTTATGAAGCAGACTACAATGCTTTGAGAGCAGCAAAACAGCACCTTAAATCCATAACAACTCCTTTTCCAATTCATTTTTATTGGCATGACCTTGTACATGAACCTATCACAAATCTATATGACACAATCATTTCAAATCCACCGTTTCACACACAACAAACAATAGATGTTTCATTAGGAAAAAATTTTATTATAAATGCTGCAAAGTGCTTAAAGCCAAGCGGCAGTCTGCTTTTTGTTGCAAACCGCCACCTGCCTTATGAAACATTATTAAAAAATATTTTCCGCACAGTGTTGATACACGAACAACCCCATGGTTTCAAAATTATCGAAGCACGCAGATAAACAGAACAAGCAATAACTTTCAAAGAATAAAACGTGAAAGATCGATATCAGCAGCAAGCTCGCCAATAGATTTTCTCACGTAAGCAGCATCAATTGTAAATGTTGTTCCAGCTTTATCAGGCGCAGTGAAAGAAATTTCATCCAAAACGCGCTCCATCACCGTTTGCAAACGACGTGCTCCTATATTTTCAATCCTTGCATTTAAATCTACAGCAATATCTGCTAAAGCATCAATAGCATCATCTGTAATTTCCAAATGAACCTCTTCCGTTGCCATAAGAGCGATATATTGTTTAATCAAACTAGCTTCTGGTTCCGTTAGAATGCGTCGTAAATCTTCCCTTGTTAAAGGGTTGAGCTCCACACGGATGGGCAAACGTCCTTGAAGTTCCGGTAATAAATCAGATGGCTTGGAAACATGAAATGCACCTGAGGCAATAAAAAGAATATGATCGGTTTTTATTTGCCCATATTTTGTAGAAATTGTTGTTCCTTCAACCAAAGGCAAAAGATCCCGTTGAACGCCCTCACGCGAAACCGCAACACTTGCTCCACCATCCCTGGTTGCAATTTTATCAATCTCGTCGATAAAAACAATACCGTCATTTTCAGCAACACGAAGCGCATCTTGAATAATTTGCTCCTGATCAAGGAGTTTTTCAGATTCATCATCAATGAGCGGCTTAAAAGCATCTCTTACTGTCGTCTTACGGACTTTTGTACGACTGCCCATTTTTCCCAAAATATCTGATAAATTCATAATACCCATTTGCGCCCCAGGCATACCAGGAATATCAAAAGTTGAAGCACTACTGCTATTATTATCGGCGACTTCAATTTCAATCTCTTTTTCATCCAATTCACCTTCACGCAATTTTTTACGAAAACTATCACGAGTAGTAGGACTTGCTGTTTTACCAACAAGGGCGTCTAAAACACGCTCTTCAGCATTCACGTGGGCCTTTTCTTTTATTTCATCCCGTTTCTTTTCACGCACAAGAGAAATGGCAATTTCAACAAGATCTCGAATAATTTGCTCAACATCACGTCCCACATAACCAACTTCAGTAAATTTAGTCGCTTCTACTTTAACGAAGGGTGCTCCAGAAAGTTTTGCTAATCGACGTGCAATACCAGTTTTACCAACACCTGTTGGCCCTATCATTAAAATATTTTTTGGCATAACTTCTTCACGCATCGGCTCATCAAGCTGTTGCCTACGCCACCGATTGCGCAGTGCAATAGCTACAGAGCGTTTGGCATCATTTTGGCCAATAATAAAACGATCAAGTTCAGAAACAGTCTCACGAGGGGAAAATACAACACACATTTAAATAGCTTTCTCTAAAGAAGATAATTCTGCATCCAATGTTTCAATCGTAAAATGATCATTGGTGTAAACACAAATTTTAGCGGCAATAGCCATAGCTTTACGAGCAATAGTTTCTGCATCCAAATCCAAATCCATGAGTGCACGCGCTGCTGAAAGAGCAAAATTTCCTCCAGAGCCAATTGCCATAACCCCATCTTCTGGTTCTAAAACATCACCAAGCCCTGTTAGAGCCAAAGTTACTTTCTTATCAGCCACGAGCATCATTGCTTCGAGACGACGCAAATAGCGATCTGTTCTCCAATCTTTTGCAAGTTCTACACAGGCACGCATAAGCTGATCAGGATATTGTTCAAGCTTTGTTTCCAATCTCTCCAGTAATGTAAAAGCATCTGCCGTAGCACCTGCAAAACCAGCAATAACCACTCCGTTCTTTCCAAGACGACGCACTTTACGTGCATTGCCTTTCATAATTGTCTGTCCAAGAGAAACCTGACCATCACCGGCCATCACGACTTTTCCACCTTTTCGTACCGTAATAATTGTTGTACCATACATTATGTCTGGCTTATGTTCTGTCATAAGGAAACTCCTTAATATTAACTTTACTTTTTAATATTGATTTCTTTTCATACAATGTAAAACTCAATTACTATTGTCCTATTTAAGAACATATACAGCAAAACACAATGATTCAGCATAACTCAATTTGTTGAAAATGGAAAAATGATATCATTGTTGTCAATGTAAATTACTGCTAAATAGCTTTATATAAACAGTTTGTGCTTTTTAGAGGAAAATTATGAAAAAAATAGCCATAGGGACCTTAGGTGGAACAATTGCAATGACGGCTGATAGTTTTGGTCACATGCAACCGACTTTAACTTCAGATAACCTCATAAAAAGTGTTCCTGCTTTAAATAACGTTGCTGATATTCATGCACAAACATTAATGCAAATACCAAGTGGATCTTTATCGTTTCAAATGCTTTTTGAAATAATTAAGTGGGCAAAACAACAAATAAACGCTGGTGCAGAAGGTATTGTTTTAACACAAGGGACTGATACTCTGGAAGAAACAGCTTTTTTTCTTTCTCTTTATTGGAAAGAAGCTGAACCTCTCATCATAACCGGTGCTATGCGCATGCCTCATGAAGCAGGAGCCGATGGCCCAGCTAATATTTTAGCAGCCACTCATGTTGCGGCAGCCACACAAAGTCGTAACAGAGGCGTTCTCGTTGTCATCAATGATACAATTCATTCACCTTATTGGCTCTATAAAAGCCATACCGTCAAAGTCGAAACATTTCAATCAGGTCTTGCAGGTGTTTTAGGAACTATTTTAGAGGGAAAACTTATTTATTTCAATGATCGAAAATTTTTCCCAAAAACGTTTGATTTTCCCCAAAACCATGATCATCAAATTGCACTCCTCTATTCCTCTTTATCTTCTGATGCAAAATTAATGAAACTATGCCTTGAAAGTGGGTATTATACTGGGCTTGTTATTGCAGGTTTTGGTGCAGGACACTGTAGTTTTCAAGAAGCAGACCTCGTACAACAATATGCACAAAAAATACCAATCATTATTGCTAGTCGTTGTTGTAATGGCTCCACAACTCGTATAACTTATGGCTATAAAGGCTCAGAAATCGATATGATTGCTTCTGGTGCGCTCATGTCTGGTTATTTATCAGCCGTAAAAGCGCGTCTACTTTTATGGGCTTTTTTGGCGCAAGGGTATTCATTGGAACAAATCCGTGTAGATTGGAATGACTGGACGATAAGCTAACAAAAAATGACCTATTATCTTGAAGAAGAGAGCATGAAAAACAAAATTTACTTGAATACAAAGCCGTTCACATGTCCGTTCTTAATCGATTGCTGCGGCAAAAAAATTCTCGACCAATACAAATGATTGATACGACTATACAAAAAATTAATCAGAAAGATAATCTGGTCAAATCCGTTTCTGACCGATATTCACCCTACCGTGTCTTTACTGCACAACAATGGTCAGAGTTTCGTGCGGATACACCTCTTACTTTGACTTTTGATGAAATTAAGCGTTTACGCTCTATGGATGATCCTATCGATCTTGAGGAAGTTCAACGCATTTATCTTTCTTTATCGCGTTTGTTATCATGCCATGTTGAAGCCGTACAGGAACTTTTTCACAAACGTCAGAAGTTTCTCCATCAAGAAGAGATGAGGAAAACGCCTTTTATTATTGGAATTGCTGGTTCTGTAGCAGTAGGAAAATCAACCACTGCTCGCATTCTTCAAGAACTATTGAAACGTTGGACATCTAGTCTTAAAGTTGATCTGATCACAACGGATGGTTTTCTCTATCCTAACGCAATCTTACAGCAAAAAAATCGTATGAATCGTAAAGGATTTCCTGATTCTTATGACATAAAAAAATTGCTATGCTTTCTTTCTGCTATAAAAGCAGGTGTCGGAAATATTCGTGCTCCGCTTTACTCACATATGACCTATGATGTTCTAGAAAACCAGACAATTGCCATTGACCATCCTGATATTTTAATTGTTGAAGGTATTAATGTATTACAGGTCAGTGATCTTCCTAAAGATGGGAAAGCCATTCCTTTCGTATCTGATTTTTTTGATTTTTCAATTTATGTCGATGCTGAAACAGAAGTCATTCGTCACTGGTATTTGGAACGTTTTAAACGTTTGCGTAAAACAGCTTTCCAAAATCCTGAATCCTATTTTCATCGTTATGCCCACCTCAATGAAAAAGAAGCCTCAAAAATTGCTGAGGATCTTTGGCAAACGATTAATTTAAAAAATTTACAAGAAAATATATTGCCAACACGACCAAGGTCCAATCTCATTCTACGAAAGGGAAAAAATCATTTGGTCGAATATGTCGCACTTAGACGACTATAAGGATCTCATAACTATGCACCACCACCCCATTCATTTTACCTCAACGCGTATCGATAACAGTTGCCCTATCATCTTGGTAAACCAAAGAACTCTTGCCAACTTATCACTTGATGCGTCAACAACAGCATGGATAAAAGTTAATGACTTTACTGGTAAAGCAGGACAAATACTCTTTATTCCTCACGAAACGGGGCATTTAAAAAAAGTTTTATTTGGAATTGGCAATGGTAACGATCCTTTTATCACAGGAGTTCTTGCTCAAAAACTTCCTGCTGGTCAATGGCATTTAGAAGGTACAACCTCTGATGAAATAAATACCTATCTTGGATTGGCATTCGGCAGTTATCAATTTAATCGCTATCGTCAAAATTCTTCTTTCAAATCTTTATCTATCCATGTCAATGAGGCAATTGATCTTAATGAACTCCAACGAATTTATGAAGCTGTCTTCTTTGTCCGTGATCTCATTAATATTCCAGCCAATGATATGAACCCTGATACTCTCGAAAAAGAAGTACGACAACTAGGAAAAATTTATGGTGCTCATGTCCAAAGTATTTGTGGAGATGATCTCTTAACCCATAACTTTCCGATGATTCATGCCGTAGGACGAGCAGGCAGTACTCCACCACGACTGATTGAGTTACTCTGGGGCCAAGAACATCATCCTAAAATAACGTTGGTGGGCAAAGGCGTAACTTTTGATACTGGAGGACTCGATATTAAATCAGCCAATAACATGTTGCTTATGAAAAAAGACATGGGGGGTGGAGCAAACGTTTTGGGATTGGCTAAACTTATCATGGATGCAAAATTGCCTTTCCGTCTCCGTGTTTTGATTCCAGCCGTAGAAAATGCAATTTCTGCCAATGCTTACCGACCAGGTGATATTCTTAAAAGTCGTAAAGGCTTAAGTGTTGAAGTGGGCAATACAGATGCTGAAGGGCGACTTGTCCTTGCTGATGCACTCGCCTATGGTGATGAAGAAAGTCCACAATTCATGCTTTGCATGGCTACTTTAACAGGAGCAGCCCGTATAGCATTAGGACCAGATCTTCCGGCATTTTATTGTAATGATTCACTATGGGCACAACAAATTTCTGAATCTGCTCACGCTGTTTTTGATCCTCTTTGGCAAATGCCCCTTTGGCAACCTTACCAAGAGATGTTATCATCACCAATTGCTGATCTTAACAATGTAACTGGAAATAGCTTTGCTGGCTCTATAATCGCTGCTTTATTTCTTAATTCTTTTGTTGAAAAAACCAAACTTTTTGCCCATTTCGACCTTTATGGATGGGTTCCAAAAGAAAAACCAGGGTATCCTGTCGGTGGTTCCGCACAAGTTATTCGTGCTCTTTATAATCTCTTTAAAAATTAATTTTGACATAAAACAAACATAAAAATGGACAATTTTAGAACTTTAAGAGCAATTGTTCTTCATCTTTAATTGTGTTCTGTAATTTATTTGAGGATAAAAATTCTACCAATACAATTATTATGAGCCTATTTAAAGGAAAAAAAACAAAGGATGAAAGATAAATAAATGTTCCCTAGAGATCCGAGATTACATGCGTTCAGAGAAGATCTAGCAGACGAACGTCTTAAAGGCGAAATTACAGCTCAGCGCTTTGTGCAAGGTGAAAAAAGACGCGTTAATGTACCTGTTGCTGGATTGTTTAAAGAAAATAATAACAAAAGTGAAATGCAGACAGAGTGCTTATACGGAGAAGAACTTCTCATCTTTGAGCATGGAGAAGAAATGTCGTGGGCACAATCTCTCAAGGATGGTTATGTCGGTTATATTGATACAAAAGTTCTTTGTACATCAACCGTAGAACAAACACATGTTGTTACAGCGCCACGTACTTTTCAATATTCCCAAGCTGACTTACGTGGACCAGTAGAATATCCTTTATCTATAGGAAGTAAAGTAAGCGTTGTTAATGAAGTTGAAGTCCGTGGGACCAAGTATTCTATACTTGAAAATGGGGGCGCAATCGTTAGCGATCATCTCAGTCCAATTGGCAACGTCGTGTATAAAGATTATGTTAAAGCTGCTGAAATGTTGATCTATACACCTTATCGTTGGGGTGGAGCCAGTGGTTTTGGAATTGATTGCTCAGGACTGGTCCAACTTTCTATGACAATGGCTGGTCAAGTTGTTTTACGCGATACTGATATGCAACAAAAAACTATAGGAAATCCACTCTCAGATAGTGATAAACTTCAACGAGGTGATTTGATTTTTTGGAAAGGTCATGTCGCTATTATGACTGATTCTGAAAATATTATTCATGCAAATGGTTCCTCTATGGATGTTACGATCGAACCACTGGAAAAAGCAGTTACGCGTATTGCTCAAAAATGCCAGCGATATCCTGTAGAAAAACGACGTCCAACAACACTGGGAATATAGTACGTGCTTTTACATGAATATGACAATGTGGGCTATTGTTGGCTGTTTGCTTCATATCGACGTAAGAAGGTTTTTATAAATTGAATTTATATCAAATGGGGTGCATTGCTTAATTATCCCCTAAACCTCGGTATTTAAGAGGATTGTACTTTTTTATATATAAAACTTATTGAGTTTTTGTATTTTTTTTAGTGATGGGTGTGCGAATAGAGGTTAGAGAATAAGATTTTCTAACATACGCCCTACAGAGTTGCATTCTCTTTTACCAATTTTCTCCATGTATGTTTTGAATTTTGCTAAGTTATGTTGTAAAAAAATATTCAATATTTTTTCAAAAGTTTTTATCAACATACACTGTCCTTTGGATATTGCAAAAATTCAGCACCCAGCTTTCTCAATGGCTTTTTTAAATCATCATTTTTTACAATAATGTGTTGATTTTAAAAATAAAAAAGCATTATGCAACTCAAATGAGATCTCTTGCCATTCGTATTTTTCACTGTTCCACATATCCTTTTACTTTGCATTAAAAAATTGTCCAATGACAGCTTGTTAAATGGGTTTGCATGTAATTTGGAAAGTAGTTGAAATATAGATTAAATAGATAACGCATAAACTGTTAAAATATAATGGAAAGTATAACGTTGATTTTAAGAAATTATAATAAAGTTAATTCATAAGTTTATAAATATAAAAATAGCAACTTTCAGTGTATCTTGTATTATTCATTCATAGATAATGCTAAAAGATGAATTGAAAAGTAAATTCTCTCAATCAATACGCAATTGAATAATACAAGCGTGATACTATTTATAAGTACCTTCTATTATTATAGAATATAAAAAACATAAGACACTGCATAGTCTTTATCATTTTAAAAATATTGCTTTGCATAATTTTGAAAGCTATAACGCTACACAAAAAGGAAATGGATAAACCACACAATAATTTCTACCTTTATGCTTTTATCTTTTTCCAAAACGAATATACTTATCCTTCTATTAGCTTGTTCTTAAACAATTTTTTCTGATTTAGAGAAAGAGTATTTAAACAATGAAATAGTACAACATGAAGAGAGACAGTTTTATGTAAAGGATATTTTATGATTATAAATCAATATGTTGATTTTAATATGCATCATCATGATGAGGAAGCAGTTTTTTATGCAAAAAAATCCTTTTGAATCCTTGCTCAATATGTATGCAATACACACCACACGATATTCTCTTCTCACAAACTCATTAAAGAAGAAAATTTCTCAATAACTGAATTAATGGTTTATCTGCATCAGGCATAGGATATTGATCAAGATCATTAATAAAAACCCATTCTAAATTTTGCCCTTCTCGTCCTTGTGCAACGCCCTCATAATGGTCACAAAGATACAATGGCATTAAGAGATGAAATGTCTTATAGCTATGACTTGCAAATGTTAAAGGGTGTAAATTATTTGGTTGAACATAAATACCAAGCTCTTCCTCTAGTTCACGAATCAATGATGCTTCCGGAGTTTCACCTTGCTCAACCTTGCCACCAGGAAACTCCCATAAACCAGCTAGTGATTTTCCTTCAGGACGCTTAGTTAGCAAAACACGATTATTCTGATCGAACAATGCGCATGCAACAACAAGAAGAATGGAACTTTTTATATACATATTACTCGCCAATAGGGATCATAAAGATAACTGTCTTTATCTATCATATCCACCTGCTCTTAAAAGAACTTACATCCTTCATTTTTTCTGAAAAATAATAAGCTGTTAAATATAAAATGCATCCATTAACTTCTATAATTGCTGTTGATCATAACGTACTCTTTCGTTAAATCGCAAGACCAAACTTTCGCTGTACCATTACCCAAACCGATATCAACACGAATTGTGATGTGCTTACCTTGCATATAAGTACCTATTGTCTCTTCACAATACTCAGGATCTCGTTCGCCATTGATCGCCACACGATGCTCACCAAACCAAATCATCAATAGATCACGATCGACTTCAACACCAGCCTTCCCAACGGCCATAACCACCCGTCCCCAATTCGCATCTTCACCGGCAATAGCCGTTTTTACAAGTGGTGAATTTGCAATTGACAAAGCAATCGTTTTTGCAGCATCGTTTGTTGTAGCACCAATTACATTAACCTCAATTAAATGACGAGCACCTTCACCATCACAAACAACTTGTAATGCGAGCTCGTGCAAAAGTGCACTCAAGTGCTTTGAGAACACTTCATAACGCGGATCTGTTTTACATCTAATGCAGGGAAAATGTTCTTTTCCTGTCGCAAACAACATAAGCGTATCTGAAGTTGAGGTATCACTATCAACAGTAATTGAATTAAAAGAACCCTCAACTGCCTCTGATAACATGGATTGGAGTGCATCCGAAGAAATAGTAGCATCACTAACTACAAATGACAGCATTGTCGCCATATCGGGTGCAATCATACCAGCACCCTTTGCAATTCCATTAATGGTAACACACTCTCCCCCACAGTCAAAAGTGCGCGTCGCAAGTTTTGGAAATGTGTCCGTTGTCATTATGGCTTTTGCAGCTTCCAACCAATTTCCCTCTTCTGCTGTCTCTGTCATACTTGGTAAAAGATTGACAATACCCGAGGCATCCATTGGCTCACCAATAACACCTGTGGAAGCTATAAAAACTTCATCTTTTCTAACCTTTAAAGCGTTCGCTGCTGCATATATTATTTCATTCGTTGTGTGCTTTCCTTTGCTTCCTGTAAAAGCATTTGCATTTCCAGAATTCACAACAACAGCTCTAGCAACCCCATGAGGAAGCGATGCGCGACAATGCTCTACAGGAGCAGATGGACATTTTGAACGGGTAAAAACGCCTGCCACATTCACTGGCTTATCGAATATGATGAAAAGAAGATCTGTACGATCTTTATATTTAATCCCAGCTTCAGCTGTTGCTATCCGTACACCAGATAATGGAGAAAGCTCTTGGATCTTTTGAGGCGACAAAGGAGAGATTTTCAAAACCACAATATGCTTTCTATAAAAAAATGAAATGATTGCAGATCAATAACCTCTCATAGAAAACTGCTAGATTTTTTGAACAAAACCAACCTAGCAAATTATCTATTAAAGAGGCTATCTACTTATTTTCCTAGCTATTCCGTATCTTCTTCATCGGACGTCTCATCGGGAAGCAGCGTCCCATTTTGATGAAGCGATTCCATGATTTTTGTAACATTAGGATCAGGGTATTTCACATCTATCTTGCTACGTAAATCAACAATCAGTTCTTGATAGCGCTTTTTTATCAGCTGTGTCCGCAACATTTCTTTAACATCATCAAATGCAGGCGGTTGTTTTACACGACGATCCTCTAATTTAATAATATGCCAACCAAAAGGACTTTCAACAGGTTGTTTAGTGTATTCGCCAACTTTTAAACCAAATGCGGCATCTTCAAAAGGCTTGACCATTTGACCATGGCTAAAATAACCAAGATCACCCCCAACGGCAGCAGAACCATCTGTTGAACTTTTCTTTGCAATCTCTTCAAAACTTTCGCCTTTATTTAAATGCTTAATGATAGCTTCTGCTTCTTTTCTCGTTTTGACCAAAATATGACGCGCTTTAACCTCATCCTCCTTAGGTAGAGCAGCAACTTCTTGCTTATAAAGAGCTTCCAAATCAGTATCCGATATTTTGTCAACAATCGTTTGTTTAAAATAAAGCTGTTGAAGAACATTATCACGCATGACTGCCATACGTTTATCGTAAGCTTCTGTCTTATCAAGACCTTTTCTTCTTGCTTCTTTTGCAAGTGCCTGCATATCTAAATAAGCTTTTAGAACCATCATACGACGTTGTTCATCAGGAAAACGTGCTAAATTAGGATTTATTTCAAGTGCTAAATCATCCAATTGACCTGCTGTAATATTTTTCCCATCAATAACTGCCATAACATGAGAAGGAGAAATTGCTTTTTCAGAAGCTTTCTCCAAAGTTTTTAAATCATTCGATGGTGAATTCACACCTTCTTGGGCTTTCACCCCTAAACTTGTACTTGCCAATAAAGTTGATGCTAAAAACAGCGTGATAAAGTTGAATTTCATAAATATACTCCTTAAAAGTGAAGGCAGGTTCAAGATTCCAATTTTCTTTACCATAACACTTTATTCTTTAAATATAGAGAAATAAATTAGTAATTTCATTGTAAAAAATATAAAATCGTTCTTTTATCTCAGTTTCTACAACCCTATCTAATGCAAATGAAAAACATGATCATAGAGAAAAATGACATATTGTATCTTCAATTACTTTGTATTGTATCAGTTAAATAGCATACCTAAAGTTGACATAGCGCGCTTAGCCTCTTATCTCTACGTTACAATTAAAATGGAAAATTGCACACCTGCAAGTATAATGGTACCATCTGCATTTCATTATATCTCTAATGATATCAGAAAACTTAAAGAAAATGTAGAGAATGGGGAAAACGTATGAATTACCCAACAAAAGTGACAATAATTAAAAGAAAGGGCCAGTGATGGTCGGTTTAGGTGTTTTTGCACGTAAATTTTTTGGTTCAGCTCATGAGCGACGCCTCAAAGCACTCCGCCAAAAAGTTGCACAAATTAATGCTTTGGAAGAACAATTCGTAAAATTAAGTGATGAGCAGCTTTACCAAAAAACAGATGCCTTTCGTAAACGTCTTAGTGGAGGTGAAAGTATTGATTTGCTCTTACCAGAAGCTTTCGCAACTGTTCGTGAAGCAGCAAAACGTGTTTATGACATGCGTCCTTTTGACGTACAACTTATTGGTGGAATGGTCCTTCACGACTGCGGCATAGCTGAAATGCGTACTGGTGAAGGTAAAACATTAATGGCAACTCTACCAATTTATCTCAATGCATTGGAAGGTAAAGGCGTTCATGTTGTGACAGTAAACGATTATCTCGCCAGTCGTGATGCTGAAACAATGGGGAAAATTTTTAGTTTTCTAGGGCTTACAACAGGCGTGATTCTTCATGATCTTGATAGTGAAGCCCGCCGAGAGGCATATGCATGCGACATCACCTATGCCACAAATAATGAACTAGGTTTTGACTATTTGCGTGATAATATGGCCTTCGATCATAGTCAAATGGTCCAACGTGGACATCATTACGCAATTGTTGATGAAGTTGATTCGATTCTTATTGATGAAGCCCGTACCCCCCTTATTATTTCTGGTCCTCTAGAAGATCGGACTGACTTCTATAACCTTATTGATACATTTATTCCTGCCTTAACTCCAGAAGACTATGAAATAGACGAAAAACAAAAAACAACGACCTTTACCGAAGTTGGTACTGAAAAAATTGAAAAAATGCTCGAACAAGCTGGGCATCTTAAAGGTGAGAGTCTTTATGACATAGAAAATGTCGCTATCGTTCATCATGTCAATAATGCTCTAAAAGCTCATAAACTGTTTGCTCGCGATAAAGATTATATTGTTCGCAATGATGAGATCGTTATTATTGACGAATTTACAGGGCGAATGATGCCTGGGCGGCGTTATTCTGAAGGACTTCATCAAGCTTTAGAAGCTAAAGAGCATGTTGCTATTCAACCAGAAAACCAGACACTTGCTTCCATCACTTTCCAAAATTACTTCCGTATGTATAGAAAATTATCTGGCATGACTGGAACTGCAACAACAGAAGCCGAAGAATTCAGAAATATTTATGGTCTTGACGTTGTCGAAGTTCCTACAAATTTGCCAATACAACGTATTGATGAAGATGATGAGATTTATCGAACAGCAGAAGAGAAATATCGGGCAATTGTGCGTGATATCCGTCAAGCACACGAAAAAGAACAGCCTATTCTTGTTGGAACAACCTCTATTGAAAAATCAGAACAATTGGCAGAACGTTTGCGAAAAGAAGGCATTACCGATTTTAGAGTCTTAAATGCTCGCTATCACGAACAAGAAGCATATATCATTGCGCAAGCAGGAGTTCCTAGAGCTCTCACCATTGCAACCAACATGGCAGGACGCGGTACGGATATACAACTTGGTGGTAATGTTGAAATGCGCATTCGACAAGAGTTACAGGATATCCCCGAAGGTCCAGAGCGGACAGCTAAAATTGAAGAAATAAAAAAAGATGTCAAGCAACTTAAAGAAAAAGCTTTAGCGGCTGGAGGGCTTTACGTTATCGCTACTGAACGTCATGAAAGCCGTCGTATTGATAACCAGCTTCGTGGACGTTCTGGTCGCCAAGGCGATCCTGGTCGCTCAAAATTCTTTCTCTCTCTTCAAGATGATCTTATGCGTATCTTTGGCTCCAACCGTATGGATGGTATGCTACAAAAACTTGGATTGAAAGAAAATGAAGCTATTATCCATCCATGGATTAATAAAGCCCTTGAAAAAGCACAAAAAAAGGTCGAAGCACGAAACTTTGAAATTCGTAAAAATCTACTAAAATATGATGATGTCATGAATGATCAACGCAAAGTTATTTTTGAACAGCGTATGGAGGTCATGAATGCAGATGATTTATCAGAAATGATCCTTGAAATGCGTAATGAAGTCGTAGAGGATCTCGTAGAGGCTTATATTCCATCAGGGACATATTCTGAAAAATGGGATGCAAAAACTCTCGAAGAAGAGCTTCAACAACTCTTTAATCTTGAGCTTCCAGTGGAAGAATGGGCAAAAGAAGATGGAATTGCCGAGGAGCAAATTCTAGAGCGTGTATCAGATGCTGTTACAAAACTTGAAAATGATCGTACTGAACGATATTCTCCAGAAGTTATGGCTTATTTTCACAAAGCAGTATTGCTCGAAACTATTGACACGTTATGGCGTGAACATCTGGTAAGTTTAGACCATTTGCGTTCTGTTGTTGGGTTTCGTGGTTATGCGCAACGGGATCCACTCAATGAATATAAGACAGAATCATTTGAACTCTTTCAAAATATGTTGAAAAATTTGCGCAGAATTGTCACTTCTAAACTTATGCGCTTTGAAATTATTCAACAACCCACAGAACCAACCATGCCTGAGCAAACGGATGCTGTTTCATCCGTCTTTAATGATCAAAGTCAAGAAAATTCTCCCACCTTATGGGCACGATCACAAGAAAATAGATTTGTTAATCCACAAGATCGTGACCCTAACGATATAACCACATGGGGAAAAGTTGGACGTAATGAGCGTTGTCCTTGCGGTTCAGAGAAAAAATACAAACACTGTCATGGAGCCTTTGTTTGAAAAGTAAACTATGCAAATGAATAAAAAGCGAAATTATGAGCAAGAATTGCGCACAGCTGGTTTAAGAGTAACACGTCAACGACGTGTTATTCTTGATATTTTGACGGATACAAATGATCATCCCAATGCATTTGAAATTTTTCAGCGTGCAAACAAAATAGATTCGAATATTTCACTCTCAACGGTTTATCGAACCATGAAAATATTAGAAGGAAATGGAACAATTCATCGCCATAGCTTTAGTGGTGGTCCATCTCGTTTTGAGCAAGCAGATGGGCAACATCATGATCATCTTATTGATATAGAAACAGGACAAGTTATCGAGTTTCATTCTGATGTTATTGAAAAGCTGCAAGAGGAAATTGCAAAATCCCTTGGCTATGATATTATTCATCATCGCCTTGAACTTTACGGAAAAAAAAACTCTTAAAAAAATGATTATATATCATTAGATAAAATACCTCAGGCAAATCAAATTTTATAAAAATTTACCTTTAAAATATAATAGTTTTCATTGGCAAAAAAAAAGAATTGCTTTATTACCTCTTTTTGTATGATGCTATACGGTAATTCATTGCCGATATTATCACAAAAAATCATTGCAAAAAAATATTATAAAAATTGTATTATGAAAAATTAGGCCAATATTATCATGGTTTCTTTGCCACAAGATCGTATGAAACAGCTTGAAAAGCGCTTTGAAATAATTGAAAGCCAAATGACAACAAATCCAAATGCTGAAACATATGTCAAATTAGCTTCTGAATATGCAGAACTACAACCCGTTATTACCTCTATACGCGCATTAAATGCTCTTTACGGAGAGATTACAGAATTAGAAGCGATTATCAACGATAAACAAACAGATATAGAGATGCGTAACCTTGCCCAGGAAGAGCTACCATCGTTATATAAAAAAGGAGAGCAATTTGAAAAAGAACTCCAGATTCTGCTTTTGCCTAAAGATGTTGCTGATGAAAAAAGCGCTATTATTGAAATTCGAGCAGGAACGGGTGGATCAGAAGCAGCACTTTTTTCCGGTGATCTTTTTCGCATGTATGAACGTTATGCCCATGCTCACCATTGGAAAGTAGAAGTTATTTCACTCAGTGAGGGGGAAGTTGGCGGATATAAAGAGATTATTGCTAGCATTTCAGGAAAAGGTGTCTTTTCTAAATTGAAATATGAATCAGGTGTCCATCGTGTGCAACGCATCCCTGAAACAGAGACAGGTGGACGTATCCATACATCTGCTGCTACCGTTGCTGTACTTCCAGAGGCTGAAGATATTGATATTGATATTCGTCCTGAAGATATTCGTATCGACACAATGCGTGCATCTGGAGCAGGAGGACAGCATGTTAATACAACGGATTCAGCTGTTCGTATCACGCATATTCCAACAGGAATTATGGTCGTACAAGCAGAAAAATCACAACATCAAAACAGAGCACGAGCCCTTCAAATTTTACGGGCACGCTTATTCGATATCGAACGACAAAAAGCGGAAAATGAACGTTCAGCTTCCCGTAAGAGCCAAGTTGGTTCTGGTGATCGTTCAGAACGTATTCGTACCTATAATTTTCCACAAGGACGCATCACGGATCACCGTATTAATCTGACCCTGTATAAGCTTGATCGCATATTGGAAGGAGATCTTGATGAGCTTATTCATGCACTCATCTCAGATCACCAAACAGCACTCCTGATGGAAATGGACAATAATTGAACAAATATTCTTTCAAAAATGTCATCCAACAAACTCAAGAAAAATTGCGCATGAAAGGAATTTCTGAAGCCAATCTCGATGCGAAAATACTCATTGAATGGATAACAGGAATAAATGCTGCTGAAAGAATTTCTCAACCAGATATACCTCTATCTTCTGAGCACATTACACAAATAGAACAGGCTGTCCAACGGCGGATTGCAGGCGAACCCGTCTACCGTATTATAGGAGAACGAGAATTTTATGGCATATCCTTCGCTTTGTCTCAAGAGACGTTAGAACCCCGTCCTGATACAGAAACGTTGATAGATCTTGTTCTCCCTTTCCTCAAAAAATATGTCGAAAATTCGAGAAAAATAACACTCCTTGATATGGGGACAGGAAGTGGCGCCATTGCCATTGCCATTCTTAAACACATTCCACAATCCTATGCAGTCGCTGTCGATATTTCTGAAGATGCCCTTAAAACAGCGACAAAAAATGCAAAAAATGCTGAAGTAATACATCGCTTCACACCTCTTCTTAGCGATTGGTTTAATTCTGTCACTGGTCGCTTTGATTTCATTGTTTCCAATCCACCTTATATCCCCGCAAAAGATATCAAAAAACTTGCAAAAGAAGTGCGCTTACATGATCCATTACGCGCTCTTATCGGTGGAAAAGATGGTCTTGATTTTTATCGTAAGCTCGCCCATGAAGCAGCCAACTACTTAAAAGAAAACGGCACTATCGCTGTTGAAATTGGTTACTCTCAAGAAAAAGAAGTTTGCAATTTGTTTGAAACAAATGGCTTTCAATGCTTAGAAATGCGCAAAGACCTCAGTGGAATACCCCGCGCACTTCTATTTGCATGCAAACATTAAAATTCCCAATCATCATCCGTGGTAGCAACCGCCTTGCCAATGACATAAGAAGAACCTGCCCCTGAAAAAAAGTCATGATTTTCGTCAGAGTTTGGTGATAAAGCTGCCAAAATAGCGGGATTAACACGACAAACCTCAGGGGGGAAAAGAGCTTCAAAACCTAAATTCATTAAAGCCTTGTTAGCATTATAATGAAGAAAAATTTTAACATCTTCCGTCAATCCAAGTGCATCATAAAGATCTTCAGTATATTTGCACTCGATGTTATAAAGGTCAAAGAGCAGGTTAAAAGCAAAATCTTTAATTTCTTGTCTTTTGGCTTCATCAAGCTTTGCAAAGCCCAATTGGAATTTATAACCTATATAATAACCGTGAACCGCTTCATCACGAATGATCAGTCGAATGAGATCTGCTGTATTGGTTAACTTAGCGCGACTGGCCCAATACATGGGCAAATAAAAACCAGAATAAAATAAAAAGCTTTCCAGTAAAGTAGAAGCAATTTTTTTCTTGAGTGGATCATTTGCTTCATAACGTTCAAGTACTAATCTAGCCTTTTTCTGCAAATGAATATTTTCTTCCGACCATCTAAATGCATCATCAACTTCTACGGTCGAGCAAAGGGTTGAAAAAATAGAGGAATAAGAACGTGCATGAACCGCTTCCATAAACGCAATATTCGTCAAAACCGCCTCCTCATGCTCTGTTATCGCATCAGCCAGAAGCGAAATGGCTCCTACAGTGTTTTGAATTGTATCTAAAAGCGTTAGTCCTGTAAAAACACGAATCGTTAATTTACGTTCTTCATCCGTTAAGCTTGACCATGAGGGAATGTCATTGGAAAGTGGAACCTTCTCAGGTAACCAAAAATTCCCAGTTAAGCGGTTCCATACTTCAAGATCTTTCTCATCATGTAATCTATTCCAATTAACAGCACACACAACAGGATTTTTGGTTGTAATCTTTGTCATATGATGATCTCCTATAAACTGCACGAAACACAGCCATCTACTTCTGTTCCACTTAATGCTACTTGCCGTAATCGTACATAATAAATACTCTTGATACCCTTTTTCCAAGCATAAATTTGTGCGCGGTTAATATCACGTGTGGTCGCTGTATCGGGAAAAAATAATGTTAATGAAAGACCTTGATCAACATGCTGTGTTGCAACAGCATAGGTATCTATAATTTTTTCAGGCCCAATCTCATAAGCATCTTGGTAAAAATTCAAATTCGTATTATCCATATAAGGAGCGGGATAATAAACGCGCCCAATTTTTCCCTCTTTGCGAATTTCAATTTTTGAAGCAATTGGATGAATAGAAGAAGTGGCATGATTAATATAGGAAATAGATCCCGTGGGTGGAACAGCCTGTAGATTGCGATTATACAACCCATACTCAACAACTAAATCTTTGAGTTCCTGCCAATCATTTTGACTTGGAATAACAATATTGTTCCGTGCAAAAAGCTCTTGTACAAGCGCAAATTGCGGTTTCCATTCTTTTTCAATATATTTTTCGAAAAAACGCCCATCTGCATAAGCTGATTTTTCAAACCCTGCAAATATCTCTTGACGTTCGCGCGCAATTAAATTGGAAGCACGTATGGCGTGATATGTCACAATATAAAAGTAGATATTGGTAAAATCAATCGCTTCTGGAGATCCATAATAAATCTGCTCACGCGCTAGAAACCCATGCAAATTCATTTGTCCCAAACCAATCGCATGACTTTCGGCATTGCCTTTCGCAATGGAAGGTACACAAGCAATATTGCTCATATCCGAAACAGCAGTCAGAGCACGAACAGCAGATTCTACGGTCTGTCCAAAATCAGGACTTTCCATTGCTTTGGCAATATTCATGGATCCAAGATTACAGGATATGTCACTTCCAATCGTGCGATACGTTAAATCTGTCTCCAGTTCACTCGCCTCACTCACCTGCAAAATTTCTGAACATAAATTGCTCATACTTATGCGCCCAGCTATCGGATTCGATCGATTAGCAGTATCCTCAAATAAAATATAGGGATAACCCGACTCGAATTGAATTTCCGCTAGTGTCTGGAAAAAAACGCGTGCACTTATTTTCTTTTTACGAATCTTTGCATTATCAACAAAGGATCGATAATGCTCCGTTAAAGAAATATCGCTAAAGGGTTTACCTGTAACACGCTCGATGTCATACGATGAGAAGAGATACATATCCTCATTATTCCGTGCAAGCTCAAAAGTAATATCAGGAATAACGACACCAAGCGAAAGCGTTTTGATTCTAACTTTTTCATCAGCATTTTCACGCTTTGTATCCAAAAACTTCATAATATCTAAATGATGAGCATGCAAATAAACAGCTCCAGCCCCCTGTCGTGCCCCAAGCTGATTGGCGTAAGAAAAAGAATCTTCCAAGAGTTTCATCACCGGTAAAACACCTGAGGACTGATTTTCTATTTGCTTAATTGGCGCTCCAGCTTCCCGCAAATTGGTCAAACAAAGCGCCACACCTCCACCACGTTTTGAAAGCTGCAAAGCCGAATTAACCGAACGACCTATCGATTCCATATTATCTTCAACACGTAGCAAAAAACACGAAACCAATTCACCACGTTGTTTTTTGCCAGCATTTAGAAATGTCGGCGTTGCTGGTTGAAAACGTCCTGTAATAATTTCATCCACAAAACTTTCCGCAAGAGCTTTATTCCCTTGTGCCAAATATAAAGCTACAAGACAGACGCGATCTTCATAACGTTCAAGATAACGTTTCCCATCAAAAGTCTTCAGTGTATAGCTGGTATAATACTTAAACGCGCCTAAAAAGGTAGGAAAACGAAATTTAAATGCATAAGCACGTTTAAAAAGCTTTTTAATAAAAGAAAAATCATAAAGCTCAAACAAAGCTTTTTCATAATAACCTTCTTCTATTAAGTAATCTATTTTTTCCTTCAGGTTATGAAAAAAAACTGTATTTTGATTAACATGCTGAAGAAAATATTGCCGCGCAGCAAGCCGATCCATATCAAATTGAATATGACCATTTTCATCATAAAGATTAAGCATTGCATTCAACGCATGATAATCAGTAACCTGATCCGATTTCTGCGATTGTCCTATACCAATTGTTTCCAAAATCTTTCCAATCCCTTTTTTACATAAATAACGTCTTCATCAGTTCCACGCAGCTCAAAACGATAAAGGCAAGGGACACAACATTTTTCAGCAATAATTTTACTTGCTAAATTATAATAGCGACCAAAATTACGATTCCCACCGCCAATAACACCACAAATTAATTTTCGGTTCTCAGATTCATTAAGAAACTGGACAACGGCCTTTGGCACGGCCCCTCTTCCTTCGCCATCTGCATATGTAGGAACAACCAATACATAAGGTTCACCAACCAATGCAGAAGGCTTTTTTTTATCAATTTTGAAGAGTCGTTGACCAAGCTGCGAGACAAAATGTTCTGTATTACCCGTTGCACTCGAATAATAAACAATAAGCCCCATTAAGCACAAAGACCACTAATCATATCTGGTCTAAAACCAGACCAATGATTTTCACCACAAACAACGACAGGAACCTGACGATACCCCAGAGATTGAACAAAACTATATGCTTGTTCATCACAGGAAATATCAACAACACGATAATGAATGCCTTTTGCATCAAAAGCGCGGCGTGTAGCATCACATTGGACACAAGATGGTTTACTATAAATAGTGATCGACATTTTCTTCAACTTTCACAATTCCAAACAATCAACCCTGAAAGGTCAATCTAATAATTTTATAGGTACTCAAGAATAACAAAAAACAGAAATTGTAAGCAAAACATGTGGTTATTTTCAAATAATACACAGCTTCTTAAACATAACAGAATTCCTCATCAAATAACTTCAAAAACTATGATGAGAATAAGCGATTATTCTACAACTTAAATGGCAAAGCCCCCTAGTTATAAAACAATCTTTTGCTTGCATTACAATTCCCTCCTGCTGTCTAAAAAACTAACGTTCTAAACTACCGTTTTTCAAGAGCTCTGTTTACTCTTTTACGGCAAAAATCAATTACAAAAACGAAAGGGAATCCTTCCAAAAGAGATTCTTCAGTAAAAATACTGCTATACCTTTGGCCAATAAACTCTTTACAATAATGGAAATAACTTAGATACCAAACGAAACACACTAACACCCTCTCTTGTGCTTATTTAGAATCACCAATCATTTTGATACTATATATAGTATATACTCTCTCTCTTTCGTCAAGGTGAATTCAATTATTATTTTTAATTTTCCACGATCTTCCCACTAAAATTTTCAGTACTCAAAACTATGTAATAATATAACATTTTGTTGACAAACGTTATATTATTACATAGTTTCCAAAATAATAAGCAACAATGGTAAAAAATATGGATCTGCACTTCAATAAGACAACATTAGGCTATAGGAATAGAATAGCAATAAAGAACTTTTCAGCAAAGTTAAAAGCTGGTTCATTGGTTGCAATAACAGGTGATAATGGCGCTGGAAAATCGACACTGCTAAAAGCCATCGCCGGATTGATTAAACCTCTTAAAGGAAAAATTACAAAACCAAAAAAAAGCCGCATTGCTTATCTTGCTCAGCAATGTCATGTAGATCAAACATTTCCAATTGATGTGAAAACGCTTATCAAAACAGGGTTATGGTCCTTTTGTGGACTATGGAAAAACCAACGCCCTTATGATTCTAAGATTCAGAATGCGCTTGAAATGGTTGGACTCTCAGCACTTGCCACCCGTTCGCTTGAAACATTATCAGGTGGGCAATTACAACGCGCTCTTTTTGCACGTATCATTGTACAAGATGCCAATATTATTTTGCTTGATGAACCTTTCAATGGTGTAGATCATAATACCCAAAAAGACCTTCTTGCACTGATCACATACTGGCAACAGCAAGGACGCACAATTCTCACAGCACTCCATAACCCTCTCATCGTGCAAGAATTTTTTCCCCAAATGATTCAAATTGATCAACAAAACGCCTTTTATGGAGAAACAACACAGTTTTTAAACAACACCCTTCATCACGTTATGCCACCTCTCACATCCAATTCTTTCCCTATTAGCGCACAACAAAAACAAAATCTTCTCATTAATGATCCTCTCTTTCTTAGGTTATAAGACGTGTATGCATTTTTTCTTGCCCCCTTTGTTGATTTCCAATTTATGCAAAACGCTCTTATCGGCTCTATTCTTCTCTCTATTAGTGCTTGTCCTGTTGGTGTGTTTTTGATGCTCCGTGGAATGAGTTTGACAGGAGATGCTATCTCTCATGCCATTCTTCCTGGTGTTGCAACTGCTTTTCTCATTTGTGGCTTCTCCCTTATATCTATGACACTTGGTGGTATTTTTGCTGGCATTATTGTTGCTTTAGCAACCATTTTGATTTCACGAAACAGCTTTCAGAAAGAAGATGCATCCATGACCGTCTTTTATCTTATTGCACTCGCGGCAGGTGTTATTATTATCTCACTGAAAGACTCAACTATTGAGCTGCTTCATCTCTTATTCGGATCGGTTCTTGCACTTGATGCACAAGCCCTTTGGTTAATCACTACTATAATGCTGATTACACTATGCAGCCTTTGTATTTTTTGGCGTGCACTCGTTTTAGAAAGCTTTGACCCCCTCTTTTTTAAATCACTCTCTCCATTGAGTAAATATATTCATATTTCATTGCTTGGACTTGTGGTGCTGAATCTAGTTGGAGGCTTTCAATCACTAGGAACATTACTTTCCGTTGGCATTATGATGATTCCAGCCATTACAGCCCGTTTTTGGTTTTCACGGCTAGGCCCTATTTGCGCGCTTTCCACTCTTTTTGGAATCATTTCTAGCGTAGGTGGTCTCCTGCTTTCTTTTCATCTTTCACTTCCCTCCGGCCCTGCTATCATCATTACCGCAGGATTTATTTATCTTGTTTCCTGTTTGATAAGTCCACGTGGCTTTATTGTAGCATGGTTTCCCCACCTCTTTTATACCTCCTCACTTTAAGGAAAAAAACGTGCCTAAATTTGCTCAAAAATTTGTTCTTCTTGGAGCTTTATTGCTTGCCCTTTCTCCATTTTCTGCTTCTGCACACAATAAAATCAAAGTTGTTGCGAGCTTTTCCATTCTTGCAGATCTCATAAAAAATGTAGGAGACAACCATATCTCTATGACCACTTTTGTAGGTCCCAATGCGAATACCCACACTTATGAACCTACCCCTCATGATGCTCAAGCTCTT
Source organism: Bartonella sp. AC329YNZD (assembly GCF_042196685.1). Lineage (NCBI taxonomy): Bacteria > Pseudomonadati > Pseudomonadota > Alphaproteobacteria > Hyphomicrobiales > Bartonellaceae > Bartonella > Bartonella sp. AC329YNZD. Next base: position 46,813 of record NZ_JBHIQS010000003.1, on the reverse strand, counting down.
AGAAATGCTCAAATTATTTTCATCAACGGACTTCATTTAGAGGGGTTCATTGACCGCCTTATCACAGCAAGCGGTACAAAAGCACTTCTTGTCAAAGTTAGTGATAATATACCCCCTCTCGAAATGAAAAAACAAGAACATAATGCCCATCATCACAGCGTTATTGACCCACACGCTTGGCAAACAATTCCCAATGTTGAAATCTATGTGAAGAATATTGCTGCTGCTTTTTGTAAAATTGATCCACAATCCTGCACCAGCTACAAAAAAAATGCCGAAACCTACATCCAAAAACTTAAAATAGCACAAGATACCCTGAAAACAAAAATTGCTACCATTCCTAAAGATAAACGTATCATTATCACATCTCATGATGCCTTTGGCTATTTTGCCAAGGAATATGGTTTTACTATCCTTGCTCCTCAAAGTGCTTCAACAGAAACTGAAGCAACCGCAGCCGATGTAGCCAAGCTTATTAAACAAATTAAAGCAAATAAAGCAACGGCCCTATTCGTTGAAAATATCTCTAATCCTCGTCTCATAAAACAGATTGCAAAAGAAACAGGTTTAACAATTGGTGGAACACTTTATTCTGATGCATTGTCAAACAAAAATGGCCCTGCAGCAACTTATCTCGATATGATGGAACATAATGTGAATACCATCATTGATGCTATCACAAAACATTAAGATCTTCTATAAAAGAGATAAAAAAGAGTTCATAAAATCGTAAGTCTATGGTTATGTTACTAATGATGCCCCAACAGCTATAATTGATAACATTGATATGAAATAAAGTTACTTTTACAGAGAAATTTATACTCTATAGATTCTAAGATAGATAAAGTAAGTAGATTTATTGCCTCATGGTGCCCAAACTGTTAGCAGTAGCATTCTATTTTTCAATGCTTCTTTTACAATAACTCTCGACACTTGAAAGATTCATAAGAAGAATTTTGTGTCTCTTTCTTAAAGTATTTTTATCTATCCAACTTCATTTATAACATGCAAGTAGAATTGTGTATGAATAAAAACCACTTGAAGAAAAAATGCCTCTTATGAAGAGTCTCAACACAATAATTGTTGCAATGTTGGAGACTGAAAGAGAGTATGATGATGGCCCAAGCTTGTATTTTTATACGCATAAAGATGGCAATACACAATGGATTTTATGTTATACTATTTATAAACGACTGCGTGAAAAAATAGTTTGAACAACCTAGCAAGATATTTTTTTAAAAAAGTGCGTAAATTGGCAACCCAACAGCCTTCTGTTTAGGTATTCTGTTTTGTATGAGAGATGCAATTTTATTCAACGAACGTAAAAAAATGTGCTCGGCAATGCTTAATCGCCATTATGTAAGAGACATTGGCTTAGATGTTTTTGAAAATCGCAATACTAAATTAAAAGATGAGGCTAAAGATAAAATCTATTTTTTATTTGATGCTTTCATATTCTGCCTAAATTAAGCTGTCTCCTCATTTTAGAAATTACACAAAACTGAATACAGCACTGAACCGTCTTCATATTTGTCTCAAACATACTGCTGTATAAAGTTTAGGTTGATTTATAAGCAACAAAAAAGCACGCGCTTTATAAGAAAATAATATCATAAAACCATTAATAGACTGGCAATATATTGAAAAAATATACCAGCTTTTATAAAATGCTTTGCAAAACAATAATATAACTGCCTTTGTCCCTACTGATTCTTATAGGTGTTCGCACCAATCCCTTATGTTATATTCATAAAGATCTGTTTTAGGATGATCTATAGGCAATTTTTAACTCAAGAATATAGAAAGATCGATGAGATGTTACAGATGTGTTTCATCTGCTTTTATCGCTAAAAGCAATGAAAATTCTAAAATAAGCACACCTTCTATCTCTCAGTGATTTTTTGCAACTTATCAGATACCCTTGCTGAGAATTACATAGTGATTTACATGAGAAAAAATAAACTTGCAGCATGCGCGCATAGGTTTCTCTCTAATTTATGTGATTGGTAAAAAAAATAAATGCTTCTTATAGGAGCTCTGAAACTATTTTAGATCATATGGCCAGCAGTAAAATAGAATGCGCCTATTCTCGTAGAGACTATTTAGAACAGCGTCGTATTTTATGGATCAAATAGACTTTTTATGTTAGGGATCAAAGCTCAGATATGGGGCGCATCCTCCCTTATCTATGACTCATTTTTTCTCTCTATTTCTCTCATTTACTTTTATAATACACATAAATTATTACATCAATAAACATATGATAATATGTTGTTTTTTATAACAAAATTATAAATGAGTAAAAATTGGTTAATAAAGATTTATTCTATATTGATATTTTTTTATAATGAAAATGATGTTTGAAAATTATATTCTTCTTATAGACCAAATTTCTTCATATAAATGTTTTGACATTCTCAGCGCCACGGAACAATGGATCATTACCAAAACTGTTAAAATTTTGTTTTTAATCCCATCGGTTACAACCTGAGTTTGTAAATGTAATTGAGCAAGTCAAAACACACCATTATCATGACGCAGCATAAAAGAGAGTCGTATCACATCAATTAATGCTTACTTATTATTTGTGCGCTTTCCTGTGTTTTTATTAAAAGTATGAAAATTCTGATGAGCAACTGTGAAACTTAGTTTTTGACCATAGTCGTGTGTCAAGCGTTCTTTTATTTCAATCGTAAAGATGCTACCATTCCAACGCGTTAAAACATGGCAACCTGTTCCAATAGGCTTGATAAGCTCAATTTTTGTGTGAAAGACAGGCCCTTTGTCTGGATGTTCGCCCAATAAGATGATCTCAGGTCTGAAGGCTAAAAGATCAGTTTCTTCGCCATAAGAAAATGAATGCCCTAAATGTTGTTCTAAGACATGGCGATCAAGAAAATTCATAGGAGGAGAACCAATGAAATCAGCAACAAATGTTGTTGCTGGAGTATCGTAAATTTCCATTGGTGTTCCAATTTGCTCGATAGCTCCTTTATTCAAAACCACTATTCTATCAGCTAATGTCATAGCTTCTAGTTGATCATGGGTAACATAGAGGCTCGTTGTTCCTAATGAACGCTGTAGTGTTTTTATTTCAATACACATTTGCGCCCGTAATTTTGCATCAAGATTTGAAAGAGGTTCATCAAAGAGAAAAACACGGGGTTGACGTACAATCACACGCCCCATTGCAACACGCTGACGTTGTCCTCCTGATAATTGTCGTGGTTTACGATCAAGAAATGGTTCTATCTCCAAAAGCTTTGCAGCATGTGCGATACGTTTTTTAATTTCTTCTTTAGGAGTTTTACGATTTTTAAGACCATATTCTAAGTTTCCACGAACTGTCATATGGGGATAAAGGGCATAATTTTGAAAAACCATAGCAATATCACGATCAGCTGGTTCACGATCATTGATACGTTCGTTATCAATGCATAATTCACCTGAGGTGACTTGTTCAAGTCCTGCTATAATACGTAATAAGGTTGATTTTCCACACCCTGAAGGACCGACAAGAACAAGAAGCTCTTTATCGGCAATAGTTAAGTTTAAATCATCAATGACCAGAATGCCGTTGTCATACTGTTTTTTTATATTTGATAACTGGATTATGGCCACAATTACTTCTCCGTTTCAATAAGGCCTTTGATAAAAAGCCGCTGCATGAAGATAACAACAAGAACAGGGGGAACCATGGCAACAACCGATACTGCCATGAGTATATTCCATTGAGGATCATGTTGAAGTGATTCGACAATAAGCTGTTTTAAAATAATAAGGATCGTTTGATGATTTTGATCCGTTGTGATGATAAGAGGCCAGAGATATTGTATCCATCCATAAATGAACATAATGATAAATAAAGCAGCGATATTACTTTTACTAAGAGGAAGAAGAATATCCTTAAAAAATTTAACTGGACCTGCACCATCAACACGTGCCGCCTCTAAGAGTTCATCTGGAACAGTCAAAAAAAACTGGCGAAATAAAAATGTAGCGGTTGCAGATGCAATAAGTGGAATAATCATTCCACTATAGGTATTAACCATCCCCAATTTTGCAACAATCTCATAGGTTGGAAGAATACGAACTTCGACAGGGAGCATCAATGTAACAAAAATAAGAACAAAAGCAGTTTTTCGGAAGGGAAAGCGCATGTAAATAATTGCATAAGCAGACAAAAGTGAAATAATAATTTTTCCAATACTAATCCCAAGAGCCATAATGAATGAATTCATTAAAAGTGGCCAGAGGTTGGGCAAACCCAGCTGTGCAAGGCCATCACCAAAGATTGTTTTATAATTTTCCAGAGCATATTTCCCAGGCAAAAGAGGAAGTGTTCCTGAGGTAAATGCTGCTGAACTATGAGTTGATGCAATGATAGCAACATAAACTGGAAAGCAAATAATGATAATACCAACAATGAGCGTTATATGGGTTATAACTTTCAAAACAGGGCGATTTTCAACCATAATTTGTTTCCTAATATTGTACACGGCGCTCAATCCAGCGAAACTGGATAAACGTTAAGACAATAACCATCAACATCAATAGTGTTGATTGTGCTGCCGATGCACCGATTATTTGATTTCTAAAGCCATCATCATATACTTTATAGACGAGGATGCTCGTTGCACGCGCAGGACCTCCAGAAGTTGTATTATCAATAATACCAAAAGTATCAAACATAACATAATTGACATTGACAATAAGAAGGAAAAACGTCGTTGGTGAAATTTGTGGGAAGATCACAGTCCAAAATCGTTTAAAGGGACCAGCACCATCAATGGCGGCTGCTTCTATTTGAGAACGCGGAACAGACTGAAGACCTGTAAGAAAAAAGAGAAAATTGTAAGAAATCTGTTTCCAGCTAGCCGCAATGACAATAAGAAGCATCGCTTGAGTGCCATTAATACGATAATTCCATAAAACCCCTATTTTTTCGAGAAGAAAAGGGATAATCCCAATAGTGGGATGAAAGATAAACAACCATAATATACCGGCCAATACTGGAGCAACAGCATAGGGCCAGAGCAAAAGCATTGTATAAGCCTTTTTTGCACGGATGACACGATCAACACAGACAGCTAAGAGAAGTGATATTGTCATTGAAGCGACAGTAACTGAGATGGAAAATACTGCGGTTGTAAGAAGCGATTGCCGATAAGTAGGATCAGAAAGAACGGTTATATAATTTTCAAGACCAATAAAAGTTGTTGTAAAGCCAAAAGGATCTTCGCGTTCAAAGGATGATTTTATTGCCTGAGCAGCAGGCCAAAAGAAAAACAAAAAAGTCACAAGGAGCTGAGGAAAAAGCAACCCGTAAGAAAGGAGACTATTTTTAAAATATGCATGCTTTTCTTGCATTCGTAGGGCTCTTTAAATGTAGAGACTTTAAAAAGATAAACAAAAAGGACTCAACGATTTTTGTTGAGTCTTTAATGTTTAACAATAAAACGAAATTAATGATTGGATTTTTCAAATTCACGCAAGAGTTTATTTCCACGTTTAACGGTTTCATCTAAACCATCTTTCGGTGTTTTTGAACCACGAAGAACAGCTTCCAACTCTTGATCAAGAATAGTACGGATTTGTGGTAAATTACCAAATCTTATACCTTTCGAATTAACTGTTGGAGGATTAAGATTGATCTGTTTAATAGCTATATCAGCACCTGGCGTTTTTTCATAGAAATGTTGTTTTTTGCTTAATTCATAAGTCGCTTTTGTGGTTGGAAGATAACCTGTTTCTTGATGCCACCTTGCTTGATTTTCTGTTTTTGAAAGAAATTTAAGAAAAGCGGCTGCCCCTGCATATTCCTTTGGAGTATGTCCCTTAAACGCCCAAATAGAAGCTCCCCCAATAACTGAATTTTGCGGCGCTCCTTCTGCATCCTTATAGTATGGTAGCATACCAACCCCCACATTAAACTGAGCTTCAGAAACAATTCCAGCATATGATCCTGAAGATTGCATTAAAATTGCACAATTTTGTGCCATAAACATTGGTGTTGAATCTAATGCGCCAGCAGGACCACCATAGCGGAAAATACCTTGATCAGACCACTTTTTCAAGTCAGCCCACATACGCACTTGTAAAGGTCCATTAAATGTAAGTTCTGAATCAAATCCTTTAAAGCCATTTTCCTTCGTTCCAAAAGGAACATTATGCAACGCTGAAAAGTTTTCTATACCAATCCATTGAGCTGCATAAGTCATTGTAAAACCACACGTTGCCGCTTTAGTTTCAAGAATTTTTTTGGAAAAATCTTCTATATCTTGCCACGTTTTAGGAGGCTGTTCTGGATCAAGCCCTGCTTTTTTAAAGATATCTTTGTTATAATAAAGGATTGGTGTTGAAATATTGAATGGCATAGAAACCATACGCCCCTGTTCATCGGAGTAATAGCCACTAATAGCAGGAAAATAATCTGTAGGATCGAACTCTTGTTTTGTATCAGCCATAAGTTGATAAAATGGATAGATTGCGCCTTTTGCTGCCATCATAGTTCCAGTACCAACGTCATAAATTTGAGCGAGCACCGGCTGTTTCTTTCCACGAAATGCTGCAATGAGTGAAATCAAACCCTCTTCATACTCACCGCGATATGAAGGAATAACTTTATATTCAGATTGACTCGCATTAAAATCGTTAATGAGACTTTCAGTTTCCTTTCCTAGTTCACCACTCATAGAATGCCAAAAGCTAATTTTTGTCTGCGCGAAACCTTCTGTTATTCCCGCTGTTGTTATTATGATAGCAACCGTAGCTACTATGGAAAGATAAAAACGACTCATGATTCACCCTTTCTGAAGTGATGGAATACAAACTACCCCTAAATTTATAGTATCACACATGAACATGCCATGCCGATTTTATTATAAAAATATGCTGGCTCATTTAAACAGGAACCACCAAAAGGTCAAATGAATTTGTTTAGATTTATTCGTTTTCTTTTATAAGCTTTCTTATGTATTCATGAGTCATTCGATTGTAAATATTTAAAAAATGAGAAGGTTTAAATAAACAAGGAAATAGGTAAAAAGATATATATCGTAAATGTTATTCAATGACTATTGTAATATTTGAACTTACTTTTTAAAAAAAGAGTTGTTTATTATTTTGTTATTTGTCTTATAACTTTCGATTTATGCCTTAAAACGGTGTTGATACTACATTGAACAAAGAGATAAATAGACTTTTTCTTAAAATGAAGAAAATTATTTTAAAGTATTTAATGGCCTCCTTCCCTGATAATGGGGTCATGCCCTTCATGCAAAACAAAACGGCTTTGTCTTACAAAATTTTCATGCTGTTAAAAAATCTTTCAATACATCTATATCTCATGATAGCTTCTATAAAATGGAATATTAAAGTCCCTCCACTAAAGTGTATAAAACTTTTTGCACGCCATCATTCTTATGCTTCAAAAAGTGAAAAACAGCACCACTCTATGAACCCTCATGCTTCAACAAGTCTTGCATTTGAGAATGTTTAAATGAAAATTTTTATTCTTTTCTCACGAGATATTTATCCACACACCAAGCCTACTTGTAATGTGCAAGTGAATGATTTTGATTGATCCATTGTAAAAAGATTTGAAATGAAAAAACCTTATATGTTAAGAATTCTCATTCAACATGAAAAACTATTAATTATCATTATAAATTAATGTGTTATTGTTACGTGTAAAAAAATATTTCTTGTTTTCTTCCATTAAGCTCGCTTTATGAAGGTACAAGGATTTCTTTTATAAGGTATATATTTTTTACCTTTGTGCTCGCAATGTCAATGCAAGATCAGGTTGATCTGTCGTAATATAATGTACAGGCATATCAAGCCAATGTGATAACCGAGCTTTTCCATTAATTGTCCATACCCCTACAATAAAATCAGCCTCAAGAGCTGATTCAATAAAATCCTGTGTAACAATAGAGCCATTTAAACTTAGATCAGTATACCCCAATTGTTTCCATTCAGAAAAATGACGGTGCATATCACCTTCAAAATTATCAACACATGGACCAGATGGTATTCCTGCCTCAATAAAAGGACGAAGAACTAAAGGATCAAAACTAATTGCAGAAACCCGTTCTGTTAAATTGCGGCTTTTTATGAGCGCAAGCGCTTTTTGAGATAATATTGTTTCACGCTCCACTTCACCACATGTTTTGATTTCAATATGTAACGCAACATTCGTTGGTGCTAGAAGATCAAGCACCTCTTCTAATAAAGGAGGTGCTTCTCGGCTACCTTTCACGCAGAGTTGTTTGCGTGTTTCATTATCAATGTCGTGAATATATCCCTTTTTGCCAACCAATTGGTCTAGATGAAAATCGTGAAAGACAACCACCTCACCGCTTTTTAGCAAATGAACGTCGCATTCAACTTCATCAACACCTAACGCTATAGCATTATTAAATGCCGAAAGGGTATTTTCAGGATAAAGATGAGCTCCTCCACGGTGTGCAACAATTTTTTTCTCAGACATGCAAAATTTCATACTTCTCACTTTTCAATATATTGACGTACAGATTTTCAGATAAAGACTTATATCAACATGAAAATGCACAATAATTTTTAAATATTTTTTCTACATTTTTCTGAATATCAAACCCTCAGTCATATTTTATTCTGAAAAAGGCTTATCCTTCATTTCAATTATTCCCATTCAATGGTACCAGGAGGCTTTGAGGTTACATCATACACAACACGATTAATTCCTCTAACTTCATTAATAATACGTGCTGCTGTCTTACTTAAAAATGCCATATCATAGGGATAAAAATCAGCGGTCATTCCATCTACAGATGTGACAGCGCGAAGAGCACAAACAAATTCATAAGTGCGATCATCCCCCATAACACCAACAGTTTGAACTGGAAGAAGAACAGCAAAAGCTTGCCAAATTTCATCATAAAGTCCGGCCTTACGGATTTCCTCAAGATAAATAGCATCTGCTTCGCGTAAAATTTCTAATTTTTCACGTGTTACAGCACCTGGACACCGAATTGCAAGGCCGGGACCTGGAAAAGGATGGCGACCAATAAACTGCTCCGGTAGCCCTAACTCTCGCCCTAGCGAGCGAACTTCATCCTTAAAGAGCTCACGCAACGGTTCTACAAGTTTCATCTTCATCTGTTCTGGTAGTCCACCCACATTATGATGGCTTTTAATGGTTACCGTTTCACCAATAGCAGACACACTCTCAATGACATCTGGATAAAGTGTTCCTTGTGCTAAAAACTCTGCACCTCCTATTTTTTTCGTTTCTTCTTCAAAAACTTCAATAAAAAGGCGACCAATTGTTTTGCGTTTTTTTTCTGGATCTGTCTCACCTTTTAAAGCATTAAGAAACACATCAGCAGCATTAACGTGAATAAGCTCTATATTATAGTGATCACGAAAGAGCGTGAGAACTTCTTCAGCTTCATTCTTGCGCATCAGCCCATGGTCTACCAAAATACATGTCAGTTGATCTCCTATGGCTTCATGAAGGAGTACCGCTACAACAGATGAATCCACTCCCCCTGAAAGACCACAAATCACACGACTTTTCCCAACTGTTTGTCGTATTGTCGCAATTGCCTGCTCACGATAAGAAGCCATTGACCAATTACCTTTAATAGCAGAGATCTTATGAACAAAATTTTGCAAAAGTTTTGTACCATCTGGTGTATGGATAACTTCAGGATGAAACTGTACCGCATAAAAATGCCTTTTCTCATCAGCAATAGCCGCATAGGGAGCACCTTTTGAGGTTCCTATGACACGAAAACCTTCTGGTAAAGCTGCCACACGGTCACCATGGCTCATCCATACTTGATAACGAGAACCTTTTTCCCACACTCCACCAAAAAGGGCACTCTCTTCTTGAACTTCCAAAAAAGCGCGCCCAAATTCACGCTCATGTCCAGCTTCAACCTTTCCTCCAAGCTGAATACACATGACTTGTTCACCATAGCAAATACCCAGAATCGGAACACCCGCCTCAAAAATTTCCATTGGAGCACGCGGAGAGCCCTCATCAATAACGGAATAAGGACTCCCTGATAAAATAATAGCTTTAGGATTTATGCGGCGCACAGCTTCTAAAGCCAATTGAAAAGGAGTAATTTCACAATACACTCCCATTGCTCGTACCCTTCGTGCAATAAGTTGTGTAACTTGTGAACCAAAGTCAATAATAAGAACAGTGTCTGGATGTGATATGCTCATAGAAAACCAATCAACAATTGTAAAAGAAAACTCATGAGAGTTATGATTCAATCTTTCTCTTTTCACAAGCCTGTTTTCTTAAGAAAAAGATTATTCTCGTAAAGTTTATGATAAAAAGTGTAAAAATATGGATCAATGTTTTTTTTGCAACACAGATAAAAAGAACCCATCTGTTTGTGTTGTGGCCGGCGACAAAGTAAGTCCATAATTTGAAAAAACTGGTTGCACAGGAGAAAAACTAAAATGTTTCTGCCAAAGCGCTGGCATATCTATTGGAGAAAAATGAGAATGTTGTTGAAGGAAATGGGAAATTTGTTCCTCATTTTCATCTGTAAAAAGAGAACAGGTAATATAGATTAGGCGCCCATTTGGCTTAAGATAAGCTATCGCTTCATTCAAAATATCCCTCTGTTCTGTTTGGCGTTGTTTCACCTGTTCTAATGTTAAACGCCATTTCGCATCTGGACGACGACGCCATGTTCCTGTCCCACTACATGGTGCATCTAGTAGAACTCTATCCATCTGGCCTATTAATGGCTTCAATTCTTCTTTTTGTGCTCGTACTTGGACATTACGAACACCAGCGCGTCGAAGACGATCAAAAATAGGAGCTAGGCGTGCTTTATCAGAATCATAAGCATAAATTTGCCCACGATTGTTCATATCAGAAGCTAAAGCTAATGTCTTTCCACCAGCACCTGCACAATAATCTAATACCTGTATGCTCTCTTGCGCTTCTACAAGATGAGCAACAATTTGAGATCCTAAATCCTGTATTTCAAAGTATCCTTTTTGAAAAGCTGGTTCCACTTGAACATTGGGATGACGATTAAACTTTTCAATCGGTGCAATTCTTAAAGCTTGCCCAAACCATGGAAAAGATTTAAGTTTGGTTTTTGCTAATTCTTTCAGCACCTTTTCTGGTGTTGCCTTTAGGTTATTTACCCGTAGGTCTAAAGAAGGACGCGTTGCTAACGCAGCCGCTTCAGTGATCCAATTATCACCAAATAAAGGACGCAGATGCGCTTGACACCATTGCGGAATATCACCACGAATATAGTCTGGAGCATCCACTAATTGCTGACTTTGCCACGATTTACGCTGTTTAGCCCCTAATAACTGCGGTGCAAACCGATCTTCTGCCAACTCACCGTCAATTTGCTCCAGCGTCATTTTTCCAGAATCTAATAAGGCACCAAAAACGATATCTCGGATATCATCACTCTCCATACGCCATTGTAAAGAATAACGTCGTCTTAAAACATCATAAACGATTGTACCAATGGCTGCACGATCACCTGCTCCAGCAAAGCGATGAGAAAGACCCCAATCCTTTAAAGCTTCTCCTACTGGGCGATGCTTCATTTCTATCTCTTTGAGAATATCTATTGCTGCTTGCAAACGCCCACCTAATCGCATTCATTTCTCCCATTAAAATAATAAAATTTTAAATCATCTAAAAAAATAATATTATCTTCTTCTTGCCAATGAAACCTTCTCAAAGCCATAAAAATTTACATTCAATATTAAAATTATCTGATCAAACTTTTTATAAAACCCAATTTAGAGTATCTATATTTGTTCTTTCATCTTCTACCCATTCGCTTTATTATCTCCTTCTACCTCTTATACTAAAAGATACGTAGCCATCCATAAAGAACTTATTTCCGCCATGTATTATGCAAAAAACAACCTCTCTATCATTGTGTAAAATAAAATTTACGAAGATTATCTGAATAACAGAAAAAGCAAATATCTCCCATCTTTTGATGGCTATCCTTCTGAAAAAATAGAAAAAATATTTTCATAAAATTAAACAAGTTCATCTGACGCTCATCAAAAAATTAACTTTTTAGAAAATGCTTGGAACCACTATTTGGCATGACCGTTTTTACTCTACTGGCAACTGCCAGGAAATTTAAAAGGAGAAAATAATGACTTATAATAATGGAAAAACAACTTCATCTAAAAGTCGTCAGAACACAATGCCCTCAAACAATGGAAAGAAATCCGTTCAAAGTGATCAGACGAACACTCGCCAACGTGCGTCAAAGACAGGGCGGAAGACAACAAAAAGTTAATTCTAATTTTATATAACTTATTTCACATAGTCTAGAAGAAAGAATTAGAGTTTTAGTCTCTAATTCTTTCCTTTTAGGATTTTATTCCAAATCACAAACAGAAAGAAGAACAGCCTCTCTTTTTTATTCTCGGAAGATTTTATATTTATGCAATATGATGCTAGACTCTTATTTCTTCAAACAGGCCCACGATAGTTTGGACTCTCCCGAGTGATAGAAACATCATGCGTATGACTTTCATGGAGTCCCGCATTTGTAATACGAACAAACTTTGCTTTTTCACGAAACTCTACGAGATCTTTTGCACCCACATAGCCCATCGAAGCACGTAGTCCACCAGCAAGCTGGTGTAGAACTGATGCTATAGGACCTTTATAGGCCACTTGCCCCTCCACACCTTCAGGAACCAACTTAAGTTCATCATGAACGTCATCTTGAAAATAGCGATCTGCCGATCCTCGTGCCATAGCACCAACAGATCCCATACCGCGATAGGCTTTAAAAGATCGACCTTGATAAAGATAAACTTCACCAGGACTTTCTTCTGTACCCGCCAAAAGAGAACCAATCATCGCTGCACAAGCCCCACCCGCTAAAGCTTTAGCAAAATCACCCGATGCTTTGATCCCACCATCTGCAATTATGGGAATGCCTGCTTTTTCAGCAACTTCTGCAGCATTCATAATGGCTGCAAGTTGAGGTACACCAACACCAGCAACAATACGCGTTGTGCAAATAGAGCCAGGACCAATACCAACTTTTACCGCATCTGCACCACTGTCAATCAATGCCTGCGTTGCTTGAGCAGTTGCGACATTCCCAGCAATAATAGCTGGAGAGGAAGCCATCTTTTTAATTCGTTCAACAGTTTCTAGTACACGTTGAGAATGTCCATGCGCTGTATCAATGACCAAAACATCAACACCTGCGTCAATGAGACGTTCAGCACGCTCAATCCCATTATTTCCAACACTACTAGCCGCTGCAGCACGCAAGCGCCCTTGAGAATCTTTAGCAGCATTTGGATTTAATTTTGCTTTTTCAATATCCTTAACTGTTATCAGTCCGACACAACGATTCTGTTCATCCACAACTAATAATTTTTCAATACGATGATGATGTAAAAGATACTTCGCTTCATTGAGTTGAACATTTTCACGCACTGTGATTAAATTTTCATGCGTCATTAATTCATAAATTTTTTGTTTGGGATCCGATGCAAAACGTACATCTCTATTGGTTAAAATGCCAACAAGTCGCCCCGCTGTCTCACCTTTAACACTATTTTCAACAACCGGAATACCGGAAATACCATGAGAGCGCATTAAAGCTTTTGCTTCTTCAAGTGTTGCATCTGGTCCAATTGTAACTGGATTAACAACCATACCAGATTCAAACTTTTTTACTTGGCGGACTTCTTCTGCCTGCTCTGCAGGAGACATATTACGATGAATAACCCCAAGACCACCAGCTTGAGCCATAGCAATTGCCAAACGCGATTCCGTTACCGTATCCATTGCAGCGGAAAGCAATGGCAAATTGAGCTTAATATCAGCTGCAATGCGCGTACTGAGATCCACTTGACTAGGCATAACAAGAGAATGACCGGGTTGTAAAAGTACATCATCAAAAGTCAGTGCTAATGCACCTGTCCCCGTTTCAACAATCTTTGCCATAGCAAAATTCCTTTTATAATAAAAATTATAATAAAACACCGCAAGGAGCTTTAAAATACAACTGCGGTTCTCATACATGGTAGATTGGCAAAAAATTATGCCATGCTACAAACAAAATGAAAAGAAAAATAAATATCTTTTCATGGTTTATAAAAATTTACAATTGTGATTCGATGGGTAGCCAACTTATTATTTTTGCAAATGCGCGACGCCAGAAATTGCTTTCTGGTTCATAATCAATGCTATACTGTTTTTTATTTTCAATAAAATCCCAATAAATACGATTATTATCACCAAGACGAAGATGATAACTCATTTCCCTCGTCGTTTCTTCAGAAAATAACAAATCTAACCTCGCTGTAATGGGCGCACATTCAAAAAGAATGCCCATTTCTGTATTTAACGCCGCTGATCTAGGATCAAAGTTTAAAGATCCAATAAAAGCTGTTTTATGATCAACTAAAAAAGCTTTGGCATGTAAACTTGCCTTACTGGATCGAAACAATCGTAATCCATGGGAAGTGCCTTCCGCTTTTAATTCATAAAGCTTAACACCACTTTTCAACAGTGCCTTACGATACGGGACATAACCACCATGCACTAATGCTACATCAGTCGCTGCTAAGGAATTTGTCAGAATTTTGACATCAACACCTTTTGAAACCAAATTACTAAAATTCTGCGTACCGACTTTGCCAGGAACAAAATAAGGTGACGTAATCTGAACCGTTTTTTGAGCATTTCCAATAACCTTTGAGAGTGCCTTCATAAGCCAATTACTTGCTTTTTTACGCAATGCTTTTTCTGGAGGATCAGAAAGAACAACAACTTTATCTGCTAAAAATAACCGCTTTCCTGTTTGGATAAAACAACTAAAGTTAATGTGTTCTTTGACATAATCTAAATAAACCTTTGCAACCTTGGAATCCCGAAATTTTCGTAATTTATCTCTCCAATAGCTAAGATCACTTGCGCTTTTAGGAACAACCAAAGTATGAATTGGTAAAACAACAGCACTATTCCAAAAATCATCAAAGATACTTTCCACCTTTTTAACAGAGGGACCAATTAACATCAAATCTAAATCTCGAAAATGAGATTCTTTACCAGCATCAAAATAAGAATCTGCAAGATTACGCCCTCCGACAAAAGCAACCCTACCATCAACGATAAAAGCTTTATTATGCATTCTACGTGTTACAGTAATTGCCCGTAATATAATTTCTAAACCACGCCGTAAACCACCTTTACGCGATCGCCCTGGATTAAACATTCTCACCTCAATATGAGGATGTTTATCTAGCGCAATATAAGCTGGATCACGTGCCTGAGCATTAATATCATCCAAAAGAAGCCGTACCCGAACACCCCGATCAGCGGCCTCAACTATTTCACTTAATAATAGGCGCCCCGTTAAATCATCGTCCCAAATATAATACATCAGATCAAGGCTACGCCCAGCTTCTGCAGCCCCTATTGCACGAACACAAAACGCATCCAAATTGCTGATGATGAGGGAAAGGGCATCTTTATCAACCCCCAATCCATTTTCTTCCTCACCTAATTGACTGACGATACGATCAAGCTTGGTTTCACCTCTCTTAATAGGCAACGCATACGAACATTGTCCCTTAGCACTTTTCACAAAACGCCCATATGTATAGATTGCCAACATAGACGCAACAAAAAAAAAGAGAATAAAACCAATAACAATCTGTAAAAGAGTCAAAGAGGATAAACTTTCTATTTTCAAGCTAGCGCATTACCAATGATACAAACAACAATCCTAATACTAATCATTTTATCTTAATCGTGTAGCAGATAAAATGCCACTTTTTGCTTAAGAGAGTATAAATTTAATATTCATGATGTAAAAATTTTAGCTTTAATCTCTCAACACTTAAAAAATGCCTCTCAGCTTTAATAAATGCAAACTTAACTAAAATTGTATAAATTGAAACAAAAGATAAAATGTCAAATAAAATTTATACTTGCTTTAAATCTATAAAACCATCCTCACTACATAAACTTTACAATAAATGATCATTTTCTTAAGTCTCCCTACGGACTTTATCAAAAGCCACTTCATCTTTTTTGAAAATCATGTTTATTATGAATTTCACTTCCGTTCTTGATTTCTTATTGCTCTCAATTCTTCCATTTTTCTATAAAGTGTAGAGCGACCAATATGAAGGCGGCGCGCTATTTCGCTCATATGTCCTTTATAGTGTTTAACCGCTTTCTCGATAATATCATGTTCCATTTCTGCAAAAGTACGCACATGGCCATCAGTATTCAAAAATTGGATCGATTCTTGTTCATTATCTTCATCTTCTTGTATATTACCTTCAATGATATTGGGAACATTCATTAACGAATTTCCCATTAATTGAGGAAAATCTCGAACCGTTAATAAAGGTCCTTCACTGAGTAAAATCGCACGAAATAAAAATTTTTCAAGTTCATTTCTATTACCAGGCCAATCATACTGCATAAGCAAGGAAAGAGCCGATCCTGCTAAACCATGAACATGTGATCGCCCTGTTTCTACGATAATACGATCAATCAAATGTTGTGTGATCTCTGGAAAATCATCCCTTAATTCTCGTAAAGCAGGAACGCTAATAGACAAATGAGAAAATTGTTCAAACAAACTATGCAAAAGAAAATTCTCTTTAACCAAGTCCTTTAAACGCGATGTTGAAATAGCAATGATCCGAAAAGGAAAAAGTTCTCCTTTTGTATTCTTTTCCCTTTCTTTAAGATAATGCGCAAACCGTTTTTGCTGTATGGGCTCAAGTCTATCAATATCACAAAGGCAAAGTGTCCCTTTTTCAAGCGAAGAAACCAACGGTAGGAATTCTTTAAACCATTGCTGATTTTCTTCCTCTGGATCAACAATGGCGGAACATTGAAAGCGAATAAAAACGCCTTCTGAGAATAAACCCTCATGATGAATAATCCGAGCTAATGTCTCACGTCCTGTTCCAACTTCACCCTCTATCAAAAGATTTTGCAAAGAATTCGCTGCTTTTCTCGATTGTTCTAAAACTATCTGCATAGCTTTACTTTTCATACAAAGGTCAGAAAATCGTAAATGATTCTCTTTTTTTCGTTGAATATCTCGAACCTCATGCTTCAAGGCAGAAATAAGAGCAAGAATATCCAACGTAACTCTTACGCGTAATAATGTTACTGGATGAATCCAATAATCAATCGCTCCAGCTGCTAGAGCTCTCTGGAGTAAATCCTGATTTTCTTGCTGTGCTATAACAATAATAGGAATAGAAACACCAGCAACTCTAATCATTTTAATCAAATCGCTCACACTCAAATCACTCATAACGACATCAAGGAGTGCAAGCACAATGTTTTTACGCCTGTGTAAAAGATCAATCGTACGGAGACCATTTTCTGCTTCAATGACACGGTAGCCAAAACCTCGGAGCATAGCAGAAAGCTCTATACGTCTTCCATAATCTTCACTCGCAACAAGAATGGGACCAACCATAATGTCAATAATCTCCTTTGAGACCACTCAGCAGCTTAATGTAAAAATTATTGTAAACCATAAGAAATATTTCACCTTTTGTGTTTCACTTACGAACTTCATTAAGCTGTTAATTAAATACAACATTAAGGCATTTTTTTCTATTTTTTTGCTTTTTCATTGATTTTCATCAAATTTTTCATATTGACTCATGGGATAATTTAATAATGTTATAGAAACTAGAGAGCAAAATAATCTAAATAGAGTGCAATAAATGAAACATACCTATCATATTTTATGTCTTACAATCACCACTTTCCTATTAAGTGCTTGTAGCTTTTCGCAGTATTATAACCCAAATATGCCAACAGGAATTGATGGAAAATGGGTTGACGAGAATGGTATTATTTCTTCTTTTCATAATGGTGTTTTTGAAACACATGCAGCAGATACAGAAGAAAAGCTATCAGAAGGAGCATATAATTATCTCAATGCTCAAAATATAGAAATTGAAATACGCTCTATTCTTCGTGGAACAATCTCTAGAGTCAATTGTACAATGTCATATGACTCCACACAACTTCTCTGCACCTCACATACAGGAGCACAATTTTTTCTTAAACGAAAATCTTAGACAAAATATAAAGTAAAGCTTTTCTTATAAGATAGACAAAATACATACATTAAGCAGGAGGTGTTCCTTTCTCCTCCTGACAGGAAATTTTCTCTCAAATACGTAAAGAAACTGATACAATCTCTATCCGTAGAATTTTCTAAACATTATGAAATGCGTAAAACACTCATTTTCTTCCACAAAACATCAGCAAAACCGTATCACAATAAAACTGTGACTTTGTATCATTCAATCTATTTTAAGCTAAAATAACATTTTATTTGGTAGGGAACTTTAATCTAAGCAGCACCAATACGCAAAAGATCATGAAAATGGACAATTCCTATCGGTTTTTTATCTTCAACCACGAAAAATGCACCAATCTGATGATCATTAATAAAAGCTGTTGCTGCACCAACAAGTGTATTTGGCTTTACAACTTTAGGAGCTTTGGTCATCACCTCGTCAACATTAAATTTTGATAAATTAAAATGAATGTTACGTGCAAGATCGCCATCAGTTACAATTCCGATTAGTTCACCTTCTTGATTCACAACACCAACACAACCAAAATGTTTTTCCACCAAAACATTCATCGCTTCAGTCATAGCTGTTCCCTGCATAACCAGAGGAATACTATCACCCTCATGCATAATATCACACACGTATTTAAGGCTTGCACCAAGAGAACCACCAGGATGATATATTTTGAAATCCGTTGCGGTAAAACCACGCATTTCTAAAAGAGAAACCGCTAATGCATCTCCCATTGCCAATTGCATAATTGTTGAAGTTGTAGGGGCTAAACCATGGGGGCAAGCCTCTTCTATCTTTGGTAATAATAGCACAATATCAGCTTGTCGTCCTAACACAGAATGCTCATTTGATGTCATTGCAATAAGAGGGATACGAAAACGTGCAGCATAGCTCATAATACCACTTAACTCTTGAGTTTCACCAGACCATGATAAAGCAAGAATAACATCATCAGATCCAATCATACCAAGATCACCATGATTGGCTTCTGCAGCGTGCACAAAAAAGGCAGGTGTTCCAGTTGAGGCTAAGGTTGCTGCAATTTTTGTGCCTATATGACCACTTTTTCCAAGACCAGTAATGACCACATGTCCACGCGCATTTCTAATAGTTTGAACAACCGCTTCAAAAGAAGAAGAAAGACTTTCCAGAAGAGCTTTTTCAAGAGCTTCAAGCCCCTGCTTTTCACTCGCAAGTGTTTTAAGCGCTGATGCTACTGCACCTTGCAAAGCCATATGAGGAGACGGTATTGTCATAATCAAATTCGATCAATAAAATTAAGTGAGAGATCTATATCACTTTTCAACATTAATGGTTTCTAGTAAATTTTTCAATGAAGCAGAAACGTGGCTGTGCATATCAGCGCGTGCTAAAGAAAATGCAACGTTGGCTTCAATAAAACCAGCTTTAGAACCGCAATCAAAAGTGCGCCCTTTTACTTGCAACCCCCAAAAATCTTGCTCATTTGAAAGCCGTATCATAGCATCTGTTAATTGAATTTCATTTCCTGCTCCTCGTTCTTGAGTGGAAAGAATATTAAAAATTTCTGGCTGCAAAATATAACGTCCATTGATGTACAAATTTGATGGTGCCGTTCCTTGTGCTGGTTTCTCTACCATTTTTGTGATTTCAAAACCATTTGCAATCTGTTTGCCTTTCCCAACAATACCATATTTATGTGTTTCTCTAGGATCGCATTCCTGAACTGCTATAATATTTCCCCCACCTGTTTTTTCATAAAGGCTCATCATTTCAGAAAGACAGCCCTTTTTCGCCTGTATCAACATATCGGGTAATAATAAAGCAAAAGGTTCCCCTGCAACTAATTCACGCGCACACCAAAGAGCATGCCCTAATCCCAAAGGTTGCTGTTGCCGAGTGAAAGAAGTTGACCCTGGTAATGGCTGTAAACGGTATAAGTTTGCAAGATCTTCTTTCTTTCCACATTCAGCAAGTGTCGTGTATAATTCAACTTGCGCATCAAAATAATCCTCAATGACTGCTTTGTTGCGTCCAGTCACAAAAATAAAATGCTCAATACCAGCTTCCCTCGCCTCATCCACAACATATTGAATAACAGGTTTATCAACAACTGTTAGCATTTCTTTAGGAATCGTTTTTGTCGCAGGAAGGAAACGCGTACCAAGACCTGCTACTGGGAATACTGCTTTCCGGATTTTACGCACACTCACCCTCCTCAATGAATTCATATAACTTTTTTGTTTTATTTATCATATGTTTTTACGAAATGGTAAAAAAGATATCTTATTGTTTTGATTATCATTATAATAGGCAATCAAAAATGTAAAAAGAATCTGAGAATTTATTGAAGGAATTAAAACGAATTATTTATTTCAGTTTTTTCCTATTCTTGATCATATTATCGATTAAACTAAATACAAAATAAAGTTATTGCACATCTAATGAATTGAATATTAATGGGGATTTCAAAATGCAAAAAACAGAATTGAAGAGTTTCTCTTTTTTTTTAGAGAAGTCAATAGCTTGGAGACCCCTTGTCACTGGCTCTGCCATTCTTTTGTCTGCTTTTTTAATGTTTTTTGCATCATTTTCACATGCGGATAGCGGATTTAAACACTGGATTAAAGAGTTTAAAAAAATAGCTATTGCTCACAATATTAGCCCTTCTACGTTTCATATGGCATTTAAAGACATTAATGCCATTGATCCAGAAGTTTTAAAAAGCGCCGCATACCAACCGGAATTTATTGCTCCTTCATGGAACTATTTCGATAATCGTGTCCATGATATTGCTATTATAGAAGGACGGCGCCAAGCAAAAAAATGGAATAAATGGCTTCTTCAAATTGAAGAACGTTTTGGTGTTGACCGTAATATTCTGCTTGCTATTTGGTCAATGGAAAGCAATTATGGAAAAATTTTAGCCAATAAAAGTGTCATGCATGATACCATTCGCTCGCTTGCAACCCTAGCCTATGCCGATAAAAAACGCGAAAAATACGCACATACACAACTTATTTCTGCTATGAAAATTCTACAAAGTGGTGAAATTAAACGCTCTCAACTCACTGGATCTTGGGCCGGAGCATTGGGACATACACAATTTATTCCAAGCAGTTATCTCGCCTATGCTGTTGATATAAATCAAGATGGACGGCGTGATATCTGGAACTTTGTTCCAGATGCTCTGGCTACTGCTGCTAATCTTCTTCACAAAAATGGCTGGCAACCTAATCTTATTTGGGGAGTAGAGGTAAAAGTGCCGCAGGGAAAAAAACTTCCTGAAGGCTGGTATTCCTTTGAACAATGGAAAAAATTAGGTGTAAAATACGCTAATGGGCATCCTCTTCCTACATTAGCTGAACAAGCAATGTTAAAATATCCAGATGGAGAAAAAGGACCTATATTTTTAGTCACAAAAAATTTCTTTGTTCTAAAACGTTATAATAATGCAGATCGTTATGCTCTTGCCGTTGCCCTTCTTGCTGATCGCATTGCTGGACGGCCTGGATTAGTGCATGATTGGCAAAGACCTTTTCAGCCTATTACCTTCCAAGAATGTAAAGAACTGCAATCTCGCTTAAGTGCATTGGGATATTATAAAGGAGATATTGATGGACAAATCGGAACAGCCTCTCGCAAAGCAATCAAAGCTTTTCAGCTGCATTACGGTCTAAAAGAAAATGGATATCCATCATCTCAAGTGCTTTTTCTCCTTCGCCAACAATAATGGAGAATAAGGTCTTGTCTCTTTTGCGTCTTATATACTTGATATTCTTACTGTTTTCATTTTCTATTGTGGGGATCATACAACCATCCCCAAGTAAAGCAACGAACTTCTTCAAATGGTTGTCACAACATAACAAACAGACGCAACAACCACCGCAAATTATAGAACAAAAAATAAACAAGCCGCAAAAAAAGATCGTAACACAAAAAAACATACAAAAGCTAAAAAATGAGAACGCAAAGCGCATTCTTGTCATAGGAGATTTTACAGCTTCTGCTGTTGCCGATGCACTTAAGAAGTTTTTTATAGATAATAGTGATATCGTTATTATGAACAACACAATGCCAGCTTCCGGATTAGTTCGAACTGATTATTATTCTTGGCAAAGCAATATTTCTAAACTCATTAATCAAAATAACCCCGATGTCATTATCATGATGATCGGGGCCAATGATAATCAACCCATCATAGACTCTCATAGCACGATTAACACAGATCAATCAGAATGGATGCACATCTACAAACAAAGAATTATCGAAATTGCTGAAAGTCTTCATGCCTCTGGAAAATCGTGGATATGGATAGGTCAACCTTCTTTTGGAAATAACCTTTTGACACAAAAAATGAAAATTTTTAATGCGCTCTACAAACAAGTAACAGAAACAGCAGGAGGATATTTTCTTGATATCTGGAGTGGCTTTAGTGATGAAGAAGGAAACTTTTCTTTTTCAGGCTATGATATTAATGGAAAAATGACCAAATTGCGCACCAATAATGGCATGCATTTCACTTCTGAAGGAAAGAAAAAACTTGCTGCTTATTTAGAAAAGCCATTGAAAAATATTTCAAATTTTCATGCCTTTTCTCATGAAAATTCTTACTCAACCGATCAAGTTATTAAAAAACTTATACAAGAATCAGAGAATCAAGAGCCAAGTAATATTATGCGTCAGCCTCCAATGAGCCTTAATGATATGGTACAACAAAACACCCACCTCATAGGCAGGAAAAAATCAAGTTTTATAGAAAAATCATGGTTTCCACCAAATGGACATCAAAAAGATCGAGCTGATAATTTTTCTTTCCCATAATGTCTATTTAAAATACAAAATCTATTTCCCCTATAAACAAAAAGCGAATAAGATAAAAACACTGTTTACATAGCTATAATGAAGAGAAAATTTGCATAAATTGCAACTACATCTTTGCGAAGAATATGAAAACGGCATGGTTAGCACCATGCCGTTATATCTTACAATCCACGTTTGTTAATCATTGCCTCTGGTAAAGGCATCCGTCCCCGAAAAGCTTTATAAAGCTCCTCTGGATCACGACTTCCCCCAGCAGAGTAAATAAAACGTTTCAACTTATTAGCAAGCTCTGAATTAAAAACATCTCCCGTTTCTTCAAAAGCCTGAAAAGCATCAGCATCAAGCACTTCCGACCACATATAAGAATAGTAACCAGCGGCGTAACCATCCCCTGAAAATATATGCGTAAAATGTGGAGGACGATGGCGCATAATAATTGTATCAGGCATTTGCAGCTTGTCTAATTCTTGGCGTTCAAACACTGTTGGATCAGTGACTTTTTCTCCTTGGTGAAAAGCCATATCCACGAGAGCTGATGAGATAAATTCAACCGCAGAAAATCCAGCATTAAATGTCTGTGCTGCTAAAACTTTATCTATCAACTCTTGTGGCATAGGAAGCCCTGTTTTTGCATGTATAGCATAAGATTTTAATACTTCTGGTACAGTTAACCAATGTTCATAAAGTTGAGAAGGCAGCTCAACAAAATCACGCGAAACCGATGTTCCCGATACAGATGGCCATACAACATCAGAAAGCAAACCATGCAATGCATGCCCAAACTCGTGAAAAAGCGTACGTGCATCATCAAGAGATAAAAGAGCAACCTCCCCTTTGGATGGTTTAGCAAAATTACAAACATTGTAGATAATGGGCTTTTGTCCGCCTTCCAATTTATGTTGTGATTGCAAACTACTCATCCACGCACCAGACCGTTTTGAAGAACGTGCAAAATAATCACCAATGAAAAACCCAAGTAAGCTTCCATCAGATTTTTTTACTTCCCATAAACGTGCATCAGGATGCCAAAGTGCAACAGCATTTTTTTCTTCAAATGTAATGCCAAAGAGTTTTTCTGCTACTCCAAAAGCCGCTTTAATCATATGATCAAGTTGAAAATAATATTTAATTTCAGCGCCATCAAAAGAAAACTTTTCAGTGCGAAGTTTTTCAGCATAATAACGCCAATCCGAAGCTGTTAAAGATTCATTGCTTCCCTGATTATTGGCAAAATTTTGTAATTCAATTTGCTCAGTAGAAGCCTTCGCTTTTGCTCGCTCCCATACAGGCATAAGCAAATTCATAACAGAATCAACACTTTTAGCCATAGTATTATCGAGTTTTAAATCCGCAAAAGATTTATATCCCAATAATTTAGCTTGCTCATCTCGAAGCGCAACAATCTCTAAAATAATGGTTCGATTGTCATTCTTGTTATTATTTTCACCACGTTTAGCCCAAGCTTGGAATGCAACTTTACGCAAATCACGACGATCAGAGAATTTTAAAAAAGGTTCAACAATTGAGCGTGCTAGTGTTAATGCATAGGCTTCTTCACTGCCTCTTTCGTACGCAATTTCTTTCATTGAAGCAATGAGATCTTCCGGTAAACCAGATAAGTCTGTTTGTTTTAAAAATAGAATCCATTCAGCTTCATCGTTTAAGACATTTTGCCCAAAAGTAGCATTTAAAAAAGCGAGTCTTTCATTAATTTCTACAAGCCGTTTCTTCGCTTTTTCATCTAATTTTGCACCATGACAAACAAACTTTTTCCACCATAATTCAAGAACACGTGTTGTTTCATTCTCAAATGTCTCCTGTTGCGACTGTTTATAAAGCATATCTATTTTCGCAAATATCCGCGCATCCATCATCATTTTTGAAGAATAACGAGAAAGTTTTACAACGAACTCTTGCTCTAGCTGTTGAATTAATACATTCGTATGAGCACTAGTGCGTAAGAAAAATATTGAACAGACACGATCAAGCGCTTTGCCACAAAGCTCAAAAGGTTGCAAAAAGTTCTCAAGTGTTGGTGGTTCTTGCACCATCGCAATCGCTTCTAGTTCTTCTTCGGCTTCTTGAAGTGCCTGTGCAAAAGCGGGTTTAAAATCTTCATCATTTATAGAAAAAAAATCAGGAAGACCTGAAAATCCCTTCCAATTCAGCACGGCTTCTTTTGTCATAATACTTTATGTCTCCATTATAAATTTAGGCTGTAATCATTATCTTTACGACACAAATTGATAATATACTAAAACTATTTTGTGAGTTTCAAAACTACCTGTCAAAGCTCTATTGAAGTAAAAAATAAAAAGTACCTTTAATTTCAGGAGATAAATAAAAATAAGAATTTCCACGCTTATGAAACAACATATTGATTTATAATAATAATTTATCGTTTTTATATATTGAATAAAAAACCTTAAGATCGTAAGATTCTCTCATTTCAGACCTGTTTATGTTGAATCAATCAAAATCACTTGCTTGTACATCACAAGCGGAGCTGGCGTGTGGGTAAAAGCCGTAATAAGAAAGGAATAAAAATAGCTCTTATGAACCATCTTAAATGCTAAGAACACCTACAAGCTAGCAAAGTGTTGTGATGGTACTGGTTTGATCCTTCATAAGCATAAAGATGGAAGTGTTCAATGCATTTACCTTTATACCCTTCACAAGCGCCGTCGTGAAATGGGCTTGAATGCTCTTTGAGAGATATTTCTTAAAATAAGCGCGTGAAACTGCAATACAATGGCGTTCTGTTTTACGTGAAGGGACGTTGCCCCATTACAAGAACGGAGGTTCCTACCAGTCTCTGGACTGTCAACAGTCCAGCTTATCTCGGCGGATTCTACCTGCTAACCACTCATGCAGTTTACTTCATAAGCGCAACAGATAAGCCCCTGCCCTGAATACGGATTGCGATATCTAAAAACACTTAATATGTAAAGCTTTTCATGCCTTATATCACCGCTCTAAACAACGGTGTTTGACGGCATAATAAGGTAAAAATGGGAACTGATTTTTACATTTACGCCTTCATATTATCCTCCAATCAAGCTGTATTCTCGTTTCAGTGATTCAGAAACTTGTTCATAACTGATAATTTATCCTTGACTTTAACTTAAAATATTAACAATTGAAAATATAGTCGGGGAGGTTTTTTTCAAATCTTCCATAAATTTTTGTTTTTATCTCATCTATTATTTAGATTTACAACTCCCCAACTCTTCAGGAGGTACTTTATCATGACTGAAATTAAAACGGCCTTCGACTTCAAAAATTTTTCTCCTGAAGCTCTCGCTGAAAAATTAAAAAATCAGCATTTTGCAGACTCTATTGATATCATCAATGATCTCGATATCATGGAACGAGTCACTATTCTTAGTCTTCTACCTCTTGATTATGTTATCGAACTTTTTGATAAACCAGAGCTTGAGCAACCTGCTGCTATTTTAGAACTTCTCCCTATAAATCGTGCGGTTGAAATTCTTGATGGCATGTCTGCAGATGCTGCTGCAGACGTCTTTCAAGAAATAAATAAAGAAACCCGTACACGGCTTTATGCCTTGCTTAAACCCTTAACACGTGCGGAACTTAAAAAACTTACCAGTTATCCTGATCATACAGCAGGGGCACTCATGACAACAGAGTTTATAGCAGTTCCTTCAAACTGGACCATACAAAAAACTTTGGATCACATTCGTGAAGTCGAGCGAACACGTGAAACAGTTTATACCAGCTATGTGATTGATCCTAAAACAGGTACTCTTCTCAAAGCTGTTTCACTGCGTAACCTTATTCTTGCCTCACCTGATGAACAAATTCTTAATGTCCCTACCCATGACTCACCCATTACAATATCGCCCTTCACACATCATGAAGATATCGCACGCCTTTTCCAACGCCATGATCTTCTCTCTGTGCCTGTAGTTGATGAAAGTAACCATGTCATTGGCATTGTAACCGTTGATGACGTGCTTGATACTATGGTCGATGAGATGAATGAAGATGCCTATAAATTTGGGGGTATGGAAGCGCTTAATAAGCCCTATATGCAAATTAAGTTTCCTGAAATGATGAAAAAACGTGGCGGGTGGCTCGCTTTACTCTTTATCGGTGAAATGCTGACAGCAAGCGCTATGCAGCATTTCGAAACAGAACTCGAAAAAGCGATTATTCTTACACTGTTCATACCTCTCATTATGAGCTCAGGAGGAAATTCCGGCTCACAAGCTACATCCCTTATTATCCGTGCATTGGCTTTACGTGAACTCACATTAAAAGACTGGTGGAAAGTTATTATTCGTGAAATTCCAACAGGATTATCCCTTGGTCTCTTACTCGGAATTATTGGTGTTACGCGCATTGCTCTTTGGCAAAAACTGGGTATCTACGACTATGGCCAACATTGGATTGCTATTTCGACAACAGTGGGTACAGCTTTAGTTGGAATCGTTACCTTTGGTTCTCTTTCTGGATCTATGTTGCCTTTTATTCTTAAAGGTTTAAAATTTGATCCAGCAAGTGCTTCTGCTCCTTTTGTGGCAACTTTAGTAGATGTCATGGGCATTATAATCTATTTTTCTGTAGCTTCCCTCATTTTGTCAGGAACTCTCCTTTAAACATGTAAAGTAAAAACTCTTACTTATGGAAAAATCTTGTCATGTAACCTAAAATTCTTTCCATAAGAGAATAAGCTTTATTATTTATTTTTCTAGCGCACCGCTCTATAGATAATTTATTATTTTTTTTGAATAACAGCTCCGAGTAGCGTAATTTCACCTCATCATAAAGCTTCTCATATTAAATCGATTAAAGTCATCTTCTTGCCAGTCACAAACGAGATCGGTGTATGGCTAAAAACTATTCAAGAAAAAATAAAATACTTCTTATATCATCTCTCTCTCGTATCAAAAACTGGCGCAATATTGACAGCTGAGAAAGAATAATAATGATGATACTCAACAAGCTTTATATTTCTTCACAAAGGCGTTAATAGTATACTATTCGCGTATGTTATATCATTTATGAGCCCTATCATGGAATGGATGTAGTGTACATTAAGCGATCTCTCTTAAGTACATGAATATGCAACAAAAAGTATATTCTGTTTAAAGTGTTCTGTTTGGCATGAAAAGCATACTCCTATTAGAGAATGCAATTAACAAAAAAGTGTAAGGCAATGCACTATCTCCATGGTTTAAAAAATATTACTTTAGATGCTTTTGAAATCATAAATTGGATTAACGGCAAAAATGGGAATTTTCTTTGGATACCTTCATATTCTTTCTAAATAAGACTGTATTCCGGGTTCATAAATAAATCAAAAGATATAACTCTTGCCCTAATCTGGCATACAAAAGCTAGAACTTCTTATAAAATTTTTAATCGTCTCAATATTTACCTCAAATACACGATTGCATTAGATCTGGATTTTGATTGACAAGTTATTGAATAAGAAAAAGCTTTATTTAGAATAAAAATATTGTAAAATTGTCAATAAATTGGCTATGGATTGAGAGATATTCCGGATTTTTATCAATCTCTTTGCAAAACAACAACAATACCGCTAGCTTTATACTTACTTACTCTTACAAGAATTCATATAAACTTCTTGTGTCATATTGATAAAAATCAAATTGACTGTGATTTTTGGGATAATTCTTAGCTCGAGAATAGAACATACGTATTATAAAAAACTTTTACGAAGCTTCAGAAATTGAAGCTCAATAGAGCCTTAAAGACTTGGATAAATAGTTTTGCCATAAAAATATTGCCTCCATCTTCCAAAATTATAAAAAAACATGTAAAAGGTTTTCTAATAATCAGGCAAAGAATGTAAAGACTTTGCTTCAAATGAAATTTCATTAAACGAAAAGAAGAAAATTTATGCAATTGCGTAACATTGCCATCATTGCCCACGTTGACCATGGGAAAACAACGCTTGTAGACGGGCTTCTCAAGCAATCAGGAAACTTCCGTGATAATCAACGTACAAGCGAACGTATGATGGATTCAAACGATATTGAGAAAGAACGCGGAATTACAATCCTAGCGAAAGTGACATCTGTTGTTTGGAAAGATACTCGAATTAATATTGTTGATACACCAGGACACGCTGACTTTGGTGGAGAAGTTGAACGCATCCTCAATATGGTTGATGGAGCCATCGTCCTTGTTGATGCAGCTGAAGGACCAATGCCACAAACAAAATTTGTCGTTGGCAAAGCATTGAAAGTAGGTTTGCGCCCTATTGTTGCTATTAATAAAATTGACCGACCTGATGCACGCGTTGATGAAGTTATTAATGAGGTTTTTGACCTTTTCGCTGCTCTTGACGCAACTGATGAACAGCTTGATTTTCCCATTCTTTATGGTTCAGGACGCGATGGATGGATGGCTGAAGCCCCCGAGGGACCAAAAGATCAAGGATTAGGTCCTTTATTTGATCTTGTAACGCGGCATGTTCCTTCCCCTAGCGTCGCAGAAGGTCCGTTCCGCATGATTGGAACTATTCTTGAAGCGGATCCGTTTTTGGGACGAATTATTACAGGTCGTATTCATTCCGGCTCTCTAAAACCCAATCAAAATGTCAAGGTTCTGGGACAAGATGGAAAACTTTTAGAAACTGGGCGGATTTCAAAAATTCTAGCATTTCGTGGTCTAGAACGGCAACCTATTGAAGAAGGAAGTGCTGGTGATATTGTTGCGATTGCAGGTCTGCAAAAAGGTACCGTCGCTGATACTTTCTGTGACCCTACGGTTAATGAACCCCTTACTGCCCAACCAATTGATCCTCCTACTGTGACGATGAGTTTTCTCGTCAACGATAGCCCCCTTGCAGGAACTGAAGGCGATAAAGTAACAAGTCGTATCATTCGTGACCGATTGTTAAAAGAAGCAGAAGGCAATGTCGCTCTTAAAATTGAAGAATCAGCCGATAAAGATTCTTTCTACGTTTCAGGACGAGGAGAATTACAGCTTGCAGTTCTTATTGAAAATATGCGCCGTGAAGGATTTGAGCTTAGTGTTTCACGTCCACGTGTTGTTATGCAAAAAGATGAAAATGGAACAATTCTTGAGCCAATCGAAGAAGTTGTTATCGATGTCGATGAAGAATATTCCGGTACTGTTGTACAAAAAATGTCTGAACGTAAGGGTGAAATGGTAGAATTACGTCCTTCTGGAGGTCATCGTGTCCGCCTTGTCTTTTACGCCCCAACTAGAGGACTTATTGGTTATCAATCTGAACTTTTAACGGACACACGTGGTACAGCAATTATGAATCGCCTTTTCCATGCTTATGAACCTTATAAAGGAGACATTGCTGGTCGCGTTAATGGTGTTATGATTTCTAATGACAACGGTGAATCTGTTGCTTATGCTCTTTTTAATCTTGAAGATCGTGGACCTATGATCATTGATGCAGGTGTGAAAGTCTATCAAGGTATGATTATTGGCATCCACTCACGCGATAATGACTTAGAAGTTAATGTGTTAAAAGGAAAAAAACTTACTAATATGCGCGCTTCCGGAAAAGATGAAGCGGTAAAGTTAACGCCTCCCATTAAAATGACATTAGAACGTGCCTTATCATGGATACAAGATGATGAACTTGTGGAGGTAACCCCTAAAAATATTCGTCTCCGCAAACTCTATCTTGATCCCAATGAACGTAAACGTTTTGAAAAAACACGTGATTTCAAGTTAATTTCATAATCTCTTTGGTAAAATATTTAATTGTATTGAGCCTCACTATATTCCAGAAAGGATGTCTCTATGAATATTAAGGAAATACCCGTAGGCAAAAATCCACCAGAAGATATTAACGTTATTGTGGAAGTCTCTCTTGGTGGTCAGCCAATAAAATATGAGATGGATAAAAAGTCGGGTGCATTATTTGTTGACCGTTTTCTTCATACATCGATGGTTTATCCTGGAAATTACGGTTTTGTCCCTCATACGCTTTCAGATGATGGTGATCCTATTGATGTCCTTATCTGTAATACCCGTCCACTTATACCTGGTTGTGTTATCAATGTTCGCCCCATCGGAGCTCTAATGATGGAAGATGATGGTGGTAAAGATGAAAAAATTATTGCCATTCCCACGACAAAATTAACAAAACGCTATATCAATATTCATGACTATACAGATCTGCCCGAGATTACACTCAAACAAATTGAACATTTCTTCAAGCATTATAAAGATCTGGAACCTGGAAAATGGGCTAAAATTGAAGGATGGCGTGATAAAAACTTTGCTCATGAATTAATTAAGCAAGCTGTTGAGCGCAATAAAAAAGTATAACGATTTTAATAAAATAAAGCCTATAAAAAATAGGCTTTGTTCTTTATTTTTTCTACGAGATACAATCTCTAAAGGATTGCCATATCTGTTGTAGCTCTTCTAAATGTGTTGAAAAGTAAAGTTGTTTGTAGCGAGATATTGCGCCGCTTTTCAGGGAAATAGAAGAAGATGGGATTTTCCACTGCTTCGCAAGAAATTTAATGAGAGCTTTATTCGCTTTTCCATCTTCAGGAACAGCACGAAGGCGTATAACCAGATATTGCTTTTCACCATCCCTACATTCAACCCCTATTATTTTGTCAACAGATGATTTGGGAATGAGATATACAAACAAAATCAAGTTATTTTTATCAACTTGATAAAACATGTATTCGCCTCAAGTAACATTTCTATACATACATGTTTGCGTAAACACGCCACATAAAAGTACGAATAAAATAAATAATAACGAACACTATAATAGGTGAAATATCAATTGTTCCCAAATTTGGTAAAATTTGCCGGATACGGCTTAGAACGGGATTTGTAAGACGATATAGAAAGCTTCCTATCAAAACAACAAAGCGATTGCGTGAATTTATGATATTAAAGACATAAAGCCAAGAAAAAACAACACTAGCAATTAGAATATCAATATAAATCTCAAAAATCAAATCAATCGTTCGAAGCAATGCATAAATCATGCGTCATCCCTTTCAATCAAGGAAACAGAAGAGCGTATAGAAAACCTTCATTAAAGCAGGCCTGTGTATCAAAAAATGGTTTTATATTTCAATACTCTTTTTTCTTGAATAAAAACCAGACATCTAAATTCTTCATCTCTCTATTTAATGACGATGCAGTTAGAAAACAAATATCAAAATTAAAAATAGCACATAAAATAGAAGAAACGGCAAAAAATCTGAATATCCCTTATAGGATTAATCTTAAATCTCATCGTTTTAATTATTAATTATAAAAAACAAACAAACTAAAAGCGGCCTTTAAAAGGCCGTTTTTAGTTTTAAAATTATTTTTGCAAAGCAGTCAAACGATTAAGAGCATTGCTAAAACCATTCAGCTGAACAAACAAATCATTCAAAGGCGGTTCACCTGCAGCAGCAATTGTCATCGCCAACTTTAATTGCTTTCCTGCACGTAAAGCTGCTACGTGACTTTTGTCAAAAACGACTGGCACCATGCAACCTGCTGGCACACAAGTCCTTATACCAGTTTCAATAACAGCTTTTCCTTCATCAACTTGCAAACGAACAGGTTTAGAAACCAAAATGCCAAAAGGAACGGTTAAACTACCTGATACAACACCCTCAGCATTGAGAATAAGGCTCATAGCCACAACAACACGCCCTTGCTCATTTACTTCTTGACGATGCATAAAGCAAACTTTTTTCCCTTCTTGTAACCCACAATTAATGGTCCACAAGCCATAGGTTTCAGTTAAAGAAGAAGCACCATTTGGTAATGTCTCTACTGCATCTTTTGCATCTTTTGTTGCAGAAGGCTTTGAACCTGTTGCAAATGCAACAGATGAAATACTCAAAAGAGTACAAACTATAAGTAAATTAAATAACTTTTTCATTTTATATCCCTGTTCTTTACATAAAAGAGAAACATATTTATTATTTATAAATTAATATAAAGCATCTCAATACAAAAAGCTTTCTTATAATCATATAGCTTTTATAACAACCGAAGGCTACCTCGAAATTCACTAACAACTTTCATATAAACATGCTTTTTAAAAGAAACAACAATTAAAGGAAGGGTTTCTAGATCAACCCATTTCCATTGATCGAATTCCGCTTTATTGCCTTCTGGCGGCGGATTAATGGCAATTTCAGAAATCTCTCCCGTAAACTGAAAAGCAAACCATTTTTGCATTTGCCCACGATATTTATTGCTTAATGTGCACCCAACAAGTTCTTGTGGAAAATCATAGCAGAACCAATTTTGTGCTTCTTTAATCAACTTTACAGATCGAATACCAGTTTCTTCATAGAGTTCACGATATGCCGCATCTAATGGCTTTTCATCTTCATCAACCCCTCCTTGAGGAAGCTGCCAACGATGAGATATTTCAATATCTGCATGAACAGGCGTCATTAAACGACGCCCAACCCAAACTTTACCCTCATGATTAAAGACAACAATCCCAACACATTTGCGATAAGGAAGAGCCTTTAAATTAATACCTGCATCCATTTAATATTCCTCAAAAGTGCAAGCTATAGATATCATTTTTCACTTTAATATATCCTTATTGGGATCTGGTGGGAATGCTGCATTTGCCATTTCACCCCGTAACAGTTTATAAGCCTCATTCAATTGAATATCCTCTTTAGGGTCTTTCGGAACAAAAGCAGCTGAACCAGAGCCTTTATTACTTTCCCGTTTCCCTTTGATATGTCCTTTTAATGCAGACTCACCAACTTTTACATCATAACCCTTATATTTTTCAGGGAGTGGTTGCTCTACAATAATATCAGGTGTGATCCCTGTTCCTTGAATAGAAGTGCCAGATGGCGTGTAATAAAGTGCTGTTGTTAAGCGTAAAGCCCCATTTTCACCCAAAGGAATAATTGTTTGAACAGATCCTTTACCAAAAGACTGCGTCCCTAAAATTGTTGCACGGCGATGATCTTGTAGTGCACCTGCAACGATTTCAGAAGCACTTGCCGAACCACCATTAATGAGGACAATGAGCGGCTTTCCATTGGTGACATCACCTGGCTTCGCATCAAATCTCGTCACATCACTCTTTTTGCGCCCACGAGTCGACACAATCTCACCTTTATCGAGAAAAGCACTCGAAACATTAACAGCTTGATCTAAAAGCCCACCAGGATTAAGCCGTAAATCAAGGACATAACCTTTTAATTTATCTTCAGGAATTTGAGATTGGATATCTTTAATTGCCGCTAGAAGATTACCCAATGTCTGCTCAGAAAACTGAATAATTCTCAAATATCCAATGTCACCCTCAACGCGATATTTCACCGCTTTCACTTTAATGATATCACGAACAATCTTAACTTCAAATGGCTTATCAACGCCAGAACGAATAATTGTCAAGGTAATTGGCGTTCCAGGAGCCCCTCGCATTTTATTAACAGCTTCATTCAATGTTTGACCATTCGTTTGTACGTCATCAATTTTTGAAATAAGGTCTCCTGATAAAATACCTGCTTTTGAAGCAGGTGTATCATCCATTGGAGAGACAACTTTAATTAAGTTTTTCTCCATAGTGACCTCAATACCAAGACCGCCAAATTCTCCTTTCGTAGAATCCCGCATGTCCTTGGCTTCTTCAGCATTCATATAAGATGAATGGGGATCAAGCGATGTAAGCATACCATTGATAGCATTTTCGATAAGCTTTTTATCATCTGGAACCGTCACGTACTGCATACGAACACGTTCAAAAATATCGCCAAATATAGCCAACTGCTTATACGCATTACCTTCATTGTTTGCAGCAACAGACTGCACCATAATCATTGAACTGGCGCCGAGCAATACCCCAGCGACCAAAAGAATAACTTTACGAATCATTTTGGCTCCTTCTCGTTTTTTCAGTCTGCCACCAAGGAGTTGGATTTATAGGTTTTCCCTGCTTTCTAAACTCAATGTAAAGCATTGGAGCAGTTTTGCCTATATCCAATGCAACACTATTCGCAATAAATTGCATCTCCATCATACCCAAAGGTTCCCCTGAAAGAACAAACTGCCCTTGTTTTACATTAATTTTCGACATTCCGGTAAGAATGATATGATAACCATTTCCAACATTGAGAATAATTAACTGTCCGTAAGAACGAAATGGCCCAGCAAAAGCAATAAAAGCATCCACAGGTGATATAACAACAGCACCTGACTCTGTTTCAATCGTTTCACCAAAGCGCGTAATCTGCGAATTATTATGAGAAAATCGAATTCTTTTTCCTGAAACAGGGAAAAGTAAAGAACCTTTTCGGCTTTCAAAATTCGACTGCTCTAACAATTGTAAATTTTTCCGTACCTGTATTGATGAATCAGAGCTAAATTTTGACTGACGATCAAGCTCTAAAATCAATTCTTCCAAAGACTGCGCTTTTTTAGCAAGAGAAATATTTTTTTGTTGCTGTTCTGTAAGTTCTTTTTCTGATTTTTCTTGTAGCTTGTTTTTTTTGTCTAATAAAAGCTCTAGACGTTTTCGCTGCTCTGCTTGATTTTGCAGTTTTGTCTTTAATACCGTATATTCCATGGTAATGGAATTGCTTAAATTGGTCAACTCCTTGAGTTTCTCTGTTAAATCTCGTGTTTTCTCTTGCATTTGAGGAATAACAGCGCCTAATAAAACAGAACTACGCATAGAAACCAACACATCCTCTGGCTGTATCATAAGAGCAGGAGGGGGATTCAATCCCATACGTTCCAAAATTGCAAGAACTTCCGCAAATTCAGCACGACGACTTTTTAAACTTTGATAGACTTGTACCCGCTGTTCTATCATTTTCTTAAGCTTTTCTTCCCTTTTAGCAATATCATCTGCTACTGTACGTTCTTCTTTAGCCGCTTTTATAAGTGCATCACTCAAAACACGTTGATCTTTTTTTAAATGCTCAACTTGACGCGTAAGAATAGTAACACGCTCACGCGAAAGTGAAATATTTTGGCGAATTTCTCCCAATGCTTTATGTGCCGCCGTACTACTCATTGTATCTTCCGCATGCGATGCAGAAAAGCAAAAAAACATACTCAAGAGTAGTACCACAAATATCACGCATTCCCCATATAAATATTGCATCTTTTTATGAAGAATCTTTTTCATTTGCACAACCATTACAGCTCATCGTATACATTAAAGATGCTTTAAATGGTGTCGGCTAAAACAATATTAATAAATAGATAAATAAGTACTAAAAATTGCACAAAAATATTAAAAACGATGATACGGATGATGATTTGCAATTGTTACAGCACGATAAAGTTGTTCTGCAAGAAGAATGCGCGCAATTTGATGTGGCCACGTCATAAAACCAAAAGATAAAAGAAAATCAGCACGATTTCTTATCTGTTCATTATGCCCATCTGGCCCCCCCAAAGCAATGATGACATCTCGAATGCCTTCATCACGATAAAACCCTAATTTTTCAGCAAAAGCAGCTGAAGAAATCGACTCTCCGCGCTCATCTAACACAATTAATTGATATTTTTCAGGCAAAAATTCAATGAGTCTCTTCCCCTCTTCCTCCATACGCTGACGCGCTGTTTGAGCACGACTTTCTGATATCTCGTGTAACTTTTTTAAATGAAATCCTACAGCACCAGAACTTTTAGAAAAACGATCCAAATAATGTTGAACCAATGTTTGCTCTGCCCCACTTTTCATACGACCAACCGCAAAAATAGAAATTTGCATTTTAATGATCTCCGAAAAGAACTGATGTTGTATCATTTAAATCCGGTGTCATCCATATTTTTTCTAAATTATAAAAAAGACGAATTTCTGGACGAAAAAGATGAATGATAATATCACCTGTATCAATCAATACCCAGTCACCTCCAGCAAGCCCTTCTACACGCGCAAGCCCCTGCCCACTATCTTTCCAAGTATGTAATAAATGATCAGCAACAGAAGATACATGACGCTGCGAATTTGCTGAAGCTATGACCATATAATCAGCCAAAGATGACTTCCCTCGAATATCAATAGCAACAATATCTTCTGCTTTTGTATCTTCTAAACTCTTGAGAATAACTTCAAGACTCTCACTAACAGAAAAAACTTTTTTTTCTTTTGAAGGCATAATATCATAAGAGTGTTTGTGTGCAACGTTTTTCAGATCAATATCCTTTCTTGTCGTTGTGTAATGTCAAAAAGAGACTTCTTTAGAAAGAAGCAGAATCTTATGAAATGTTCAAGAAAAATCATTCTTCTCCAAACGAAGGTTTGTTGAAGATTGAAAAGATAAAGGTCCATGCAAATAAGTCCAAACTGGCGGTTTTATAAAAGGTAAGCGCCCACTTTCTCTCTCATCCAAACGAAATCGGCGATAAATCTGTGCCATAGGAGAAAAGAGTGCCGACCTATTGCCTAAAGGACGATCAATAATCGCAATAGGAAGCATAGAGACAATATCACGCCATCGATACCAATGATGTATCGTTGTAAAACTATCCGCTCCCATAATCCATACAAAATTTACACCACTGTAATGGGTAAGAATATGGAAAATTGTATCTACCGATACTTTGCTCCCTATAGCTTTTTCAAAACCTGTCAAGCGAATTTTCGGATGGTCAATAAGTTTAAAACTTAATCGCATTCTCTCCTCTAAAGGGAGTAACTGTGTACAATCCTTTAAAGGATTGCCTGGACTAACCATCCACCATAACTGATCAAGATGTAAACGCCGAATGGCAATTTTTGCAACGAGAAGGTGCCCCGCATGCGGCGGATTAAAGGAACCACCAAAAAGACCTACAACATTAGATCTTTCAACATGTGGCATACAATTTTTCCATGGAAAAAATAGGCTTTTCAAACTCTAACCTGACCATTTCCTTTAACATGATATTGAAATGATGTTAGCTGTTCAACACCTATGGGACCACGTGCATGCATTTTTCCTGTTGCGATACCAATTTCCATTCCAAAACCAAATTCACCTCCATCAGCAAACTGTGTCGATGCATTGTGTAATAAAATAGCTGAATCTAAATGATTAAAAAAGATCTTCACCACTTCCAAATCCTCAGCAATAACCGATTCCGTATGTCCTGATGAATAACGCTTTATATGAGCAATAGCTCCCTCAACCCCCTCAACCGTTTTAACAGAAAGAATAGCATCAAGATATTCATGTGACCAATCTTCTTCAGAGGCTAATTTTACATCTGGCATAAGAAAAACAATATCTTCTGTGGCGCGAATTTCACATCCCTTCTCCTGTAAAGCAGTTAAAACAGGAAGAAACTTTTTTAATGCTTGGCTGTCAATGAGAACTGTCTCAACAGCACCGCATATCCCTGTTCGCCGCAGCTTTGCATTTAAAACAATATTGCGTGCCATATCTAAATCTGCCGATTTATCAATATAAATATGACAAAGTCCCTCCAAATGAGCAAAAATTGGAACACGTGCATCAGACTGAACGCGGGCAACAAGGCTCTTTCCACCACGTGGTACGATCACATCAATCGCTCCATCCAATCCTTTAAGCATTTCCCCAACGGCAGCACGATCTGTCGTTCCAACCATTTGGATAGCATCTTTGAGTAAACCAGAGCGCTCTAATCCTTGTACCAACGCACAATGAAGTGCATGAGAAGAATGAAAGCTATCCGAACCACCGCGCAAAATCGCAGCATTGCCCGCTTTTAAACACAAAGCACTCGCATCAATTGTAACATTTGGGCGACTCTCATAAATAATGCCAATTACACCAAGAGGTGTTCTTACACGACTTATATGAAGCCCATTGGGGCGTGTCCACGCACTTATGACCTGCCCAACAGGATCAGATAAATGAGCAACTTGACGAACACTATCTATCATTGCACCCAAACGCAATTCATCTAATCTAAGCCGATCAATCATTGCTGCTTTCAAATTATTCTGAGCAGCCTTCTCTAAATCCAAACAATTCGCCTGTAAAATTTCATCTGAGTAAGCCTCTAGGCTTAAAGCGATCATTTCCAATGCATTGTTCTTTTGCTCAGAAGAAGCAACAGCCAATGCTGCAGCGGCATAGCGTGCTTTTTGTCCCATATCTTTCATTTTTTCTTCTAAAGTCATCGTATCATCCACTCTGCCAAAATAATAAAAACAAAAGTAACTTTTTTAAACAGAATTGATCAAGCAACGTACAATCATATCATTACGATGCACCATAGCAGAGCGCGCCTCATACCCAAGAATAGCTTCAATTTCTTCACTTTTATGTCCTATAATGCGTACAGCCTCATCTTTGTCATAGCTTACAAGTCCACGCGCAATCTCAACTCCATCTGTACCAACAATTGCAACCGTATCCCCACGCTGGAAATTTCCCTCAACGCCAATAACCCCTGCTGCTAATAATGATTTTCCTGTTTCAAGAGCCCTAATGGCTCCTTGATCAATCGTCAAAACACCAGATGGATCTAAATGACCAGAAATCCATGTTTTCCAAGCATTGACAGATTTCTTACTTGCTGCAAAAAAACTCTTGCGTTCACCTTTGTCAATTGCAGCAAGGGGATTCATACGTTTGCCTGAAGTGATAATCATCGCCGTTCCAGCAGCATTAGCTATTTTTCCGGCATCAAGCTTAGTCTTCATTCCTCCCCGCGAAAACTCTGAAGCAGCAACATCTGCCATTTTTTCGATATCATGCGTAATGGATGCAACAAAAGGTATAAATTCAGCCGTAGGATCTCTATGGGGAGACTTTGTATAAAGACCATCAATATCAGATAAAAGTATTAAAAGATCTGCCCTCACCATTGTTGCCACACGTGCAGCTAAACGGTCATTATCACCATAACGAATTTCAGTTGTCGCAACAGTATCATTCTCATTAATAACAGGCACAGCCCCCAAATATAAAAGCATCTCAATCGTTGCACGTGCATTGAGATAACGTCTTCGCTCCTCCGTATCAAATAAAGTAAGCAAAATTTGGCCTGTTTTGAGCCCATGTTGAGCAAGCGCATCACCATAGGTTTTCGCTAACTCAATTTGCCCCAAAGCAGCACATGCCTGACTTTCTTCCAATTTCAAAGCCCCCTTAGGAAGCTGTAGCAATGTCCTTCCTAAAGCAATAGCCCCTGAAGACACCAATAATATCTCTACACCTTTTTTGTGTAATCCAACAACATCACTGATCAAACTTTTAAGCCATTCAACCCGTAACCCTGTCTGAGGATCAACCAAAAGTGCAGATCCAATTTTGACCACGATACGTTTATAGTGTGTGAGTTTTTGCAATCCAACAGCCATCTCAATCAATCCTGCTATCCCCACCGTTCTCCTCTTTACGTGAAATTTCAATAATACGTGCACCAGCACGCAGCACATTTTCTAAACCTTCGCGACTAACCGCAGAAAACATCATAACAGGTTGATCCGTTACTCTTTGTAAAGCTTCCTGTTTCGTTTTACGCTCGTCAACCGTGAGCGTATCTATTTGGCTTAAAGCGACAATTTCAGTCTTATTACTTAGATTGTTTCCATAAGACTCAAGTTCATGACGCACAATTTGATATGCTTTTGCAACATCTTCTTCTTGAGCAGAAATCAAATGAAGGAGGACACGACAACGTTCCACATGTCCTAAAAAACGGTCTCCAATTCCCACCCCTTCATGGGCTCCTTCGATTAACCCCGGAATATCAGCCAAAACAAATTCACGACCATCAATTCGTACAACACCAAGATGAGGATGTAGAGTGGTAAAAGGATAATCTGCAACTTTTGGTTTTGCAGCCGTCACAGAAGCTAAAAAAGTCGATTTCCCAGCATTTGGTAAACCAACAAGTCCCGCATCAGCAATTAACTTCAAACGAAGCCATATTGCACGCTCTTCTCCAGACAAACCTGGATTTGCACGACGCGGTGCCCGATTTGTCGATGTTGTAAAGTGAAGATTGCCAAAACCGCCATTCCCGCCTTTTGCAAGGCGATAGCGCTGTCCCACTTCCGTTAAATCACAGATTAACGTTGTATTATCTTCTTCAAAAATTTGCGTCCCAACCGGAACTTTAAGGATGACATCATCACCCTTCTCACCCGTCATATTACGCCCCTTGCCATGTCCCCCTGTTTTTGCTTTAAAATGTTGTTGGTATCGATAATCAATCAGCGTGTTAAGCCCATCAACAACAAGCGCCCAGACATCACCTCCCCGCCCCCCATTCCCCCCATCAGGCCCCCCAAATTCTATGAATTTTTCACGACGAAATGATACTGCTCCGGAACCTCCATTACCAGAACGAATATAAACTTTAGCTTGATCAAGAAATTTCATTGGAAGCGCTCACTGAGGAATCAATCTTTCTACCTCTATAGGCAATATATTAATTTTACCAGTTTTTCATCATTGTTAACAGAGAAACTCTAAATATCTCTGAATAACTATTTGAAAAAATCATCATACTTAAATACATGCGTAAAGTTAAGCTTTTTCAAATACGTAAGTAAAGTTAAGCCTTCTTAAAAGAAGGTGCTATTCTTGTATTTTTGTTTTTCCCTTAAATTCAAGCGCTAAAAGATAAAGCTCCACTGATTCTGATCGACTTGCGGGTGGTTTAACATGATAGACTTTTTTAAAATGCTGTTTTAGTATTGTGAGAAGAGTGTTTTCTGCTCCACCTTGAAAAGCCTTTGCCAAAAAATGCCCACCAGGTTTTAGAACAGAAAGAGCAAAATCAGCAGCAACTTCACATAAATAAATCGTTCTTAAATGATCTGTTTGACGATGTCCTGTTGTTGGTGCAGCCATATCAGAAAGCACAACATCCGGCTTTGTTCCTAAAGCATCAATTAATTTCTGCGGTGCATCTGCATGTAAAAAATCCATTTCCAGCATTACAACCCCAGGCAACGGATCAACATGCAAATAATCAATACCAACCACGCTAGGCTTTTCATCACTTGACCCTACTATATGCCCAACCACCTGACACCATCCCCCAGGTGCTGCTCCTAGATCAATAACCTTTTGTCCTTTTTTCAAAAAACTATAACGTTCATTAATTTCAATGAGTTTATAAGCCGCACGTGAACGATAACCATCTACTTTTGACTGATGAACATAAGGATCATTCAGATGCCTCTCTAACCATCGCCGTGATGAAGCTTTAATGGTTCCTGCTTTCTTTTTTACGCGCTGATATAATTCATGTGACCCTGAACCTCCATAGCCACCCTTGGGTGTTTTTGTTATTTTTTTCATCGTTATTCATTGTCTCCATATTTAGTTCTCTAACGCTTGAAATCTCTGCTCTTTCTATGACGACACCATACACCATCGCGTAACATCAGCTCTATTAAAATTCCTTCCCTTAATCCACGATCAGCAACCCTTAAACGCTGACTTGGCCAAACTTCTCGAATAACATCTAAAATTGCACAACCAGCTAAAACTAAATCTGCTCTCTCTCGCCCAATAAAAGGACTTATTACGCGTTTTTCTATATCCCATGACAATAGGCGTTTTGTCATAAGAGTAATGTCTGCATCATTCATCCAAATGCCATCCACTTTTCTTCTATCATAACGCTCTAAATTAAGATACATTCCTGCTAAAGTCGTAACTGTACCAGAGGTTCCCAAAAGATGAAACTTCGGACCTTGCGCTAACTCTCCTAATTTATGACGATCTGAAAAATTATTTAACAACCTTCGCACATAGCTTTTCATTTTTTCAAAATCGTCTAAACTAATATTATTTCCTCCAAAACGTTCAGCAAGTGTAACAACACCAACAGGAAGAGAAGTCCAAGCGATAATCTGTCCAGATAAACGAAAAGAACGTTTTTGAGAAACATCAAGGAGAACAATTTCTGATGATCCTCCTCCAATATCAAAAAGCACAATTGCATCAATATTTGGCTCAACAAGCGTACTGCACCCTGTAACCGCAAAACGCGCTTCTGTTTGCCGATCAACAATTTCCAATTCAAGACCTGTTTCATCCAAAACACGCTGAATAAAATGCCTACCATTTTCCGCTGAACGGCAAGCTTCCGTTGCAATCAAACGATAACGCTTAATATGCCTTTGTTTTAATTTTAAATGACAAATCTTTAATGCTTCAATCGCACGATCCATAGCTTGCGTATTAAGAAAACCGTTATTTATTAAACCTTCTCCCAATCGTACAATACGAGAAAAAGCATCAACAACACGAAAATATCCAGGTTTACTGGGAGATGCGATAAGAAGACGACAATTATTCGTTCCCAGATCAAGCGCCGCATAAAGAGGTGGGGATTTTACTTGAGAAAACCGTCGAAGAAAAGGAACTTTGAGTTTTTTTGTTTTTTGAGCTCCTATCATTGTCTGACCATGAAACTCAAAAGCTGTTTCCGATTGAATAAAAACCTGTTTCTGTTTACAATATTTTTTTCTCTGTTGTCCCTTTATATCAACAAATATGGAGTGTGCCTCTGTTCGTGACAATGCAGAAAGATTGTTTTTATTACTACCACACGGATCATAGAACTGATCTGCTTCAGTATCGCATGTTTCTCCTCGCTCTGACTCTTTTGAACCATAATTTAACGGGGTCATTTCTCTCATCCTTTGAGCGTTTCCCCCAATAAATAAACGCAAAAACTCTTCTACTCACTCCTAAATAAAGCAACAATGCAGCATCAAATAATAAAAGAAACCATTCCTTCTTTTTCTATCATCAAAATTTTCTACGCTAGCATTATTCAGATTTTGGTATAATCTTTTGGTTGTTTTCATGAAATCATTCTTCTCTTTATGAATTGAAAACTATAAATTAATCGTTTACGTTCACATTAATTTTTATAAATTATGCTCTTTTCTTTATACCATTTACCGGAGCATACCTCTATTGTAACAAACCAGCACTATCATATTATCTGCTGACTCCTAATGTTACAAAAACCTATATATTGGAATAGTTTATAAGAAGAATTTTTACTTTTTTCTTCAATAGCTTTCTCCACACACTAGCCTCGTTTGACGAAACAGCTTTGATTATATTGGAATAAAAGTTCCGTAGTACTACAAAATGCAACTACAATAGCTGTTATCTCGTGAATACAAAGAAAAACTATCGTTCAAAAAATTCTCTAGGATTATAAATTTATCTATTATTACAACACTTCAATTGAAAAATATTAATGCTTAATCAGACGGCCCTAAAAACCCATATGAAGCTAAAAAAAGAATTTAGCTTACTCATTATTGTAAGGAAGACGTATTTTCATTTATTTAAAATTGAGTATTTCTAACAAATAATGCAATCACTCTCTAAGCTTTATGAAAAACTCTAACTTGATTTTCTATTACACATAAATCACTTATTGTGACTTTATATTCATAAAATTCCTACTCTTTTGAAGAAATCACCTCTATAGCATATTACATAAAACTTTTTACTTATCTTATCCTATAATTCACATTAAAAAATATAACACAACGAGTTATGAAAAATGACCCTTGTTAAAATCACTCGATGTTTCTAAGGACGCAAAGAATTAAGTGCTGCATTTAATCCTTTAAATGGTACAGTAAAAGAAAATACCTTTCCCTCTTTAAGCTTATAAGAAATACGTACTTTATTGTTCTGCTCTATTTGTTTAGCAAAAACTGGCCCTACAGGTGATTGTGCCAAACAAACCGTTTCATTACATCGCGTATAATGAATAAGAATAGGTTTTTTATAACCT
Organism: Bartonella sp. AC329YNZD; assembly: GCF_042196685.1. Taxonomy (NCBI): domain Bacteria; kingdom Pseudomonadati; phylum Pseudomonadota; class Alphaproteobacteria; order Hyphomicrobiales; family Bartonellaceae; genus Bartonella; species Bartonella sp. AC329YNZD. Next base: position 2,188 of record NZ_JBHIQS010000003.1, on the reverse strand, counting down.
TTCACAAACATTTGAATCGGAACATTTATATCAGAATTTGGCAATGTTCGAAAAAGCATCACTGCTTGACCATTTGTCGTAGAAACAAGAGACCAACTAAAAATAGTATTTCCTTCCTGATCATGAACAGTCTGTGTTACATTACATATACCTTGCTTGAGCTTTTGTTTTTCATCACAAATCAAAGTCCAGTCATAAAACTGCATAATAATTCGGCGTGTTTCACCAGGTTCACCCTTAGGTATCGATAAGTGCGGTGGATGCACTGTATAAATATTATCATTCTCATTAGCAAAGCTTTCGCCCTTGCCTATTAAGGCAAGAGCAAACAAAACATTCACTAACATACTTCTCTTTTTTATAATAATAGTCATTTTCTCTATTATCATCTCAACCTCAGAGTAATCCCAGCGCCTATGCCCCAATGACCTCCAGCACTCGTAATAGATACATTCGAGCGGATATTTCCATCTTCAGATGTATAACCAGCACCAATAGCAAATGCCGATTGACTCCGCCACAAACCACTACCAAATGAGACACTTAAGGATCCTGGTATATCATAGTAACGTAAATTAGACACAGCCAAACCAATAGCAGCTGCTTGCCTTGCCTCCTTGCGGACATCTTCAATGGCATAATTTAACGTCTCAAATTTCATATCTGTATAAGATTTCGACTCGTTAAGACTATCATTGACAAGACTACTAACTTTATCATCCGTATATTTCTTCGCATCGTCAAGAACTATCTTCATCTGCTTTTCTGTATAATCATGCAACTGACCACCATTAACAGCTTCCTTAGAACCTATCTCAATCTTACCATCCCCGACATTGTCTATCAACACAGGTTCGCTGTCATTCCCACCCACCAACGTGATGCTATTGCTCTTCTTACCTTCCGCATCTTTGTCATAGTTAACAGCTCCATCTATAACCGCAGTTTCAATATCTTTAACATGTTGGTCTAGCTTATCTACCTTATGATCAACCTCGTTGACCTTCTCATTCGTCTCCCATAGCTGACCTCCATTCACTACTTCTTGCGAACCTTTTTCAACCTTGCCACCCAAAACATTCGTAATCTTACTCGAGACTCCCTTATAACTCGCATCATACGACCCGGCGTCTTCATTCCAATGCAAACTATTCGTATCTATATTGCTAGAAACCTCTTTAATTCGGTCGTTGATAAGCGTCATACTCTCACTAACACCTTCAAAGGCACCTGCAACATCATTATAGTTCTTCTTATCCGATAAACTACCATCTGCATTAAAGCGCGCAACCTTGAACTCTGGAGCATGCCATGCGCCACCTTCATAGCGCGCTCCTCCACCTAAATACATCGCTAGTGTCTTATTCAAAGAATAAAGCTGGTTACCCGTAATCGCCTCACTAGACCCTTCAGAAATATCTCCATCTAAAAGTAACTTCAGTTTGCTCTTGCTTCTTTTGTCACCTTGCTCATGAAGCGCTACAAACGCACTATCTTCATCACTCCACAACAATGCATTCTGCTTAATATTATCATTATCTGTAATATCATTGTGAAGCTTCGTGAATGAACTGCTTACACCTGCAAACGCTTCTGCAATATTGGCATAGCTATGTTCTTCAGCATTTCCAGATTCATTAAAGGTCGTAACTTTGAAAGTAGGCGCCGTCCATGCACCATTTTCATAGCTCGCACCTCCACCAAAATATGTCGCTAGTGTCTTATTCAAGGAATAAAGCTGGGAACCATTTACTGCTTCTGTTGAATCTTCAGAGAGAGTTGCCGCTTTCACGCCAAAAATACTACGTGTATCACCATTACTGTTTGCAATTGTGATTGTTCTGCCCTCTGTTTCAGCCCCAATCTTGATTACTTTCGTTTCAGAATCCTGCTTAACAAGACTGTCTCCTACAACTTTATTAATCTCATTCTTAAGCTCATTATGAATATTCGTGATGGAATTATTCACATTCGCGAAAGAACTACCTACTCCAGCAAAGGCTGTGGTTACATCATGATATTCTTTATCTTCTGTATTGCCATCTTCTTTAACGCTCTTAACCGTGAATGTAGGGGCTGTCCAAGTGCCGTTTTCATAGCTAGCGCTACCACCTAAAGACTTCGCAACATTATCACCTAACGCATGAAGCTGGTTACCCGTCACTGCATCCGTCGAACCAGATTGAAT